>DATHWB010000001.1:0-2852 GCA_035460965.1 Acidimicrobiia bacterium
CCACCCTCGAGGAGGCGTTCCGGGACCGGCTCGGTGAAGTGGACCACTGGCCGGGCTTCCGTCACCTCGAAGTGTGGCGCGACGAGTCGACGCCCGGCCGGTACGTGATGGTCTCGTGGTGGACCGACCGCGAGGCTTTCAAGTCCTACATGCGCAGCGACGCCCACCGTCGCTCCCACGCCCGCATCCCCGAGGATCCCTCTCGCCCCCGCCCGGTCTCATTCAGTCGATACACGGTCATCGAAACGTAGGAGCGCCCGCCCCCAGGTGGGACCCGTTCGGGACTACTCCGACACTGTGGGCGCATCTGGGCCTCAGGTACGTTCGCGAGCCTGCTGTCTCGCAGTCAACACTCACGGGTCGCCGCCCTCCCCCGACGAGGATCACGTCTTCGTACGACGATCGCCGTCCTTGCACTGCTCGTCCCGGCCTGTACCTCCTCTGATGCGTCCTGGATCGAACTCCTCGACACGGCTGACAGCGGCGAAGACTCGGCCTTCGGGACCGACGAACTCACTGGAAGCCTTGGCGGAGTCCCGGCCGCAGGCGGCTGCTTGACGGGTGTCGACGAGGCGATGGCTACGTCCGACCACCCGCAGCCTGCCCCCGCACCAGGGGTGGAACGCGGCATCGGCAACGACCCCTTCACCGCCACCGGTGCCCGTCAGCTGCCCGGGCCGAACATGGTCGTCCACGTCGCACCGGCGGAGCCCGTGACCATCAGGGTCGCCCGTCCGGCGGATCCAGACGAGCACGTCGCTGCACGGAAACCGGATCGAGTGGACACGGGCCCAGTGCCCGATCCCAAGGGAATCGGGCGGGATCGGTCGACACCAGAGCCCGCGACCGGGGACGCCGGCGACTCCCAACCGGGGGCAGTCGTGAGCTGCGATCCGGGGGCGGCCCCATGACTACCGCCCGCTCTGGATGGGTCGCCATGGCGCTGCTGGCGACCTGCGGCCTCCTCTCGGCGTGCGATCGCAACGGCGACGGCGCCACCACCACCTCGACCGAGCCGTCGGCGCCTGCGGACGAGACCACGACCACGACGGCAGAGCGACGCCTCGCACCCGGTCAGTCGGCCTTCGAGATCGACGTCGTCTTCCAGACCGGGCACTTCCTCGTCACTGTCGGGGAGGGAGTTCACGACACGACGACGGGCACCCTCTACCTCGGGCTCCGTTTCGAGAACCTCACCGACTCCTGGGCCACTCCGAGCGCCGAGGGAAAACTCATCCTCGGTGACACCGAACATCACGTGTTCCTCAGCTCGACTATGCGGATCCCGCCCGCCACCTCGACCGACCTGACTGGGGAGGTACGGATAGGAACCGCCACCGCGCCGATCGAGGAAGGCGTGCTTCGCTGGGGCCGGGCGGACGAGACCCGGACGACGATTCACCTCGGCACCAGGGCGGCAGAGGGATTCGGAGCGCCTTTGTCGCTGGCGGTGGACGCGTGGGGGCAGATCGGCAAGTTCACGGTGCACTTCAATGGCGGTCGACTGTTCGCCGACTCGTTGCGTGGCCCCCGCGCGCCCACCGGCCACCACATGATGCGCCTCGAGTTCGACGAGTTCACCAGTGCGGCCAGTCCCGTGAACGGCTTCCATCCCACGGAGCACTTCCTGCTGACATGGCCGGACGGAACCACGGTCGAGCCCCTCGGGGGAAGCGTCGGACGGGCTCCGATGAGCTGGACCTCGTCGATCGGGAACAGCGTCGACTTCCCTGTCCCCCCAGACCCGAGCGGCGACTACGAGATCCTCATGGCCAGCGTCGGGAGCCATGCGTTCGGACTCCTGCATCCCGACCTGGTGCAACGGATCTCGATCCCCGTGTCGATAGACGTGCCCGCCGACCACGGACCGCGCCGGCACGACGGCGTCGCTCCCCTGCCGATCCCCCTACTCCCCAACCCGGACAGGGCACCTGCATCTCCGGTCGACGTTGCCCTGGAGGGGGAGGTGAACGTCTCCGGTTTCGCATTTCAGGTGGAACGACTGACTTGGGACCCCGCCGCAACCCGCGCCACCGTCACGGGAAACGTTCGACTCCTGCCACCGGTGCGTCCGGCAGACGACAGCTTCCTGGCGATCCGTCCACAGTTCGCTCCCGTCGTGGCCCTGGGCTCGGACCGCAGACTGTTCGGAGGGCTCGTGAGACCGGTACCGCCGGTGACTCTGGACACCTCCGTCCCCGTGGCGTTCGAGTTCAACTTCGTCGACTCCCTCGATCTCGAAGACCTCACGCTCTTCCTCGGTCGCGATCACATGACCCCCTCGATCCTCCCGCTGGGTCCACGCTCGATCTATGGGATCGACCCTCCCGTGCCGATCGAGCTTCCGGTCACCTCACCGACCATCACTGCCGGCAATTATCGGGTGGAGATCGTCGGCTACCGCTTCGGGCTGCCACGGGAGTTGGACCGTCCTCCCGCAGGCATGAAGGCGCTCGAGGTCGTGGCAGTGGTGACGGCCGTCGAGGTCGAGGCGACCGGGCCGTTCGGCCTCGGCTTCGACACACGATCCCAGCTGTTCCTGACCTACCCGGACGGCTACCTCCAACAGTCCGACAACCACGAGTACGTACCGCTCGAGAACGGCCAGACCGAGCGTGTGGCGGCGACCTTCTACGTACCCGCCGGCTGGGAGCCCGGACCGATGGTGGTCACGGTACGCAGCGTCGACGAGATCCGAGCCATCACCGTCTTCGAATGGGTCGACGTCACCTTCACTGCCCACTTCCACCCCGCCGAAGTCCCCGATGACCAGGAGGCGATGCGCCGTGACCAACCTGCCTGACCGACCCGGCGCGCCCCGGAGCCGTCGCACCCTGGTTGCCGCTCTCGTC
>DATHWB010000002.1:0-2916 GCA_035460965.1 Acidimicrobiia bacterium
TCGGTGCTCACGGTCGTGTCACCTCCTCGTGCCGGAAAGGCTATCGAGAGAGTCGGTCCGACGTCGCCGGAAGAGAGGATCGAGGTTGTCTGCCTAACGTTTGTTAGGTAGATTGCCGGGGATGGCGATGCCCCTTCCCGACACCGGTATTGCAGACACCGGTACGGCGAGTGGTCGACAGCGCATCACCGACGCGGCCGCCGAGCTGTTTCTGCGGAACGGGTACGCCCAGACAACCCTGCGCGACATCGCGTCGGCGGTCGGGATCAAGGCGGGTTCGATCTACTACCACTTCGAGTCGAAAGAGGCCCTCCTTCTCGACATTCTCCAGCGCGGGATCGTTGCGATGGAGCATGCGTTCGATCAGGCCGCCGCTGCCACCTCCGGTGAGCTTCCGTCGGCGAGGATCAGGGCGCACATTCGGGGACACCTCTCCGCCCTCTTCGAACACGGTCCGTACACCGCCAATCACGTGTCGGCATTTCACGTCGCGCCGGCTGCCGTGCGGGAAGCCGTGATCCCTGATCGCGATCGCTACGAGCGGCGGTGGACCGACCTCCTGGAGGAGTTGCAGGTCGAAGGCGACATGGCCCCGGACGTCCCGGTCGCGCTCAGTCGGTTGGCGCTCTTCGGAGCGATGAACTTCGCGGTGGAGTGGTTCGACTCCGAGCGGGGCAATCTCGACGAACTCGTCGAGGTCATCGCCCGCCAGTACTGGGAGGGGGTGGCGGCCCGGTGAGGAGGATTCGCAGCGCGATCGACACGGGTTCGACCCAGTTCGCCGACAATCGTTCGGCGTATCGCGACCTGGTCGCCACGCTGCACGAACGGATGCGGTGGGCCATCGACGGTGGTGTCGGACGGGAACGCAGCATCGAACGGCACCGCGCCCGCGGCAAGATCATGGTGCGGGACCGCATCGACATGGTGATCGACGACGGTACGCCCTTCCTCGAGCTCTCCACCCTCTCGGGGTTCGGCCAGTACGACGACGAGGTGCCTGGAGCAGGGATCGTCACCGGAATCGGCCTCGTCCACGGGGTGCCGTACGTGTTCATCGCCAACGACGCCACCGTGAAGGGCGGTTCCCTCGTGCCGGTGGCGATCAAGAAGCACGTACGGGCGCAGGACATCGCCGATCAGAACGACCTGGGCGTCATCTACCTCGTCGACTCCGGAGGAGCGTTCCTCCCGCTCCAGGACGAGATCTTCCCGGACAAGGATCACTTCGGCGGGAGCTTCTATCGGCAGGCCCGGCTCAGTGCCCGTGGCCTTCCCCAACTGTCGGTCGTCCTCGGTGGATGCACCGCCGGAGGGGCCTACGTACCAGCCCTCAGCGACGAGGTCATCATGGTGGAGGGGATCGGACGCATCTTCCTGGGCGGGCCCCCGATCGTGAAGGCGGCGCTGGGGGAGATCGTCGATCCCGACGAACTGGGCGGGGCATCCCTCCACACCCACCTCTCGGGCGTGAGCGACTACATGGCCGATACCGAGGCCGAGGCGTACGGTCGCCTCCGTGAGGTGTGCGAGACGACTGCGCAACGACGAGTGGATCAGCGGCAGGGGTGGCTGGACTGGCAGGAGCCCGAACCGCCCGCCTGCGACCCGCGTGAGATCTACGGGATCGTGTCGGCAGACGATCGGATCCCTTTCGACTCCACCGAGGTCATCGCCCGCATCGTCGACGGATCCCGATTCGCCCCTTTCAAGCCCGAGTGGGGGGAGTCCATCGTTGCCGGGTTCGCACGGATCTGGGGCCATCTCGTCGGGGTCATCGCCAACAACGGGATCATCTTCTCCGAGTCGGCACTGAAGGCCACCCACTTCATCGAACTGTGCGAGCAGCGGCGTGTTCCGCTGCTCTTCCTCCAGAACACCTCGGGCTACATGGTCGGTCGAGACTCGGA
The DNA here is from genome assembly GCA_035460965.1 of Acidimicrobiia bacterium. Taxonomy (GTDB): domain Bacteria; phylum Actinomycetota; class Acidimicrobiia; order Spongiisociales; family ZC4RG35; genus DATHWB01. The sequence goes on from DATHWB010000002.1 coordinate 1,911, forward strand.
GATCGCCGGGATCGCCAAGCACGGGGCGAAGATGGTGAGTGCGGTCGCCAACGCCACGGTCCCCAAGTACACGGTGCTGATCGGTGGTTCCTACGGTGCCGGCAACTACGGGATGTGCGGTCGCGGGTTCAATCCCCGGTTCCTGTTCGCCTGGCCCAACTCCCGTATCGCCACCATGTCGGCCCGGACGGCCCAGACCGTCCTCGTCGACATCCGCCTGGCCGGAATGAAGGGGGACGAGACGACACCCGACGAGGTCGAGGCCCTGCGACGCGAGGTCGCCGACCAGTACGAGTCGCAGTCAGATCCCTACTACGCCACTTCCCGGCTGTGGGACGACGGCTTGATCGACCCGGTCGACACCAGGGACGTCCTCGGGCTGTGCCTGGCCCTGGCCGCTCGGCAGGAGCCACCCGCGCCGGGACCCGGAATCGTCTACCGGATGTGACATGAAGATCCTCGTCGCCAACCGCGGGGAGATCGCCCGCCGGATCATCCGCACCGCCCACCGCCTCGGTCACACCACCGTCGCCGTCTATTCCGACCCCGACCGCGGGATGCCCCATGTCCGGGATGCGACATCTGCGGTGTGGATCGGTCCTGCCGACCTCACGTCGAGCTACCTGTCCGTGGAGCGACTGCTGGCTGCGGCGGCGGAGGCGGGAGCCGACGCCGTGCACCCGGGCTACGGCTTCCTGTCCGAGAGCGCCGGGTTCGCCAGGGCGGTCGTCGGTGCAGGGCTGGCCTGGATCGGTCCGAATCCCGATGCCATCGAGGCGATGGGGTCGAAGATCGAGGCGCGACGCATCGCCGTGGATGCGGGAGTGCCGCTCATCCCCGGCTTCGACGCCGACCAGGCGGACGAACGACTGAGGTCGGCCGCCGACGACATCGGCTTTCCGGTCCTGATCAAAGCCTCGGCAGGAGGTGGCGGCAAGGGGATCCGGGTCGTGGCAGGGCCGACCGAGTTCGATGATGCACTGCAGGCGTCCCGTCAGGAGGCACT
>DATHWB010000003.1:0-3954 GCA_035460965.1 Acidimicrobiia bacterium
GACCGTGGAGGTCGGCACCCCGCTCGTCGTCATCGGTCAGGCGGGGTCAGCAGCATCGGCCGAGGCACCCGAGGCCCCGGCCGAGCCGCAGCGGGCCGCCGAACCCACTCCGGAGCCGGAGGCGTCCGCCGAACCCACCACCCCTTCCGAGACTGCGGCGGCCGCCGATGCCCCCGCTTCGCCGGACTCCGAACTCGCCGACCGCTTGCTGTCGCCGGTGGTGCGGAAGCTGATCCGGGAGCACGACCTCGACGTCGACTCGATCGAAGGAACCGGGCAAGGCGGCCGCATCACCCGGCGCGACGTCGAGGCCTTCATCGAGGCGGGAGGCGTTCAGGCGAAGGCCGTCGCGGCGGAGCCGACCGAAGACCGAGCTGCGCAGGAACCGGCTCCGTCCGAGGCCACGGCCGAGCCTGAGAAGCCAGCCGAGCCGGAGAAGCCTGCCGAGCCGGAGAAGCCCGCGGAGCCCGAAGAGCCGGCCGCCCAGGCCCCCAAGCCGGAAGCCAAGCCCGTCATGAGCACGGCGGACGCCGAGATCGTCGAGCTGGATCGTCTGCGGGTACGCATCGGTCAGAACATGATCAAGGCCAAGCAGACCGCGGCCCACGTGTGGACCTCCATGGAGGTGGACTACGAGAAGGTCGAGCGGGTGCGCCAGCGCCACAAGGAGGCGTTCAAGAAGGAGGAGGGGTTCTCCCTCACCTACCTCCCGTTCATCGCCCGGGCCACGGTCGACGCTCTCAAGGAGTACCCCGTCGTCAACTCGGAGTACCACCTGGAGGAGCGCCAGGCGGTGTTCCACCGGACCGTCAACCTCGGCATCGCCATCGACCTCGACCAGAAGGGCCTGATCGTCGCCTCGATTCGCAACGCCGACGGCCTGCGGTTGGTGGGTCTGGCCCGCCAGGTGAAGGCTCTGGCCGACAAGGCCCGGTCGGGCAAGCTGGAGCCGAACGACGTCACCGGATCGACGTTCACGATCACGAACCCAGGTCCGTTCGGGTCCTTCATGTCGGCACCGGTGATCAACGTCCCGAACACGGGCATCCTGTCGACCGACACGGTTGCGAAGCGTCCGGCGGTGATCACGTCGGCGGACGGCGAGGACGTACTGGCGATTCGGCACATCGGCTATCTCGGGTTGACCTGGGATCACCGCGCATTCGACGGGTCGACGGCGGTGTTGTTCCTGGCTCGCATCAGGCACAACCTGGAGAACTGGGATTGGGAACAGGAGATGGCCTGATCCCGCTCCAGCTCGCGAAAGCGACGCGGAGGTGGTCGGCCCCAGGATGGCTCAGTGCTCGCTTCGCTCACTCCCCCCTCGCCCGGCACTCCCTCGCCTTAGGCTCGGTCGCGAGGTGGACGAACAGTCGAACGCCAGGCCTTTTCTCCCCCCAGGAGCGAAGCGACGTTGGGGGGAGTGGCGGAGCCGAAGGCGATGCCGAGGGGGGCCGTCCCCGGACGGCGTTCGGCTGAGGGGGGAAGTATGAAACCCTACGATTTGTCGGAGATGAGTCGAACACTCCGTACCCGCTGGCTCGGTCGGTTGCCGTACGTCGAGGCGTGGGACCTGCAACGGGCCATCCACGAAGGCAAGCGGACCGGACGTACCGACGACGACTACCTGCTGCTGCTGGAACACCCCCACACCTACACGGTGGGGCGGAACGGCGACGGCTCCAATCTGCTCGTCGAACCGTCGATGCTCGCCGAGTTCGACGCGGAACTGCACCACGTCGACCGCGGCGGTGACATCACCTACCACGGTCCCGGCCAACTGGTCGGGTATCCGCTGCGGACGCTGGCGGATCCCACCCGGATCGTTCCGTTCGTCCGCAGCCTCGAGCAGGCACTCATCGACGCCCTGGCCGATCTCGGCGTGGAATCGTGGCGGGAGCACGGTCTCACCGGCGTCTGGACCGAGGCCGGCAAGGTGGCGGCGATCGGGGTCCGGGTGTCGCGTCAGGTCTCGATGCACGGCTTCGCCCTCAACCTGTCCGCCGACATGGACTACTTCGCACGGATGAATCCATGCGGGATCACCGACCGGGCCGTGACCAACGTGTCGGACATCCTCGGTCGCCACGTGTCGATCGAGGAGGCGGTCGAAGTCGTCGTCCCCCACTTCGCCCGGGTGTTCGGGTACGAGACCAACGAGGTGCAACTCGGTGCCTTCACCCGCAAGCAGGGGAGACCGTTCGAAGTCGATCGACTGCTGGAGCAAGGAACGTTCTCGCCCGAGAAGCGGTCCGCCGAGCCGGTGCTGCTCAACGGTCGGCTGCCAGGCGAACCGGCACGGCCCGAGTGGATGAAGGTCACCGCTCACATGGACGAGGACTACCGGGACCTCAAGAAGATGATGCGGGGTCTCGACCTCCACACCGTGTGCGAGGAGGCTCGATGCCCCAACATCTTCGAATGCTGGGGGATGGGCACCGCCACACTGATGATCCTCGGCGACAAGTGCACTCGGGCGTGCAGCTTTTGCAACGTCATGACCGGCAAACCCACCGAGTTCGACGTGCTCGAGCCGTTCCGGGCGGCGGACGCCATCGCCCAGATGGACCTGTCCCACGCCGTGATCACGTCGGTGAACAGGGACGATCTCTCCGACGGGGGAAGTGGGATCTTCGCCGAGACGATCCGCCAGGCGCGGGCCCGTTCACCGCACACCGACATCGAGGTCCTGATCCCGGACTTCAAGGGTTCACGGGCGGACCTGGAGACGGTGCTGTCGGCGGACCCCGAGGTGCTCAACCACAACACCGAAACGGTGCTGCGCCTGCAGCGCGAGATCCGGACATCGGCCAACTACGGACGGTCGTTGGCGCTCTTGGCCCGGGCCAAGTGGATCAATCCGCAGTCGGTGACCAAGTCCGGGCTGATCGTCGGCATGGGGGAGACCCGGGAGGAGGTGGTGGGTGCGCTGGCCGACCTGCGGGCCGTCGGCGTCGACATCATCACCATCGGCCAGTACCTGCGTCCCACGGCGCGGCACCGCCCGATCCACCGGTACGTCCACCCGGACGAGTTCGCCGAGTACAAGGCATTCGGCGAGTCCATCGGAATCCCGCACGTCGAGTCTGGCCCGTTGGTCCGCTCCAGCTATCACGCCAAGGACGCCTCCGAGCGTGTGTTCGATCTCATCGGCCGTGCCCGCCCGCCCGTTCCGGTGCAGGTCACGACCGGTTGACGGTCACGCCCGGACCTCCAGGTCGAGAATCGTCGTCCGGGTCGGAGAGCCCTGCCAGTACCAGCGGGCCACCAGTTGATGGCGACCGGGCGGGAGGGTCACCTCACCCTCGAAGAGCCGGTACGCCGTGCCGGCGCTCTCCGTGCTGGCATCGACGAGGGGCTGGGCGGATCCGTTGACCATCAGCTCGAACCGGGTGCTCGAGGACTGGAATGCCTGCAGTTCGCCGGCGGTGAACGGGAGGACGTGATAGAAGCCCTCGGACACCGCGTAGGCCGCGCGGTGAGGGATCGTGAACGCCCCGCGGCACACGAGACCATCCTTCGTGCACTCGAGCGTCGGGCTGTCCGCCAACGTCATCTGAACGAGAACGGCGTCCAGGCCGAGTGCCCGCGTCAGGAACGAGGCCATCTCGTCACGGCGCACCGACGCCGACGGGCAATACGCTCCTGGGGCGCACCCGAGGGTGATCCCGGCGCTCGCCAGCGCCCCGATCGCCTCCTCATGGACGTTCCCCGCCGTGTCGCGGAACGGGCTGGCGGCCGGGGTCAGTGAGAAGGCCCTGGTCAGGAAGGAGGCCATCTCGTCCCGGCGTACCGGTTGTTCCGGGCAGTAGCGGTCGCCGGCGCATCCCAGCGTGATCCCGGCGGCCGCGATGGCGTTGATGGCTCCGGCGTGGGGAGTGCCCCCTATGTCGGTGAAGGGACCCGAGCCGACCGAGCCGAGCCCCAGAGCCCTGGACAGGAACGACGCCATCT
>DATHWB010000004.1:0-19637 GCA_035460965.1 Acidimicrobiia bacterium
TGGACGGCCTGCCACTCGCCATCGAACTCGCTGCGGCACGCACGCGGCTGCTGCAGCCCTCGGAGATCGCCGACCGGCTGGCCCGTAGCGCCATCGCGCTCGGGGGTGGCAGCCGCGACCTGCACGCCCGACAGCAGACGATCCGGGGAACGATCGAGTGGAGCTACCAGCTGCTCTCCCCGCAGGAACAGGAGCTGATGTCCAAACTCGCCACCTTCGCCGGACCGATCCGGGTGGATGCGATCGACGTGGTACTCGGGACCGGGGACGGGGCCACAGCCGACGTCCTCGCCGACCTCGTCGACAAGAGCCTCCTGCAGCAGCGGGTCGACGCCACGGGGACGACCCGGGTGCGCATGCTCGAGTTGATCCGAGAGTTCGCGGATGAGCGTCTGGCAGACCGCACCGACGTCGACGAACTGGCCGCCCGGCATGCCGCGTACTACGCAGAGTTCGCCGAGGAGGCCGAGCGATCGATGCTCAGAGACATGCCCGATCACGGCATGCGGCGGATCGAGGCGGACTTCGCGGACATCGCCCGGGCATTCGACTGGAGCATCGCCCACGATCCGCCACTCGCTGTCGCCATCTATGCCTCCCTCACCTTCTACTTCCACAGCACCGGCCTCACCCATACCGCTCGCAAGTGGGAGGAACTGACCCGCGCAGTCCCCGTCGACTCGCATCTGGCGGCGCGTCGATCGATCGGGGCGGGATACGTGGCCTTCGGATTCCGACTCCTCGGCGAGGCACGGAAACACTGGCAGCAGGCCCTTCCCGGCCTGCGCGAGGCGGGCGACCTCCTGAACGAAGCATGGGCGACGATGAGTCTCGGAGCCACGCACATCGGCGATCCCGACAACCACGACGAGGCGGTGCACATGATCGAACGCGGCATCGCCCTGGCGGAGCAATCCGGTGCGCCGGTGCTGGTCGGTCTCGGGTTCAACATCGTCGGGGAGCTGAGCCGTACCCACGGCGACGACGACACCGCCGACGCGGCGTATCTGGCGTCCACCCAGGTGGCACGGACCATCGGCGACCACTACCGGGAAGCGGTGACCACCGGCAATCGGGTCTACATCGCCTCGCACCGCGGCGAGTACGAACTAGCCATCTCACAAGGCAAGGCCGCCCTCGACATCCATCGCCGGCACGGCCACCACAACCAGGTCCCCTGGGTGTCGCTGGCGCTGTGCGGAGCCCTCGTCGGGCTCGGCAGAGTGGAGGAGGCCTGCCTGTTGATGGGGGCCGCCGACGAGGCCGCCCGTCGCATGCTGCTGGAGGAGTTGCCGGGCGACGTGCGGGAGAACGCCGCCATCCGGCGCCTCGTCCAGCAGTCGGCGGGATCCTCCTTCACCGAGTGGTACGAGAAGGGCAGGGCCATGCCCCTGGACGAGGCAGTCGGGTTGTTCACCGACGACTGAAACCTCAGATCGACAGGTAGGCGTGGACCAGGTGGACCGCCACCGAGCCCTCTCCGACGGCGGACGCCACCCGCTTCACCGAGTCGGAGCGTACGTCCCCGACCGCGAACACTCCCGGCATGCTGGTCTCCAACAGCATGGGGCTTCGATCGAGGGCCCACTTCCCCGCATCGGACACGCTCTGCCCCGTGAGGATGAACCCCCGATCGTCTCGCGTCACGGTGGTGTCCAGCCACTCCGTTCGGGGACGTGCCCCGATGAAGACGAATGCCGCTGCCGTCTCCAACCGTTCTTCGCCGGCCGGCGACCGCAGCGTCGCCGCCTCGAGGTGGTCCTGTCCGTGGACCTCGGCCACCTCGGTCTCCAGGCGGATCTCCACCTGCGGGATCTCGGCCAGCTGGGCGATCAGGTACGACGACATGCGCGCCTCGATGGCGGGCCCCCGCACCAGCACCAGCACCCGTTCGGCGAACCGGGCGAGGTGGACGGCGGCCTGGCCGGCGGAGTTGGCACCACCGACCACGATCACCTGTTCGCCGGTCAAACCCTGCGCCTCGGTCGACGCCGAGCCGTAGTAGAGGCCTCGGCCTCGCAGTCGCTCCGCCCCGGGCACTTCGAGTTCGCGGTACTGGACGCCAGTGGCGACGATCACGGCCGAACAGCGCAGGAGGGACCCGTCGTCCAGTTCCAGCACTCGATACGGATCCTCCCGATGCAGACGTACCGCTCGGCGGGGGCTGATCATCGACGCCCCGAACTTGCGAGCCTGGGTCAGAGCGCGTCGCGCCAGGTCCTCGCCCGACACCCCCTGCGGAAAGCCCAGGTAGTTCTCGATGCGAGAGCTGGTCCCCGCCTGTCCGCCCGGCGCGTCCGACTCGACCACGGCAGTGCTCAACCCCTCCGAGGATCCGTACACGGCCGCAGCCAGGCCGGCCGGGCCTGCCCCCACCACGGCCAGGTCGTAGAACTCGGTGTCGGGGGTGGCGCGCATGCCGACCGCCTCCGCCACGTCCGCCGGAGTCGCACGCGAGATGACCGCCCCGTCGTCGAGCATGACCACCGGCAGACGCACGTCGTCGCCCAACGCCTTCAACGTGGTGTCGGCTTCGCGTGTCCGGCCCACCTCGAGCCATCGAAAGGGGACCATGTTGCGTGACAGGAACTCACGGAGTTCGTGAGACTCGGCCGACCAGCGATCACCGAGCACGCGGATGCCCGCCTGCGTGCTCGCCCGGCCGACCGCCTGCCAGTCCTCCAGCAGGTCGTCGAGGACCGGATACAGCCGCTCCTCCGGCGGGTCCCACGGCTTGAGTATGTAGTAGTGGATGTGCGCCCGGTTGATCGCCGAGATCGCCGCATCGGTGTCCGCGTAAGCCGTGAGCAACACGCGCTTGGTGTCGGGGAGTTGCTCGGCGACCCGGGCGAGCACCTCCGTCCCGGTCAGGCCGGGCATGCGCTGATCCGCCACGACCAGGGCCACGGGATCTTCGCGCACCATCAGGCGGTCCACGAGCGAGAGTGCATCTGCTCCCGAACCCGCCGAGACCACGCGGTAGGAGGAGGCGTACCGATGCCGGATGTCCCTCTCCACCGACGCCAAGACCTCCGGGTCGTCGTCGACCAACACGATCGACGGCCGCACGGTGTCACTCACTCTCGGTCACCTCTTCTCTGGGCAGGCGCACGGTGAACACCGTACGCCCTTCGGTCGACTCCACCGTGATGGACCCGGCGTGCCGGTCCACCACGATCTGATGTGTCAGGTTCAGGCCCAGCCCGGTTCCCTGGCCGGGAGCCTTCGTCGTCACGAACGGATCGAAGATCGTATCGACGATCTCGGCGGGGATACCCGGACCGTCGTCGGCCACGTCCACCCGGACATTCGCCCCCTCACAGGTACCGGTGACCACGATTCGACCCGACCCGTCGAGCGCCTCGGCGGCGTTCGCCAACAGATTGGTCCACACTTGGTTGAGCTCTCCCGCATTGCCGGACACATGAGGGAGAGCCTCGTCGAACTCGAGCTCGACGTCGATCCCGCGCAACTGACTCCGCAGGATGACGACCGTGTCCTCGATCCCGCGCACCACGTCGACCGGAGCACGGGTGGCGCCGTCCATGTGGGAGTATCCCTTGAGCGCTCCGACGATCTCGCTGATCCGGCCGGCACTCGTCCTCACCTCACCGAGTAGCCGCTGGGCACGCGCCACGTCGGCGATCCACTGCACCGCCCCGATCACCTGACGTTCGCTGAACCGCTCCATCGCCTGGTTCAGAACCGCTCCGTCGAACCCGAGATCCGCCAGGGCGTTCGCCAACTCCCACGGGTTCTCCACCGATCGGGCGGTCAGCCATGTCACCAGGCGATCCTCCCGGTCCGACACGTCCAGCGGGTCCGACGAGATCCCGTCGCCGACCATCGACCACAGCCAAGCCAGTCCCTCGGCGCCGACACCCAACTGCAGCAGGGAGATACCGTCGTCCACCAGTCGGTTCACCACGTCGCCGAGATGGCCGGTGGCTCTCCCCGCCGCCGCCGCCGGGTTGTTCAACTCGTGTGCGACCCCGGCACTCAGCTTCCCGAGGATGGCGAGACGCTCCTGCTGGCGGAGCATCGCCTCCTGGGCGACGTAGGAACGCTCGATCTCCCGGAGTCGTGTCTGCTCCAGTGTGAGCCGATCGTTGGCGCCGAGGAAGATGCGCATCGCCCAGAACGCCACCAGCGACACACCGACGATGTTGAGAAGGAGGAACGCGTCGTGTGCCCCTGACCCCAGAGCCTCCACGGCGTCCAACCGGTCATCCGCCCAGAGGCCGGCCACGATCGTGCCGGCGAATGCCGCGAACACCCCCAGCGCGAAACGAGGTCCGATCACCAGGAGTGCCCCGATCGGAGCGAGCAGCGACCACAGGCCCACCGCCCCGGAGCTCACCAGTCCACCGAGGTGGAGCATCAGCACCGCTGGCACGAGCAGGATCGCGAACATCTGCACGCAGGCCAGCAACTTGAAGTGACGATGCCGTCGGTATCCGAGGGCATTGAGCGCCGACACCACGGCGAAACCGAACGGGTAGACGGCAGCCAACGGCAACCCGAGGCCGAGGTAGATGGATCCCCAGATCACCCCGGCCGCGGAGACCGCCCAGGCGAACCCGGCCACGACGGCCTCCCGAACACGGCGACTGGTGAATGCCCCCGCCTCGACCTCCGCCCCGATCTGCGCTGCTTCGACGGCGGGCGTCATCGTGAGCCCACCGTACTCCGAGTCACCCCGGCGTGACCGTCCCGGGGGCCGAGGTGTTGGTCAGCCGGTCAGTAGGCGCGGGCGGGAACGTCGTCCCGGGACAGGTACAGCGACACCGTGCCTTCGTCGATCACCTGCACCGTGACGGCGTGGCACACCGTGCAGATACTCCGCCGGATGCCCGAGTTCGTGGTCGAGATCCATTCGTGATCCTGACAGCGGACATTCCGCTTCGTCACCAATTCCTTGAGTTTCATCGCTCGTCCTCCCATGCCCTCGCCCCTCATCACACCCCACCTGACAACGAACACGAGCATCATCGGGGACTGATGCCAGCGGACTAGTCCCCTTGGGATCCTCCCGCTCGGGGCGGGACGACCCCCTGCACGGAGGTACCCTCGCCGCCGATGGGTGAGCTGCTGACTCTCAGCGAAGGGATGGAGATCCCCTACGGGGGGAACCGGGTCACGATCGTTCCAGCCGAATTGGCAACCGCCTACGTGGCGGGCGACCGCCTGGTCGTGGTGCAGGACTCCGGCGATCTGCTCCACATACCCAAGGCGGAGTGGGACGTCGCCTCCGGGGCGGTGGGACGCGCCGCGCATGCCTTCTCCGTCATGGGTGAGGTGAGTGACGCCCAGGTCACCGACTTCTATCTCGCCTTCGCCGCCGCTCTCGAGGACGACCGATCCTTCGGTCCCATCGCGGACGCCAACTCCGAGGACGTAGAACGAGCCGCAGGCCTCGGTCGAAGCACCACCCGCCTGGTCCTCTCCGACCGCATGCGCCGGGACATGATCGAAGGCCTCAGGTCGTGGGCCCAGCGTGATGGAGGCCGGGGAACGGTCGTGGAGACCGTGCGCCACCCCGGGTGGACGGTGGAGCTGGTCCGCGCCGGTCTGGGCGTGGTCGGTTTCGTGTTCGAGGGACGCCCCAATGTCTTCGCCGACGCCACGGGTGTGCTGCGAGCGGGCAACACGGTGGTGTTCCGGATCGGTTCGGACGCCCTCGGTACCGCCAGAGCCATCGTGGAGCACGCTCTCGACCCGGCGTTGGCCGCCTCCGGCCTGCCGGCCGGAGCAGCAACCCTGGTGGACTCGCCGAGCAGGGCGACCGGCTGGGCGATGTTCTCGGATCCACGGCTGTCACTGGCGGTCGCCAGGGGATCGGGTCCCGCCGTCTCCCAGTTGGGAGCGGTGGCGCGCCAGACCGGGACGTCCGTCAGCCTCCACGGGACGGGTGGAGCGTGGATCGTTGCAGCCGACGAGGCCGACCCGGAGGCGTTCGGGGCGGCCGTCGCCAACTCCCTGGATCGGAAGGTCTGCAACACGCTCAACACCTGCGCGATCGTCGAAACGGCCGCTGAGCACCTGGTTCCGGTGTTCCTCGACTCTCTGCAGCGGGCCGCCGACGAGCGCGGCGCTCCCCCGAAACTCCACGTGACGCCCCGTGCCCGCCACCTGATTCCCGAGGCATGGTTCGACGAGGTGGCGGTCGTCCGTGCCGGCGGGCCGAGCCTCGAACCTCGCACGGAGGAGCTCGGTGACGAAGAGTTGGGGATCGAATGGGAGTGGGAGCGGTCCCCCGAGGTGACCCTGACCGTGGTCGACGACGTCGACCAGGCGGTCGATCTCTTCAACGCCCAGAGCCCCCGATTCGTGGCCAGCCTGATCTCCGAGGATGAGCGCAGGCACGAGTCGTTCTGGAACCGGATCGATGCTCCGTTCGTGGGTAACGGCTTCACACGCTGGGTCGACGGGCAGTACGCCCTCGACCGCCCGGAACTCGGGCTGTCCAACTGGCAGTTCGGCCGCCTCTTCGGCCGGGGTGGCGTCCTGTCGGGCGATTCGGTGTACACGATTCGGACACGAGTCACTCAATCCGACCCCCGAATCGGGCGATGAACTACGCAAAGGCGCCGCGACGTGGGAGAGTGTGCCGGGAACGCGAAGCCGCCTTCGTGCGTTGCACTAGACCGTGACCAGGAGAGACTTCATGTCAGAACAGACGAAGACGGAGATCGTGGACCTGTTCCTCGAGAAGCACGGTGCCGTGCTGCCGGGACATGTCATCGACTTTGCCCTCGACGTCCGCTCGGTGATCGCCGAGCTGGAAGAACAACTCATCCCCGTCGCCGTCTGAGCCGACCCCAATGGCGGGGATCGGCGAAGCCATCGACATTCTGAGCCGCGCCGAGCGGATCCTCGCCTTCACCGGTGCGGGCTGTTCCACCGAGTCCGGTATCCCCGACTTCCGGGGTCCGGACGGACTGTGGACCCGCATAGATCCGGACGACTTCACGATCGATCGCTTCGTGCGGGATCGGGACGTGCGGATCCGCAGTTGGCGGATGCACCAGCGAGGCGACTTGTGGGGGGACCGCGCCGCGCTCGCTCCGAACGCCGCCCACCGGGCACTCTCGGAGTTGTGGCACCGAGGCCGCCTCACCGGGGTCGTGACCCAGAACATCGACGGCCTCCATCAAGCGGCCGGCACTCCCGAGGAGGCCGTCGCCGAGTTGCACGGCAACGTCCGAAAGTCCCTCTGTCTCGGCTGCGGCGCCACGTGGCCAACGGAGGAGGTGCTCGGATGGGTGGATGCCGGGATGGAGGACCCCCACTGCCCCCGCTGCGGCGGGATCGTCAAGACCACCACGGTCATGTTCGGCGAGCTGCTCCCCGAGGCGGAGATGGCGAAGGCCACGGTCATGGCCGAGGACGCCGATGCGGTGCTGGTCGTGGGTTCGACGCTGGGGGTCTATCCGGCCGCCCACCTCCCCCTCTCGGTGGTCGCACGGGGTGGATCGATGGTCATCGTGAATCTCGGCCCGACCGATCACGACTCTCTCGCCAGGGTCAAGCTCGACGCCCCTGCCGGGGCAACGCTCACGGCCATCGCCGACGGTCTCTGACCGCCGGAACCGCTGCCGGATCTACAGCCCCATCGCCCGGACGAAGAACGACGCCATCTGGGCGCGGGTGACGGTGTCCCGGGGGCAGTAGAGCGCAGGCTCGGTCTGACAACCGAGGGTCACGCCTGCGGTGGCGATGGCATCGATGTCACCGAGATGGGGGTTGCCGGCGGTGTCCGCGAACCAGTCGACTCCGGACGGGAGCAGGCCGAACGCCCGTGCGAGCAGCGTCGCCATCTCTTCGCGCAGCAGGGGACGGTCGGGGCAGTAGCGGTTCTCGTCACACCCGAAGCCGATCCCGGCCGCCATCACGGCGTTGATGTCGGGCTCGAAGTAGGTGCCGTCGTCGTCGGGGAACCAGTCCACGTCACTCGATGGCAGCGACAGGGCGCGGCTGATGAAGGCAGCGATCTGGCCACGGGTGATCGAGTCGCCCGGGCAGTAGCGCATCGGCTCGGTGCTACAGCCTTTGGTGATGCCGGTCGCCACCAGCTTCTCGATGTCCGCCTCGTGTTCCGATGAGTCGTCGTCCACGAAGGTGCCGTTGGACACCCGAGGCTGGGGCGCGCTCAGACGGGGAGCCGCCAGCAGGTACGGATAGGGGTTGACCGCCACCCGGTCGTGGAAGATCTGGAAGTGGAGGTGGGGTGCGACGGACTCGGCGTTACCCGAGTCCCCCACCCAACCGATCAACTGACCCTGATACACGCTGGTCCCGCGCTCGATGCCCGGCGCGATGCCCCAGCCGAGCCCGTCGTCGGTACCGGGCGTGTCGTTGTTGAGGTGGATGTACCAGGTCTCCCACCCGCCTCCGTGATCGATCGAGAGCATGCAGCACTCCGAGCCGATCCAACGGACGACGCCGGACGCTGCCGCCACGACCGGAAGCATCTTCGGGCCCATGATGTCCGTCGCCTCGTGGGTCCGACCCCCGGAGCGCGCCTGGTGGAAGTCGTCGATGAAGGTGACCTCCCCGATGACGGGGAAGACGATGCGGGACGGATCGAATCCGTCCGCCGAGACAGGCTGTGCGATGAGAGAGACGAGCAACGTGAGCGCCACGAAGGACGCGCCAACCACCCGACTCCGCTGATTCCCCCTGGAGTCCATGACCACTCTTCGGTCGACCGGCGAGGAACCTTGAACACCATCGAATTGCAGACCGATCGGTCTGTAACATCGGACTTCAGCACAGGAGCATCGAATGACCGAGTACGCACCTCCCCTCGCCGACCTCGAATTCGTCCTCGCACACGTCACCGACCTCGACGCCGTGGCGAAGCTCAACGGGTTCCAGCACGCCGACAGGGAGACGGTGGCGGGCGTGCTGGCGGAGGCCGGTCGATTCTTCGCCGAGGTGATCGCACCCACCAACCGGCACGGCGACCTCGAGGGCTCGCGGCTCGTCGACGGATCTGTCCGAACACCGAGTGGGTTCAGGGAGGTCTACCGCACGTACCTCGACGCAGGATGGGCGGGGGTGCACCTTCCGGAGGCGTGGGGTGGAGGGGGCATGCCGTTGCTGGTCGGGATGGCCGTCCACGAGATGTTCAAGAGTTCCAACCTGGCCCTGTCCCTGTGCACGATGCTGACTCAGGCGTCCATCGACGCCCTCATGGAGCACGGTTCTCCCGAACAACAGGCCACCTACCTGGAGAAGCTCGTGACCGGGGAGTGGTCGGGGACCATGTGCCTCACCGAGCCTCACGCCGGCTCCGACGTCGGGGCTCTCACCAGTCGGGCGGAACCCCAGGCGGATGGGTCCTACCGGATCAGCGGCCAGAAGATCTTCATCACCTGGGGCGACCAGGACCTGACCGAGAACGTGATCCACCTGGTGCTGGCGAGAACCCCGGGTTCCGCCCCCGGCACCAAGGGCATCTCGCTGTTCCTGGTACCCAAGTACCTGCCCGACGCCGCCGGCCTCCCCGGCGAGCGCAACGCGTACGAGATCGTCTCCCTCGAGCACAAGCTGGGTATCCACGCCTCCCCCACCTGTGTCGTCGAGTTCACCGGCGCAACCGGCTACCTCGTGGGCGAAGAGCAACAGGGCATGCGGTACATGTTCACCATGATGAACACGGCCCGGATCGAGGTCGGGGCCGAGGGACTCGCCGTGGGAGAACGGGCGTATCAGCAGGCGTCCTCGTACTCCAGGGAGCGCACCCAGGGCCGAGCCGTCGGCGCCGAACCGGGCGAGTCCTCTCCGATCATCGACCATCCTGACGTCCGCCGCATGCTCCTCTCGATGCGTTCCCAGCTGGAGGCGATGCGGGCTCTTCTCTACACGACCGTGTACAGCGTCGACCACCACCGTCACGCCGTCGAGGAATCGGTTCGGGCGTTCCACGGCGACCGGGTGGCGCTCCTCACCCCGATCGTCAAGGCGTGGCTCACCGACCGGGGAGTCGAGATCGCCTCGACCGCACTTCAGGTACACGGTGGCATGGGCTACGTCGAAGAGACAGGGGCGGCACAGTTCTACCGGGACAGCCGGATCTCACCGATCTACGAGGGCACGAACGGCATACAGGCCATCGACCTCGTCCTCCGCAAGATCCCCCTGTCGGGGGGCGAAGCCGTCGCCGCCCTCCTCGACGAGATGGAAGCCACCGCCGGCGAGTTGGGCGACAAGGACAACGATCTGGGCACGAGGCTGACAGGGGCGGTGGCGACCGGTCGGGAGGTGACCGCCTGGCTCTCGGATCGGCTGGAAGCCGGCGGGTACCAGGACGCCCTCGCCGCGGCCACGCCCTATCTCGATTTGATGGGCACGCTCGCCGGCGGCTGGCTGATGGGCCGTTCGTGGCTGGCCGCGACACGACAGCTCGAACTGGAAGAGGGCGACCGACGGTTCCTCGAGCAGAAGCTGACCACCTGCCGCTTCTACCTCACCCAACTGCTTCCCAAGGTGGAAGGGCTGGCACCACAGGTGATGGCGGGCGCCGACATCCTGTACGCCACAGACCTCTGACACCGGCAAAGGCCGAGCAAGTCGGCAGTTGGTGCAGAATGGGGTCATGCAACGCAGACGCGTCGTCGTCACGGGAATGGGAGTGGTCTCCGCCGCCGGAGTCGGGATCGACGACTTCTGGAAGGGGCTGGGTGCCGCTCCGGGGCCGGGCGCTCGCCAGATCCCGTCCTGGGATCCCGAACCGTGGATTCCCAAGCGTGAGCACCGCCGAATGGACCGCTTCACGCAGTTCGCCCTCGTGGCGACGATGGAAGCGCTGGCGCAGGCGGGGTCGCTCGACCACGTCGACCCGAACCGGGTGACCGTCGGGGTCGCCACCGGCATCGGCGGGCTGCCGTCGCTGGAAGAACTGATCACCGAGGCCTACTCCGAGAACCCGCGTCCATCGCCGATGCTCATCCCGATGATGATGTGCAACGCGGCGGCCGCCACGATCTCGATCCACTACGGGTTCGGTGGGGCGGCCACCACTCCGGTGGTCGCCTGCGCAGCGGGTGGACAGGCGATCATCGACACGATGCGCCAGATCCAGTGGGGGTACGCCGACGCCGGCATCGCCGGCGGAGCCGAAGGCGCCGTGCGAGAGCCGACGATCGCCGGATTCCGATCCGCCCGGGCACTGTCCCCGTCGATGGTTGCCCGCCCCTTCGATGCCGAACGCGACGGGTTCGTGTTGGGAGAAGGCGCCGGGATCCTCGTCCTGGAGGAACGCCAGATGGCCATCGACCGGGGCGCCACCGTACTCGCCGAGGTCCTGGGAGGAGCGGCGACGGCGGACGCTCACCACATCACCGCACCCCATCCCGGAGGCGACGGGGCGGAACGGGCGGTACGTCTCGCCATCGCCGACGCCGGACTCGAGCCCGCCGACATCGGCTACGTCAACGCTCACGGCACCGGGACCGACCTGAACGATCGCACCGAAGGCGAGGTCGTGGCGCGCATCTGGCCGGACGCCCAGCCGGCGATCTCGTCGATCAAGGGCACCACCGGCCACGCGCTGGGAGCGTCGGGCGCCGTCGAGGCCGTGGCGTCGATACTGGCGATCGATCGGCAGGAGCTTCCGCCGAACGTCGGCCTGACGGCCCAGGATCCCGAGATCCCGCTGACGGACATCGTGACGGCACATCGCAGCTGGGCCCCGACGGCGGTCGTGTCGAACTCGTTCGGGTTCGGCGGACACAACACCGCCCTGGTACTCGGCCCCACGCATTAGGCTTCCGCCACACGGGAGCTCGGTGAGACCGGGCTGAGAGGGAGTCTTCGAGGCTCCGACCGTCGAACCTGATCCGGATAATGCCGGCGCAGGGACCTCAGCTCACCCCTCCGGACCGCTCCCGACGACGAGAGGAGCGAGACTATGTCCGCCAGGACACGAATCACGACCATCGTCGTCGGGCTGCTCGTCGCCGCCTGCGGCGGCGGCGACGCCGACGACACCACGACCACGACCGACGCCGGCCCACCGGCGATCCTCACACTGATGTCGCACGACTCCTTCGCCGGAGGCGTGAGCGACGACACGTTCGCCGCGTTCACCGCCGACACCGGCATCGAGGTACGCGTGCTGCCGGCGGGGGACGCCGGTTCGATGGTCAACCAGGCCATCCTCACCGCCGACAATCCGGTCGCAGACGTGCTCTTCGGGATCGACGACAGCTTCCTGTCCAGGGCCCTGGAGGCCGGCATCTTCGCGCCGCACACCTCACCGCTGCTGGACGACGTCCCCGGCGATCTGATACTCGATCCCCAACACCGGGTGACCCCGATCGACCGGGGCGACGTGTGCCTCAACTACGACATCGAATACTTCTCCGGCGAGCTGCCCCCACCGCTCAACCTCGAGCAGTTGGCGAACCCCGACTACGCGGATCTGCTGGTCGTCGAGCACCCGGGCACGTCGTCGCCGGGGCTGGCCTTCCTCCTGTCGACGATCGCCACCTTCGGTGAGGACGGGTGGCAGGACTACTGGAGGGCGCTGGTCGCCAACGGGGTCCGGGTGGTCCGCGACTGGGACACCGCCTACTACGCCGAGTCCACGTGGTGGGGCGGGGACCGACCCCTCGTGGTCTCCTACGCCTCGTCGCCACCCGCCGAGGTGCTCTTCTCCGACCCTCCCACCGACCGGGCGATCACCGGCGTGATCGACGAAGGTTGCTACGGCCAGATCGAGTTCGCGGGAGTCTTGGCCGGCAGTGGCAACGAAGAGGCCGCAGGGTTGCTGGTCGACTACCTGTTGTCGCCCGAGTTCCAGTCCGAGGTACCGCTCACCTGGTTCGTCTTCCCCGCCAACGCCACGGTGCCCCTGCCACCGCTGTTCGTGGAGTACACGGTGGTTCCCGCCAGTCCCAATCGCCTGGATCCCGCCCTCGTCGAGGAGAACAGGGAACGTTGGATCCAGGAGTGGACGGAGATCGTCCTCCCGTGAGGCCGGCCCCGGGCCGGGTCGCCCTCATCGCCATCCCCGTCCTGTTCCTGGGGTACTTCTTCGTCTACCCGGTCACGTCGATCCTGCTCGAAGCATCCACCGGAACGGGGGGACTGTCGTTCCTCACGACTCGCGCGACCACGTCGGCGCTGTGGTTCACGCTGTGGCAGGCGACGGTCTCGACCGCGCTGACACTGGTCGTCGCCTTCCCGCTCACGTGGGTGCTGTCCACGTTCCGGTTCCCGGGTCGACGCCTGGTCCTGGCAGTCGTGACCGTCCCTTTCGTGCTGCCGACCGTCGTGGTGGCGAGCGCGTTCATCGCCCTCGGGCTCCGCGACTCGGTCGCCGCCATCCTGCTGGCCCACGTCTTCTTCAACGTGTCGGTCATCGTTCGCACCGTCACGACGGTGTGGGCGCGGCTCGACCGGTCGACCATCGAGGCGGCACGCGTACTGGGCGCCTCCCCCTGGCAGTCGTTCCGGCGGGTCACCCTCCCGCTGCTGGCACCCTCCATCGGGGCCGCCACCTCGATCGTGTTCCTGCTGTGCTTCACCAGTTTCGGGATCGTCCTGATCCTGGGAGGGCTCCGCCACCGCACCATCGAGGTGGAGATCTACCAGCGGGTCACGACCTTCCTCGATCTACCGGCGGCCGGAGCACTCGCACTGGTCCAGCTGGTCGGGATCACAGCCGTGATGGCCGTGTACGCCAGGATGCAGGAACGGCGATCGCGCCGGCTCCGCCTGCGACCCGAGGAACAGGTTCTCCGTGCCCCGCGCGGGAGGGAGCGGTGGACCGTTGCGGCGATCGTCGGGACATCCCTGCTGATGGTGCTGATTCCACCGGCCGTGCTCGTCGCCCGCAGCCTGCGAGGAGGGGCGGCGGGATGGCGGTTCCTGGCGGACCCGGCACCCCTGGCGATCGATCCGGGGGCAGCCATCGCCAACTCGTTGCAGTCGGCCGCCATCGCCGCCCTCATCGCCTTGCTCGTCGGAGTGCCGGCGGCGATGACGATCGCCCGCGCCGCCCCGAGCTGGGGACGGTGGGTGGACGTCGTGGTCATGCTTCCCCTCGGGACCTCGGCCGTGACGATCGGACTCGGCTTCCTCGTAGCGCTGGACCGGCCGATCGACCTGCGCACCGCGCCGATAATCGTGCCCATCGCCCACGCCCTCGTCGCCATCCCGTTCGTGGTGAGGGCGGTCCTCCCGACCATCCGCTCGATCCAGTCCGTCCTGCGCGACGCCGCCGCCGTCCTCGGGGCGTCCCCGCGCCGCGTGTGGCGGGAGGTCGATCTCCCGCTCATGGCAAGAGCGGTGACGGTGGCCGGGGGCTTTGCGGCGGCGGTCTCCCTCGGCGAGTTCGGCGCCACCGCCTTCATCGTGCGGCCGGGAACGATCACCGTCCCCACCCTCATCTTCCGCCTGTTGGGTCGCCCGGGGGCGGTCACGTTCTCCGGTGCCATGGCGATGGCGGTGATCCTGATGGTGATGGTGGCCGGGCTGGTGATGGCCCTCGACCGGCTGCGAGCCGGTGAACTGGGATCGTTCTGATGCTCCGGATCCGAAACGTGCGAGTCACCTTCGGCGCCACCGTGGCACTCGACGGGGTCGACTGTCAGGTGGGGTCGAACGAGATCGTGTCGCTCCTCGGACCGTCGGGCTGTGGCAAGTCGACACTGCTGCGGGTGATCGCCGGCCTCCAGACGCCGGATTCCGGCACCGTCCACTTCGATGGGGAGGACGTCACCTCGGTCCCTCCCCACCTGCGCCGGTTCGGGCTGATGTTCCAGGACTACGCACTCTTCCCGCACAAGGACGTCGCCGGCAACGTCGCATTCGGGTTGCGGATGCAGGGCATCGCCACGCCGGAGATCGACGTCCGGGTACGCCAAGCGCTCGAACTCGTCGGGCTGTCCGGCTGGGAGGAACGGAAGGTGGACGGACTGTCGGGGGGCGAGGCACAGAGGGTGGCCCTGGCGCGCACCCTTGCGCCCCGACCCCGCCTCGTCCTCCTGGACGAGCCGCTCGGGTCCCTCGACCGCATGCTCCGAGACCGGCTGGTGGTGGAAGTGAGAGAGATCCTCCGTTCGGCAGGAATCCCCGCGGTCTACGTCACCCACGACCACGACGAGGCCGAAAGGATCTCGGATCGGACTCTGCTGATGCGGGCCGGACGCATCGTGGCCGACGGCCCGCTGGCCGCCATGCGGGCGGCACCGCCCGATCCCTGGGTGAGAGACTTCGTCGGAACGGCGTAGCGCACCCCCGGGTGCGATGCAGCCTGAGAACTCGATGAGATCCGCGGGCTGGCGGAGGACGCCCCGATACCGCACCGATACATTGTCCGCATGGGGTCGGCCAGGGTTCTCCTCGTCGAAGACGACCGCGGCGTACGCGAGTCGCTCGCCCGCGCCCTCCAGTTCGAGGGATACGACATCACCACCGCCAGTGACGGCGGCAGCGGGTTGGAACTTGCCAGGTCGGTCGACCCCGACGCGGTGATCCTCGACGTGATGATGCCCGTCCTCAGCGGACTCGACGTCGCCCGCAAGCTGCGGGCGGAAGGCTCCGACGTGCCGATCCTCATGCTCACCGCACGCCATGAGGTTCCCGACCGGGTGGATGGGCTCGACGCCGGCGCCGACGACTACCTGGTCAAGCCCTTCGCTCTCGACGAGCTGCTCGCCCGCATCCGTGCACTGCTCCGTCGGTCCGGACCGACCGAGGCGGCGGACATCCTCCGTCTGAACGACCTCGAGATCGATCCGGCGGGCAGACGGGTGACGCGCGACGGCCACGAGATCCCGCTCACGCGAACGGAGTTCGACCTGCTCGAGCTCCTCGTCTTCAACGCCGGGACGGTGCTCACCCGGGAGATCATCCTCGAACGGATCTGGGGCTTCGACTTCACCACCACGTCGAACTCGCTCGACGTGTACATCGGCTATCTCCGCCGCAAGACCGAGCAGGGAGGACGCAGCCGCCTCATCCACACGGTGCGGGGCGTGGGTTTCGTGGCCAGGGAACGATGAGCCTGCGCTGGCGTTGGGCACTGTCGATCACCGCGGTGGGAACCCTGGCGGTCGTCGCCACCGCCGCCATCGGTCTGCTCACGACATCCCGCGAGTTGCGCGCCCAGGTCGACCGCGATCTCGTGACGCGTTTCGAACTGGCGTCCCGCGTGGTGCCGGCCACCCCCCTGCGCCGACCCTTCGACACCACCCGCCAGCCGTTCGAGGTGGCACCGGAGGGGGACTTCGACTCGCGCGACCTCGTCGATCTCGACGCCGTGATCCAGGTGACCGTGGCCGGCATCGTGGTGGTGCCGGGAGATCCTGAGCTTCCCGTCCGAAGTCATCGTGAGCTGGCGGAGGGTCCGCGACTCGAGACGGTCGACATCGACGGTCGCTCGTACCGGATGATCTCGGGTCAGGTCGAGCACCGGCGACTCGAGCGCCTGCCGCGCGTGGTCCAGCTCGCCATCGCAGTCGAGGACATCGACGACGCCATCGCGCTCCTGTTTCGCCGCCTGGCAGTGATCGGAAGCGGTCTGACCGTCGTGGCCGGTGCCGTGGGCTGGATCCTCGCCCGCACCGCCGTGCGACCCATCGAGGACCTGACGGCGGTGACCGACGGTCTGGCCGCTTCGATCGACCGGAACGACCCGCTCCCCGTCGACGCGCCCGGCGAAGTGGGCAGACTGGCCGCCTCGTTCGATCGAATGCTCACGTCGCTACGAGCTTCCCGCGAACAGCAGCGGCGACTGATCGCCGACGCAGGTCACGAGTTCCGGACACCGCTCACCGCACTCCGTACGAATGTCGAGACACTGCTGCGACGGGGTCCCGAGCTGACCGAGGACCAGCGCCGGGAGCTGCTCACCGCCGCACTCGCCGAGAGCTCCGAGCTCGCCGAGCTCGCCACCGAACTGGTCGATCTGGCATCCGACGCCGCCCTGCGGGACGAGCCCCACCTCCCTGTGGACCTCGCCGACCTGGCCGAGACCGTCGCCAGGCGGTACGTGCAACGCAGCGGGCTGGCCATCGGCGTCACGGGAGTGGCCAGCCCGGTGGAGGGCCGGTGGAGCGACCTCGAGCGCGCCCTCTCGAACCTGATCGACAACGCCGTGAAGTGGTCGCCGGCCGACGAGTCGATCGAGATACATCTCGACGGTTCGACGGTGAGCGTGCGCGACCGCGGGCCTGGCATCCCGGAGCACGACATACCTCACGTGTTCGAACGATTCCACCGCTCGCTGGAAGCGAGGTCCACCCCCGGCTCCGGGCTCGGCCTGGCGATCGTCGAACACGTCGTCACCGCGCACGGCGGTCGGGTGTTCGCCCGGAACCGTGACGATGGCGGCGCCGAGGTCGGATTCACCCTCGACCGATTCTCATGATGCCCTCAGACCGCCCTCAGGAGACGCCCAGGTTCGTCCCGCACGCTGGGGATGCGTGACAAGCGAATCGAGAGGAGACGTCATGCGGAAGACGATCGTTGCGATGGTGGCGGCAATCGCGGTGCTGGTGGTCGGCGGCGGGATCGGAGCTCTCGCTCAGGCCGCCGACGGGGCCGAGAGCACCACGCTCCCCGTCGAACGACCCGTACGTGGCCACCTCCCCGGGGCTCTGCTGGACGAGATGGTCGCCGACGGTGTCATCACCGACGAACAGGCGAGTGCCATCGGCGAGTGGCTCGAGGCGCGGCGGGCCGAGATGGCCACTCGCAGGGCCGAGCACCGTACCGCCTGGGACGAAGCGTGGGCAGACGGGGTCCTCACAGGCGACGAGGGGGCGCGGTTCCCCATGCTCCAGCGGCTGATGGCGGACTCCGAGGCGTGGTCCGACGGCCGGCTCACCCAGGAGGAATTCGAGGCGTTGCGGGCCGACTTCGGTCCGCGGCAACAGCACCGCCACGGCGCCGACGACTGACGCCGCCCACCCGGGCCTGTCCGGCGCGACGCCGGCAGGCCCCCCTTCGCGTCGACGGCCCGGCGATGCCACCCGCTCCGTCTGTACCATTCCCTCCCCCCCCTCGTCGGGGACCACACACAGAGAGGAACGGACGTGAAGCGATCGATGATCGGCCTGTTGTCCATGTCGCTGATCCTGTCGGCATGCCTCGGCGACGATGCCGGGTCCAACGACGACTTGAGCGACTCGTGCGAGATCGAGGACCTCGCCCTCGTCACTCCGGGGACACTCACCGTCGCCACCGGGGAGCCGGCGTTCCCGCCGTACGTGCTCGACGACGATCCCTCCAGCAAGCAGGGATTCGAGTCGGCCGTGGCGTACGCCGTCGCCAACGAGATGGGCTTCACCGACGACCAGGTGACCTGGGTGCGAGCCGGCTTCAACGAGTCGATCGCCGTCGGACCGAAGACCTTCGACTTCAACATCCAGCAATACTCGATCACCGAGGAGCGCGAGCAGGTCGTCGACTTCTCCGATCCCTACTACGAGACCAACCAGGCGCTCGTCGGATACTCGGACTCGGCATTGGTGGGAGTCACGACCCTCGACGAGCTCAGGCAGTACCGGTTGGGAGCCCAGATCGGCACCACCAGCCTCGCCTATATCGAGAAAGTGATCCAGCCCGACCAGCCGGCCGCCGTGTTCGACGACCACGTGGCTGCGAAGGTGGCGCTCGATGCCGGCCAGATCGATGCAGTCGTGTTCGATCTCCCCACGGCCTACTACATCACGGCCGTCGAGATGGAGGGATCCGAGATCATCGGGGTTCTCGAAGCGGACGACGAGTCGGCCGACTTCTTCGGCCTGCTGATGCAGAACGACAGCCCGTTGCGGGACTGCGTGAACGCCGCTATCGGTCGTCTGCGCGAGGCCGGCACACTGGAGGCGCTCGCCGAACAGTGGATGCAGGGCGCCGGCGACATCCCGACCATCCGGTCCTGATCGTGGCTCCCGGGACGGTCCACACCGTCGACCGTCCCGGGAGCACCCCCTCCTCGTGACCCTTCCCGGCCCACCCGAAGTCGACATCAGACGTCCGGGAGTGTTCGGCGACCGATTCTGGGCCGGGATGAGGGAAGAGGGGGCGCGGGGAGCACTGATCGCGGCCGCCTCCACGGTGGTCGTCGTCGGGTTGATCGTCGTCTTCGTGCTCAATTCGGAGGCGTGGCCGGCGGTCCAGAACCAGTTCTTCAACGGCTTCCACTTCCGGCAGTCGTTCCCGCTGGTGCTGCGCGGGTTCTGGCAGGACATCTGGATGTTCCTCGTGGCCGAGGTGGCGATCCTCGGACTGGCGTTGGTGATCGCCGTCGTACGCGCTCTGCGCGGGCCCGCCTTCTTCCCGCTGCGGCTGATGGCGGTCGGATTCATCGACGTCATCCGCGGCATCCCGATGATTCTCCTGATCCTGCTCATGGGCTTCGGAATCCCCGCCCTGCAGCTGCAGGGGGTGACCCGCAGCGGGCTGTTCTGGGGCCTCACCGCCATCGTCCTCGGCTACTCGGCCTACACCGCCGAGGTGTACCGGGCGGGCATCGAGTCCGTACCGGAGAGCCAGCGCATGTCGGCCCGGTCCCTCGGCCTCAGCCAGATGCAGACGCTGCGCTATGTCATCGTCCCGCAAGCGGTCCGTAACGTGATCCCGGCCCTGCTCAACGGGTTCGTCAGCCTGCAGAAGGA
>DATHWB010000005.1:0-23052 GCA_035460965.1 Acidimicrobiia bacterium
GTGGTGCGCGCCGCCCGGCGCCCACCTCTACCGTCGTGGCATGCGCATCATCGGATTGGGCGTCGATCTCGCCGACATCTCCCGGGTGGAGCGGGTGTTCGAGAAGTACCCGCGGTTCATCGACCGCTGTTTCACGCCTCACGAGAAGGACTACGCCCTCCGATTCGCCAGGCCGGCGAGACGGCTGGCCGCCCGTTTCGCCGGCAAGGAAGCGGTGATGAAGTCGATGGGCACCGGCTGGCGGCGGATCCCCTGGACCGACATCGAGATCACCGGTGGCGGGAAGCCGACCGTCCGGATGTCCGGCCGGGCAGCCGATCGGGCCCGCATGCTCGGCATCACGGAGGTGTTGGTGACGATCACGCACACCGACGTCACGGCGATGGTGATGGCCGTGTCCGTCGGTGAGCACGACTGATCAGGCCGGCACCCAGACCGCCCCGGACGCGATCAGATCGGCCGTGTCCTCCTCGCTGTATCCCAGCTCGGACAGGATCTCGCGGCCGTGTTCGCCGAAGCGGGGGGCCGGCCGTCCCGGGCGATCCGGGAGATCGCGGACGCGCAACCCCGGCCGCGTCTCGACGATCGCGCCCTCACTCGGGTGTTCGACGCGCCGGAAGAACTCGACGGCCCGCAGCTGTGGATCGTCGAACAGGTCCGCCAGGTCGCTGACCCGCCCCGCCGGGATGCCCCGGTCGGACAGGACCTCCAGCCACTCGTCGGTCGACCGGGTGGGCATGAGGCGACCGACGAGGGCATACAGCTCCTCGATCCGACGGGACCGTTGCTCGGCATCCATGACCCAGTCGCTGTCGACACGCTCGTCGACCAACTCGAGCAGGCTCTCCCAATGTCGGGCCGAGTAGGGCAGCAGCACGATGTGGCCGTCCCGAGTGGCGTGCGGGCGTCGATGGGGGTTGAGCAATCGGTTGTAGCCGGGGGGGCCCAGTGGGGGTTCGAAAGCCCGACCCCCCATGTGTTCGGCGAGGAGGAACCCAGTCATCGTCTCGAGCATCGGCACCTCGATCGACGTCCCCTCACCCGTGACGTCCCGGTGGTGGAGTGCCCCGAGCACCGCGATGGCGGCATGCAGGCCCGTCACCTTGTCCGCCAATGTGGTCGGCACGAGCCGGGGAGAGCCGTCACTGTCGGTGAGGAGGGAGGCGAGGCCCATGCGACCTTGGATGACGTCGTCGTATGCGGGCGCGTCGGCATCCGGTCCATCGCTCCCGAAGCCGGGTGTCACACAGTGGATCAGTCGAGGCCGATCGGCCCTGAGAGTGTCGCCATCCACCCCCAGCTTCTCGGCGACACGCGGCAGCATGTTGTGGATGACGACGTCCGCCGAGTCGGCGAGCCGGCCCAGGACCTGGCGACCCGACTCGGTCGTCAGGTCGAGGCACAGGGACCGCTTTCCCCGGTTGATCGACAGGAACGGCGCGCCCATCCCCGGGTGCCGTGAGGGCGGGGCAGCACGGTACAGGTCGCCGCCCGGTGGCTCGATCTTGATGACCTGCGCTCCCAGGTCGGCCAGCGTCGCAGTGGCGTAGGGGCCCAGCACGATGGTGCTCAGGTCGACGATCCTGACGTCGGAGAGGAGAGGTAGCACGTCGGACGATCGTAGAGCCGCCTTCGAGCGGCTCGTGGAGGGGGTGGGAGAGGGGCGGCGGCGGATTGCGCGACCGCCGCCCCGCTCCGGAGAGCCTCCCAACCGCCCGTGAACCGGCGACGACGCTCGGCGAGGGGCACGTGCGTCGCGGGTGGCATCGAGGGGGATCGAGCCGGTTCATGGTTCCCTGTCGACCCACGAACGATCGGGATAAGCGTTCCGCGGCGGCAGCCACGGCTCGTAGGATCGGAGGGTGTTACCCGTCTTGACCGCGGCCGAGTCCAGTCGCCTCGATGCGGCCAGTTCCATCGCGATGACCGATCTGATGCGGCGAGCCGGCGTGGCGGCGGCGCACCAGGCCGTGGTCCGATACGGGATCCGGTACGGGTCGAGGGTCGTGGTGCTCGCCGGGCCGGGGAACAACGGTGGGGACGCATACGTCGTGGCGACCGCGTTGGCGAGGAGGGGGGCGGCGGTGTCGATCGTCCCGTTCGGATCGCCGCAGTCCGAGGCGGCGGTCCATCATGGCCGCCGGGCAGGGACGATCAGCCGGATCGTCCCCGAGGAGGTCGACCTGATCGTCGACGGCCTGTTCGGGGCGGGTTCGCGGCCCGGCGTGCCGGAGCAGTTCCGACACTGGGGCGAGGCCCCGGCGCCGATCCTGTCGCTCGATCTTCCGTCAGGTCTCGATGCCGACACCGGTGAGGCCGGGGAGGGCACCTTTCGGGCCGATTGCACCGTGGCGTTCCACTCGCTCAAGCCCGGACACGTGCTCGGCGACGGCCCGGATCATTGCGGTGACGTGGTGGTCGCGGACATCGGTCTGGAAGGAGGCGACCCGTCCTTTCTGGTGGTCGAGGCGAGCGATGCTCCCCGACCATCACGGCTCCGCCGCGCACACAAGTGGTCGGCGGGGTCGGTGCTCGTGGTCGGCGGATCCCGTGGGATGATCGGGGCGGCGGTGATGGCGGCACGGTCCGCCCTTCGTTTCGGAGCCGGGGCAGTCGGGATCGCCACCCCGGATCCGGGAACCGCCCAGCTCCTCGCCCCCGAGATCCTGGCGTTCTCCATGGACGACCTTCCCGGTGGATTCGACACCTGGGTGGTGGGCCCGGGGCTGGCCAACGGGCACGAGGAGCTCGTCGCTCACGCCCACGACCGGGCAGGTCCGACGGTGATCGACGCCGGGGCGCTACGACCCGTCGCTCCGGGGAGCGGTCACGAAGACATCGTGCTCACCCCCCACGAGGGGGAGCGCCGCCGCATGGGCGACATCTCGCAGTCGCACGTGACGGTCCTGCGGAAGGGCAACCCCACCGTCATCGAGGGCGAGGTGCCGTGGATCGTGAACAGCGGTGGCCCCGAGCTGGCCACCATCGGGACCGGCGACGTCCTGGCCGGAATGGTCGGCGCCTTGCTCGCCCGGGGATCGACGGGCCCGGAGGCCGCCCGGTCGGCGGCGTACTGGCACGGCGTGGCGGGGGCGTGGCTGCAGAGTGAGCAGGGTTTCGTGACGGCGGATGCGCTCGCCGACGCGGTCGGACGCTTCGCCTGGAGTACGCCGTGAGGGCGTCGTGGGCGGAGATCGATCTGAACGCGGTGGCTCACAACGTGGCGGCCTTCCGTTCCCACCTCGGATCGACGGCGCTGTGTGCGGTCGTGAAGGCCGATGCGTACGGCCACGGTGACGTGCCGGTCGCGGAGACGGCGCTGGAGCACGGGGCGACATGGTTGGCGGTGGCGTTGCTCGAAGAGGGGATTCGGCTGCGCGAGGCGGACATCGACGCGCCGATTCTGCTGCTCTCCGAGCCGGATCCGTCGGACGCCGGTTCGGTCGCGGCCTGGAACCTCACCCCCTCGGTGTACAGCCACGTGTTCCTCGAGGCTCTCGGGGAGCACGCCGACCGCGTGCCGCGCGTGCACCTGAAACTGGACACAGGCATGCACCGGGTGGGTGCGGACCTGCAGACCGTCACCGCCCTCGCCCGTCAGGCGCCCGCGCTGGGGCTGCGGGTCGGGGGTCTGTGGACGCACTTCGCCTCATCGGAGTCCGACCCCGAGTTCACCGACTTTCAGGTCGCGCTGCTCGGTCACGCCGTCGAGCACCTGGGCGGGGTGCTCCCCGCGGATGCCGTCGTCCATCACTCGAACACGGGAGGGGCGATCCTCCGAGGCGACGGCGACATGGCCCGGGTGGGTCTCGGTCTCTACGGCCTGTACCCCTCCGACGCCTGTCGGGATGTCATGGATCTCAGGCCGGCGATGCGAATCGTCTCCCACGTCTCGCACGTGCGGCGGCTTCCCGCAGGGGCGCGACCGTCGTACGGGCGGCGCCGCCCACTGGAACGCGAGTCGACCGTCGCCACGGTGCCGATCGGATACGCCGATGGTGTGCCCCGGCTCCTCACCGACCACGGTGCAGTGCTCGTGGGCGGACGTCGACGACCGCTGGCGGGGACGGTGACGATGGACCAGATCGTGGTCGATTGCGGAGACGATCGAGTGGAGGTCGGCGACGAGGTGGTCCTCATCGGCCGGCAGGGCGACGCTGCGGTCGGGGTCGACGAGTGGGCGGGACTCACGGGGACGATCAGTTACGAGATCGTGTGCGGCGTCGGTCCCCGCCTGCCGCGCCGGTTCGTCGAATAGGCTGCGGGACCGTGTCCGCACTCACCGACTTGCGTGTCGTGGCCGAATCCTGCACGAACTGCCGCCTGGCGGAGACCCGTACCAAGGTCGTCTTCGGCTCGGGGGCGGCGGACGCCGACCTCATGTTCATCGGGGAGGCTCCCGGGCGAAACGAAGACCTCGAAGGAATGCCGTTCGTGGGTGCCGCCGGCCGCCTGCTCGACCAGTTGCTCGAAGAGGCGGGGATTGCCCGCGACCGGGTCTACATCGCCAACGTGCTGAAGTGTCGGCCGCCCGGGAATCGGGATCCCCGACCGGACGAGATCGAGTCGTGCAAGGGGTATCTCCGTTCCCAACTGGAGACGGTCGATCCGCGGGTCGTGGTGACCCTCGGAAACTTCGCCACCAAGCTGCTCCTGCGGACCGAGACCGGCATCACCCGGCTGCGCGGGTCCTCGTACCGATGGTGGCGGGACAAGGTGCTCGTGCCGACGTACCATCCGGCCGCGGCGCTCCGCGGGGGCGAGCGCATCACCGACCTCATGCGGAAGGACTTCGACATCATGCGCGCTGCTCTCGACACGCCGCTCAGGCGGGCAGACGTCGAGGAGAGCGCCGACGCGACCGGGGACGGGAAACCGTCCCGGGTCGAACAGCTCGGACTCTTCGGATGATCGTCGTCAATTGCCCCACCGACATGGAGACGCGGGCGCTGGCGGCGCGGTTGGCGTCGCTGTGCCGACCCGGTGACGTGATCGTCCTGTCCGGCGGTCTCGGCGTCGGCAAGACCACCTTCGTCGGCGGCCTCGCCGACGGGCTCGGCGTGGAGGAGCCGATCACCAGCCCCACCTTCGTGTTGGTGCGGACCTACTCGTCGGGGTTTCTCCCCTTGGTTCACGTCGACGTCTACCGGGTCGGATCGGCGCTGGAGTTCGACGATCTCGAGGTCTTCGAGCTCGGCCGAGACGGTGTCGTCGCCATCGAGTGGGGAGATGTGATCGGGGCGGCCCTCCCGGCCGACCGTCTGCACGTCGAGTTGTCGCTGCTCGACGGTGATGCCCGGGCGGTGGCGCTGCGCCCTCTCGGTGCGTGGGCGGAGCGGCCGCTGACCGAGGTCGGTGCTTGATGAGGGTGCTCGCGATCGAGACCGCCACGCCCGCTTCGTCGGTGGCGCTCGCCGACGGCCGCCAGATCGTTGCGTCCGCCGCCCGACTCGATCGGCGAGGGCACTCGGCGTTCCTCGTACCGGCGATCGACTTCTGCTTCGACCAGGTGGGTTGGCGGCCGGAGGATCTCGACGGGATCGTGGTTGACGTGGGTCCCGGCCTCTACACCGGTATCCGGGTGGGGGTCGCCACCGCTCAGGGGCTGGCCGCCGCGATCGGGGTCCCGTTGCTGACGGGGGTTTCCCTCGATGCACTCGCCCTGCGGGCCGCCACCGGTCATCGTCACATCTGGGCGGTGGTGGACGTGCGGCGGGACGAACTGGCCGTCGCCTCGTACCACCCGGTTC
This sequence comes from Acidimicrobiia bacterium, assembly GCA_035460965.1. GTDB lineage: Bacteria > Actinomycetota > Acidimicrobiia > Spongiisociales > ZC4RG35 > DATHWB01. Next base: position 5,751 of record DATHWB010000005.1, read on the forward strand.
CCGGAGGTGTGGTGAAGGACGCTGCGCCTGAGGTGATGACACACGAGGAGTTGCGGGCAGCCCTCGAGTCCGACCCGCGTGAGGTCCTACTGGTCGGGGACACGGAGGTGATCTCCGAGTCGACGTTGCGCGGACTCCATCGAGTCAAGCGCGCCGGCCCGAGGTATCCGCAGGCCGAAGCCCTGGTCGAGGCGACCGCCGCCGCATTGGAGGCGGACGAGATCCCCCACCCGGACGAAGTACGACCCCTCTACCTGCGGGAGCCCGACGTGCAGATCAACTGGGCGGCCCTCGAATCCGATCCTTGGGGGGCGGGATGATGGCCGTGTCCTCGGTGTTGCTGCGGGCGATGACACTCGACGACGTCGATGCCGCCCTGGATCTGGAGCAGCGGGTATACCGCCAGGCGTGGTCCCGGCAGGTCTTCCTCGACGAACTGTCGCAAGCGAGTCGGCGCTATCTCGCCGCCGACGTGGACGCGACGCTGGCAGGGTATGGGGGCGTGATGCTGGTCGGGGAGGAGGCGCACATCACCACCGTCGTCGTCGATCCGGCCCGCCGTCAGGCGCGAGTCGGGACGAGATTGATGCTCGGGTTGGTGGACCATGCGCTGGACGAGGGGGCAGAAGCCCTGACACTCGAGGTCCGGGTCTCCAACGAAGCCGCTCAGGCGCTGTACCGGCGTTTCGGCATGGCCCCGGTCGGGGTGCGCAAGCAGTACTACCGCGACGAAGACGCCCTCATCATGTGGGTCCACGACATCGGCGGCCCCGACTATGCCGCCCGGCTGCAGTCGATCAGGGAGACGGTGTTGTGAATCCGACGATCCTGGCCTACGAGACCTCGTGTGACGAGACGGCCGTCGCCGTGGTGAGAGGCAGGGAGATCCTCTCCAACGTGCTGTCCTCTCAGGTCGGCCTCCACGCCCGGTTCGGAGGGGTGGTGCCCGAGGTGGCCGCCCGTGCCCACGTGGAGGCGATTCGGTCGCTGACGCACCGGGCATTGACCGACGCCGGCGTTCATCCCGACGATCTCGACGCCATCGCAGCCACCGACGGGCCTGGACTGGTCGGTGCGCTGTTGGTGGGCCACTCTTTCGCCAAGGCGACGGCGTGGGCCAGGCAGCTTCCTTTCGTGGGTGTCGACCACATGGAGGGACACCTGTTCGCCCCCGTCTTCGAACACCCGGACTACGAACCTCCTGCCATCGTGCTCCTGGTCTCCGGCGGACACTCTCAGCTCGTACACGTGCGGGCTTGGGGCGATTACCAGGTGCTGGGTGGAACGATCGACGATGCCGCCGGTGAGGCGTTCGACAAGCTCGCCCGGGTGATGGGACTCGGGTTTCCCGGGGGTCCGGCCATCGACGCCGAGTCGGAGGGCGGCGACCCGGCGGCGGTGCGATTCCCGCGGGCGTTGCCGGATCGACGCCACGACTTCTCGTTCTCGGGCCTCAAGACCTCGGTCATCACGTTCCTCCAGCAGAATGCCGGGTCGCTCCCTCCCCGGTCCGACGTGGCGGCGTCGCTGCAGGAGGCGATCGTCGACGTGCTCGTCGCCAAGACGGTCAACGCGGTGGAGGACACCGGCGTGCGCAGGGTCGCCGCAGGTGGGGGTGTCGTCGCCAACCGTCGGCTGCGTCAGCGTCTGTCCGAGGTCTGCGCCGAGCGGGACATCGTGCTCCATCTGCCTTCCCCCGAGCTCGCCACCGACAACGGGGCGATGATCGGGGCGGCGGCGGTGCACTGGCTGGAGCGGGGCGTGATCACCGCCTGGGAAGCCACCGTCGACTCCGGAAAACGCCTCTGAGCGGGCCGGCGGCGCGTGCGCCACGGTGGTCCCGGTCGACCGCCGTCGTCTGGCACTCTCCTCGTCCGAGTGCTAACTTCAGTCTGGCACTCCGAGAGTGGGAGTGCTAGCAGTCTCACGCAGAGGTTGCTACCGCCCAACAGTAATTGCAGGAGGAGCTAGATGAAGCTTCAGCCTCTCGGTGATCGAGTGGTCGTCAAGCCGGATGCAGACCAGGACCTTCGCACGGCGTCCGGTCTCGTGATTCCCGACACCGCCAAGGAAAAGCCCCAGACGGGCTCCGTCGTGGCCGTTGGACCCGGCGCGTTCGACGACGACGGCGATCGTCTTCCCATGGATGTGAAGGTGGGTGACACCGTCCTCTACTCGAAGTTCGCGGGAACCGAGTTCAAGGTCGATGGCGTCGAGCACCTCGTTCTCAGCCAGCGCGATCTCCTCGCCATCGTCAACTGAACTCAGGAGGAGTGATCAATGACAGCCAAGGAAATTCGATTCGACGAGGACGCCCGTAAGCGGCTCCAGGCGGGTGTCGACAAGCTCGCCGACACCGTCAAGGTGACACTCGGGCCGAAGGGCCGCAACGTCGTACTGGAGAAGAAGTGGGGCGCCCCCACCATCACCAACGACGGCGTGACCATCGCCAAGGAGATCGAGCTCGAGGACCCATGGGAGAACATGGGCGCCAAGCTCGCCTACGAGGTGGCCAACAAGACCGACAACGTGGCCGGTGACGGCACGACCACCGCCACCGTGCTCGCCCAGGCCATGGTGAAGGAAGGCCTCCGCCAGGTGGCGGCCGGCGCCAACCCCATGGAACTCAAGCGCGGGATCGAGTCGGCCGTCGAGGCCGCCGTCAAGGCGATCGGCGAGATGGCTCGCAACATCGAGACGTCGGGTCAGATCACCCACGTGGCCTCGATCTCCGCCAACAACGACACCACCATCGGCAAGACCATCGCCGACGCCTTCGACAAGGTGGGCAAGGACGGGGTCATCACGGTGGAAGAGGGCCAGACCTTCGGGCTCGAACTGGAGTTCACCGAGGGCATGCAGTTCGACAAGGGCTACATCTCGCCGTACTTCATCACGGACGCCGATCGCCAGGAGGCGGTGCTGGAGGATCCCTACATCCTCATCGCCAACCAGAAGATCGGCTCGGTCAACGACCTGCTCCCCGTGCTCGAGAAGGTCATGCAGGCGGGCAAGCCCGTCCTGATCCTGGCCGAGGACGTGGAAGGCGAGGCCCTCGCCACGCTGGTGGTCAACAAGATCCGCGGCACCTTCGCCTCGGCGGCCGTCAAGGCCCCCGGTTTCGGTGAGCGTCGCAAGGCCATGCTGCAGGACATCGCCATCCTCACCGGTGGCACCGTCATCTCCGAAGAGGTCGGCCTCAAGCTGGAGAACGTGTCGCTCGACATGCTGGGACGTGCTCGCAAGGTCGTGATCTCCAAGGACGACACCACCATCGTCGATGGCGACGGCGGCGAGTCCGATGTGGCTGCTCGCATCAAGCAGATCGAGCGTGAGATCGAGAACACGGACTCGGACTGGGATCGTGAGAAGCTCCAGGAGCGGCTCGCCAAGCTGTCCGGTGGCGTGGTCGTGATCAAGGTCGGCGCAGCCACCGAGGTGGAGCTGAAGGAGAAGAAGCATCGCATCGAGGACGCCGTTTCGGCGGCCCGGGCGGCCATTGAGGAAGGCATCGTCCCCGGCGGTGGCGTGACCCTGCTCCGTGCGCAGAGCGCAGTGGACAAGATCCGTGGCGGCTCGGACGACGAGAAGGCGGGCCGGGCGATCGTACGCCGGTCGATGGAGGAGCCCCTCCGTCAGATCGCCTTCAACGCCGGCTTCGAAGGTGGCGTCGTCGTCGAGCAGGTGAGGGCCGCCGAAGGCTCGACCGGCTTCAACGCAGCCACCGGCGTCTACGAGGATCTGATGGAGGCCGGTGTCATCGATCCTGCCAAGGTGACCCGTTCGACGCTGCAGAATTCCTCGTCGATCGCAGCGCTGCTGCTCACCACCGAGGCGATCGTTGCCGAGGTCAAGGAAGACGCCCCCGTGGGCGGTGGCGGCGGCCACGATCACGGCGGCGGCATGGACTTCTGAGCCTCCGCTCAGACCCATCCAACCCGAGAGAGGGCCCCGGACATCCGGGGCCCCTCTCGCGTAGCAGCCAAACCCTGGGTTCCCCAGCACCTATGCGGTGGTTTTCGCGCACGAGAACGGGGCCTGGCGTAGGCTGCCGACGTGATCGACTTCCTCGAGGTGATCCGGGCGGAGTCTGCCCGATTCGCGGAATGCATCCGGGCCGGCGACATGGAGGCCAGTGTTCCCTCGTGTCCTGATTGGAAGATGGCCGATCTTGCCTGGCATCTGGTGGAGGTGCAGCGCTTCTGGGGATCCATCGCCGACCGACTCGTCCTCGATCCCGGTCAGGTGACGAAGATCGAGCGGCCCGCCAACGAGCACCTCCCGGGCCTGCTCGTGGAGCAGTCCGCCGCACTCGTCGAGGCGCTGTCCCGCCACCCGGCCCAGGCTCGCTGTTGGTCTTGGTACGACGAGGGATGGTCGATCGGCTGGGTGCGACGCCGGCAGGCTCACGAGGCACTCATTCATCGGGTGGATGCCGAGCTCGTGATCGGTCACCTGACCGAGGTCGACGACGAGCTGGCGGCAGACGGTATCGACGAGTTGCTGTACACGATGGTCGACGGAGTGCCCGAGTGGGCCGACTTCATCCCCGACGAGACCCACGCCACCCTGTCGGTCGACGGCGGAGCGTCCTACGGGCTGCGGTTCGGACGGATCGTGGGGACGAGCCCCGAGTCCGGCAAGGAGTACGACTTCGACACCTTCCTCGTGTCCGACCCGGCGGGCCCCATCATCGGCGGGTCACCGAGCGCCCTCGACCTGTGGCTGTGGGGGCGGGGCCACGAGGGCGTGCGATGCGACGACCCGTCGCTCCTCGCCAGGATCAGGGCGATCGTCACCGACGCCACGCAGTGAGCCTCGCAGCCGGCGCGGATCGCCTAGGGTCGGGTGTGAGGCCTGCGTCAAGCGAAGCGTGGGGCGACGATGGTCGACACGACGAGCGACGGGCCACTCGAGGAACTGCTCGACTTCCCGCTGGTCGAGGCCATCAACGGACGGCGCGCCCGCAGGTTCGGAACTGGCATGGAGATCCCGTCGGGTCCGCTGTCGTACCGATCGGCGGAAGACCCGGTCCCGCTCACGGACCTCGAACAGGCGATCCTCGTGGCGGCCGGCACGGGGGTCTCCGGCTGGAACTTCGGTGTCCCGTTCGGCCGGATCGACCCGATGCCCACGCCCACTACACGCAGCGATTCACCGGGCGCACCGCTCCCACCGCCGCCGGTCTCGGCACCCCCGTGCTGTTCTTCACCGACGACGAAGGATGCCACGTCACCAACACGAGAGACGCCCCGCCGTCCTCCATGCGCGAGTTGCGCCAAGGTGCCACCGACATTCGTCGGGTTATCGACGTATGCCGTGACCACACCACGCGTCTCACGGACACAAGGCTCGACCTACCGGCCCGACCGCCCCACATGCTCCCTCCGAATCTGTGGATGGCGAATGCGGCCGGGTCGACCCTGTTCATGCCTGTCGGCGATGCCAGTGAGCAGCTGCTCGGAATCCTCACGATCGCGCTCTCCAATCGGACCATGGTGATCGACGACAGGGCGGGGCGGCCTGCCGGCGAGCTGGACCAGTTCGTTCGCAGCGGCCTGCTCGACGCCGACAGCCGAGCTCCCTTGTCGGTCCTCCAGCAGATGGCGTACGAGGGGAACTGCTCCGAGCTGGACTTCATGGCGCACAACATCGTGCTCACGATGCAGGGGATGGGGCTCGGCGGACTCTTCTTCAACGGGCTGAACCGGTGGAGCGTGCTCGGGGCGTTCGCCGGCGATGGCATCCGCGGTCTCGGGTTCCGGTTCGAACGGGACGATCGGTGGACCATGCCCAACCCGGTGGGACTGGACGGTGTGTACGAGCCGCTCGTGCCTCCTTACCAGCCCGACATGCATGCCGCTGCCCGGGTCTTCGCCGATAGGAAGTTCGGACCGGGCGGCGCGTACGACCCCGCCACCCCGGGGCCGTGGCGAGACTCGGAGCTGGTGAAGCGAGGCGTCGAGCCTTACACGGAAGAGTTCGTCGAGTGCCTGGGCGAGGTGGCGCAGTACGTCTACGACACGTATGGACGCTTCCCGGCAGACTTCACCACCGTCGTCCTCACCGGGTTCGTCCAGGCGGTCCACATCGACACCGACTATTACGACCGCTTCTACCGGGACGGTTCGTACCTGCCGACGCACGCCCGGCATTGGGAGCGGTGGCATGAAGGCATCGAGGTCGCACGTCCGTGACGACCGATCGTTCGCGGCAACGGCGGGACGGTCAGGACAGGGCCTTCTCGTACCAGGCGGTCGTCGGGGCGATCTGATTGAAGGTGAACACGTGCAGTCCCACAACCTTGGCGTGCTCCTCCTCGGCGAGCGGAGCGAGACGGTTCACCAGCTTGGAGGGATCGAACGGTCCGGGCCGCAGTAGCTTGAGGACCGCCGCCCGGTTCTTGCGCAGGTAACGAAGAGACTGGCCCACCCCGATCCGCGCTCCGATGCTCACGAGACGGGCAGGGTCCGTCACGCCCGGGATCCCCACCAACAGCGGCAACGAGACCCCAGCCGTCCGCTCGCCCAGCAGCCACTTCTCGATCACTCCGGCGTCGAAACACATCTGAGTGGCCATGTAGTGGGCATGGGGCTGTTTCTCCAGGAGGGACCGCCGGAGGACACCGTCGGGGATCGAAGGGTGGCCCTCCGGGTATGCGGCGACCCCGAGCTCGGTGAACGGGTGGTCCAGATCCTCCAGGGCACGCAACAGGGCGAACCCGTCCGGATACGTCGTCCCTTCCTGCGCGTCTCCGCCGATGATGAAGGCTCGGGTGGCCCCGGCGTCGCGCAGCCGGGCCACGATCTCCCGCAGCTCCTGCTCCGATCCGAGCATGCGGGCGGAGATGTGCGGAACGATGCGGAATCCGTCGGCCGCCAGCGACTCGCACAGTTCCACCGTGGCCATCATCCCTTTGTCCGGGGATGCGGTCACCGACACCGTGGCCCCGGCAGGGAGGTCCCTGGCCTTCTCGGCCGTGCTCTTCATCGGGATGACCTCGAAGGTCGCGTTCTCGAGCAGCCGCCTTCGCCCGTTCGTGTTCGCCATCAGTGTCCTCCGCCCTCGGCCCGCGCCCGGGCGAGCACCTCGTCGATCGGTGTGGTCGCCAGGTCGCCCAACTCCTGGACGTACTCGTATCCGAACCGGCCTTTCACGCACAGGTGGCCGGACGTGACGGAGTGGTCGAGTGGTGAGGTGACCTTGACGATCCGGTTGTCCTGGGTGTGGAGCTCGAGGTTGCAGCCGACCCCGCAGTAGGAGCAGATGGTGGTCGTGACCGACTGCCGGGCGGGTTCCCACATCCCGGCGTCGCGCAACTCGTGTTCGGATCGGAACATCAGGGCGCCGGTCGGGCACACGCCGATGCAGTTGCCGCAGAACACGCAGGCGGAATCGGTGAGTCCAACGTCGAACTCCGTCGAGATCCGGGCGTCGAATCCTCGCCCGGCGACGCCGATGGCGAAGGTGTTCTGCGCCTCTTCGCCGCAGGCCTGCACGCACTTGTAGCAGAGGATGCAGCGCGAGTAGTCGCGGACGTAGAGCGGGTTGTCGATCTTGATCGGCTGCAGCACCGTCTCCGCCACGGTCCCGTCCGGCGCTCGGTGGTGCCCGGCGTGGCGGTCGTCCCGATCGGTGACCGGCTGGGCGGGCGTGCCGAACCGCGTGGGATCGCACCCGTACCGATCCATCCAGCGATGGATGTCGTCATCGACCAGGGACATGTCGACCGAGCTGGCAAGCAACTCGAAGACGACCTTGCGTGAGAGGTCGACCCGTTCCCCGCGAGTGCGTATGACCATTCCTTCCTCGACGACTCGAGAGCACGACGGTACGAGGGTCCGGCTGCCTTCCACTTCGACGACGCAGACGCGGCAGACGTTCACGGGCGTCAGGGTCTGCAGGTAACACAGTGTCGGCTGGTCCTCGCCGATCGACTGGCACGCCTCGAGGATCGTTGCGCCCTCCGGCACGTTCACGGCAGCGCCGTCGATGGTCACCTTCATCGGAGGATCCCCAGATCGATCGCAGCTCGCACGACGGAGGCGGCGGTGTGGCCGAGTCCGCAGATCGAGGAGTCCTTCATGGCCCGGTCGAGTTCGTCGATCAGGCGCACGTCGACCGGTGCACCTCGGGTGGCTCGGGCCACCTCCTCTTCGACCCGAACCGTGCCGACCCGACAGGGAACGCACTGACCGCAGGATTCGTCCCGGAAGAACTGGGCGATGCGCCGGACGATGTCGACCATGTCGACGTCGCGGGAGAAGGCCATCAGCACACCCGATCCGAGCGGGATACCGGACGTCCTGCTGTCCTCGAACGTGAGCCGCTCGTCGAGCCGGTCAGCGGTGACGATCGTGCCGGCCGCCCCTCCCACCATCAGGTGACCCAGGTCGCCGACGGTCCCCCCGGCCAGGTCCAGGATCTCCCGGATCGTCGCTCCGAACTCGACTTCGTACACCCCCGGTTCGGCGACATCACCGCTCAGACACCACAGCCTGGTCCCGGACGAGTCGGCGGTGCCGGACGCGGCGTACTCCTCGCCTCCCTCTTCGACGATCCGAACCACGTTGACCAACGTCTCGACGTTGTTGATCACGGTCGGCTTGCCGAACAGGCCGTGAGTGGTCGGGAACGGCGGCTTCTGTCTCGGTTCGCCGCGGAACCCTTCGATCGAGTTGAAGAGGGCGGTCTGCTCGCCGCAGATGTATGCCCCCTGGCCACGGCGGAGTTCGATCGTGAACGGACGGCCCGAACCACCCACATTCGATCCGAGCCAACCCGCCTCAACGGCCTGTGCGATGGCCCGGCGGAGACGCCGGGTGGCGACGGGATACTCGCCACGCACGTAGATGTAGCCGGTGCCGGCTCCGATCGTCAGCCCGGCGATCGTCAACGCTTCGACGAGGGCGAACGGATCACCCTCCATGACCACCCGGTCCTTGAAGGTGCCGGGCTCGGACTCGTCGGCGTTGCACACGACGTACTTCTCTGCGTCCGGCTGATCGGCCACCCCTCGCCACTTGATCCCGGTGGGGAAGGCGGCGCCACCGCGGCCTCGCAGGCCCGCCGAGGTGATCGCGGTGATGACGGCATCCGGCCCCATCTCGATCGCCTTCGGCAGCGCGACGTACCCGCCGCTGTCGAGGTAGGCCTCCAGCGACTCGGGGTCCACGACACCGACCCGGCGCAGCAACGGGCCGCGATGGACTCGTGGGGTCGGCGAGTCGGATGCGGTTCCGGCGAGGGCGTCGACCACGGCTTGGTGATGCGCCGGGGCCACCACCGAGTCCTCGCGGCCGGCACGCTGAACGAACACCGCCGGCCGTCGGTCGCACTGACCGAGGCAGGGGCTGGCCACCACGTCGTCCCGATCGGCGAACTCGGCGAGCAGCCCGGCGCTGCCCACCGCCCGACACGCCGTGTCGTCGCACACGTGGACGACCACGTCGGGGCGCGGCTCGGTCGAGAGGAGCGCGTAGAAGGAGGCGACGGCGAAGATCTCGGCAGGTGGGACGTTCAGACGGGTGGCGATCGCGTCGATCGCGCCGGGGCTGACGTATCCGATCTCCGACTGGACCGCGTCGAGCACCGGGAGGAGGCGATGGCGGTGGTCTCGCGATGTGCGGACGATCCGGCCCTCGACCTCCTCGACGATTGCCGCGGGGGCGGCCGCTTCCACGACGGCGAGTTCCCGGGCGGTGGGGATGGCGCCGATCAGCTTCAGGTCCACGAACGGATCACACCCTCGCCAGCTTCTCGATTCGAACGGCCGTCGCCTTGAACTCGGATGTCCCCGACTTCGGATCCCACGCCTCGATGGTCAACTCGTTCACGTCGACCTCGTCGGGGTAGTGGACGGCCATGAACGTGAGCCCCGGGCGCAACCCCGGGTCGAGCCGGACCGGCGCTTCGATGGCGCCGCGTCGGGACGCTACTCGAACGACCTCGCCCTCTCCGAGGCCGAGACGGTCGGCATCCTCGGGGGCGACGTCGATCGTCGCACCGGTTCGGATGGGAGAGTCGAAGCCGCCCGATTGCACCCCGGTGTTGTAGCCGTCGAGATGCCGGCCGGTCGTCATTCGCAAGGGATAGTCGTTTGTCAGCCGATCCACCGGCGGGACGTGTTCCACCGGGATGAACGGGGCAGGAACTCCCACCTCGTCCGACCACAGTCGGGCGTGGAGGAACAGTGAGCCGGGATGCTCCTCGTCGGGACACGGCCACTGCAGTCCACCCAGCTCTTCCAGGCGGCGGTAGCTCATCCCGGCATGCGGGGGTGACAGGGAGCGGAGCTCATCCCAGACCTCTTCGGCGGTCGGGTGACCCCATCCGCGGCCCATGGCCTCGGCGAACATCGAAATGACGGTGATGTCGGTCCTCGCCTCACCCGGTGGTGTGAGCGCGGCACGGACCCGTTGGACCCGGCGCTCCGAAGATGTGACGGTTCCTTCCGATTCGCACCAGTCGGCAGCCGCCGGAAACACGACGTCGGCCATCGCCGCCGTCTTGGTGAGGAAGATGTCCTGGACGACGAGGAACTCGAGCTTTCGGAGCATGCTGAGGGTGTGTTCGGTGTTCGCCTCCGACTGCGCCGGGTTTTCCCCGATCACGTAGAGCCCCTTGAGCTTGTCGGCGTCCATGGCTTCGAACATCTGGGTCAGGTGCCAGCCGCGTTTGGACGGGATCTCACAACCGTACGTCGCTTCGAACTTGCCTCGCAGGACGTCGTCTTCGACATCCTGGAATCCGGGGAGCTTGTTCGGCAGGGCGCCCATGTCCCCACCGCCCTGGACGTTGTTCTGGCCGCGTATCGGAACGAGTCCCGATCCGTAGCGTCCGACGTGACCGGTGAGGAGCGCCAGACTGATCAGGGCGAGGACGTTGTCCGTGGCGTTGTGGTGCTCGGTGATGCCGAGCGTCCAGCAGATCTGGGCGGTCGGGGCGGTGGCGTAGGCGATGGCCATCTCGCGTATGAGGTCCCCTGGAATGCCGGTGATCTCGGTCGCCCTCGGCAGGTCGTAGGCGGACACCGTGGCGGCGTAGGAGTCGAAGTCGATGGTGGCGTGTTCGATGAACCCCTTGTGGTGGAGGTCCTCGTCGATGATCACCTTCGCCATGGCGTTGGCGAGGGCGATGTCGGATCCGACGTCGATGCCGACCCACACGTCCGCCCACTGAGCGGACTCGGAGCGCCGCGGGTCGATGGCGTACAGGCGCGCCCCATTACGCACCCCCTTCAGGAGGTGATGGAAGAAGATCGGATGGGCGTTGCGGGCGTTGGAGCCCCAGAGGAGGATCAGATCCGTTGTCTCGATCTCCTCATACGAGCTGGTCCCGCCTCCTGCCCCGAGCGTGGCCACCAGACCGGTGACGCTGGGAGCGTGTCAAGTGCGGTTGCACGAGTCGATGTTGTTCGTTCCCAACACCGTGCGGGCGAACTTCTGGGCGAGGTAGTTCATCTCGTTGGTCGCCTTCGAGCAGGAGAACATCCCGCTCGCGTTGGCGCCATGTCGATCGCGTACCGCAGCCATGCCGGCCGCGGCTCGCGCCATCGCCTCATCCCATGTGGCGGGCCGAAGCTCGCCGTCCACCCGGACGAGTGGGGTGGTCAGCCGTGGTCGCCGTGCCATCTGCATCACCTCCTTCCGACGGGAAAGCCGCTCCACCCATCTTGCCACCAACACCCACCCCAGCGACCGCGTTCTTAGCGAACAGGCGCGTCAAGAACGACGCGTTTAGAGGTACAGAACGAGGTCGGCCCTCACCGTTTTGCGCGTCTCGGCGCGTCACTTCTGACGCGCTGGTTCGCTAAGAACGCGGTCAGAAGAGGCCGACGACGTTGCCGTCGTCGTCGATGTCGACGTTCATGTAGGCGGGGGTGGAGCCGAGGCCGGGCATCGTGCGCATGTCGCCGAGCAGCGGGTAGATGAACCCTGCTCCGACCGAAGCCCTCACCTCTCTCACCGGGACCGTGAACCCGCTGGGTGCGCCCTTCAACGCCGGGTCGTGGCTGATCGACAGGTGTGTCTTGGCCATGCAGATCGGCAGGTATCCGTAGCCGTCCCGTTCGAACGAGGCGATCTGAGACTCCGCCAGGGCGGAGTACTCGACGTCGCCGGCGTTGTAGATGTCCTTGCAGATGATCTCGATCTTTTGCTTGATCGACATGTTGAGGGGGTACAGGTACGAGAACTCCTTCGGCTCTTCGCACGCCCGGACCACCGCTTCGGCCAGGTCGGCGGCCCCGTCACCACCCTTGGCCCAGTGTTCTGCGAGCACCGCGTCCGAGGCCCCGGCTGCCAGGGCGGCCTCTCGGATGAGGTTGATCTCGGCCCACGTGTCCGTCGGGAAGGAGTTGATCGCCACCACGACGGGTACCCCGTACCGCTTGGCGTTCTTGATGTGGGCCAGCATGTTGTCCATGCCCGCCGACAGCAGGTACAGGTTATTGTCGGTGTATGCCTTGTCGAGCGGTCGGCCGAGGACGACCTTCGGCCCGCCTCCGTGGGTCTTGAGTGCCCGGACCGTGGCGACCAGCACGACGCAGTCGGGCTGGAGGCTCGACGTTCGGCACTTGATGTCCATGAACTTCTCCATCCCCATGTCGGCTCCGAAGCCGGACTCGGTGATGACGTAGTCCGCCAGGTGGAGCGCGATGCGGTCGGCGAGGATCGAGGAGTTGCCGTGGGCGATGTTGGCGAAGGGTCCGGCGTGGACGAATGCGGCCTGGCCCTCCAGCGTCTGCATGACCGTCGGGTGGAGGGTGTCCTTCATCAGCACCGTGGTGGCCCCGGCCATTCCGAGGTCTTCCAGCGTGATCGGCTTGCCGTCCTTGGAGTTGCCGATCACGACTCGGGAGACGCGCTCGCGCAGGTTGCGGAGGGCAGACCCGTAGCTGTCCCCGTCGACCAGGGCCAGAATCGCCATGAGTTCGGAAGCCACGGTGATGTCGAACCCGGTCTCGCGCGGTCGACCGTCCAGCTTGCCGCCCAGACCCACGATCACGTTGCGCAAGGCGCGGTCGTTGATGTCGACCACGCGGTTCCACTGCAGGTTGAAGACGTCGATGCCCAGGCGGTCGAGTCCGACAGCCTTCAACTGCTCGTCGGACATTCGAGTCTCGTGATACCAGCGGGCGTCGATGGCGGCGGCCACCAGGTTGTGAGCGGCGGTGATGGCGTGGATGTCGCCGGTCAGGTGCAGGTTGAACTCGTCCATCGGCACGACCTGGCTGTATCCACCTCCGGCCGCTCCGCCCTTGATCCCGAAGGTGGGGCCCATCGACGGCTGCCGGATGCAGGCGATCGCCTCTCTGCCGATCTTGCCCATGCCCTGGGTGAGGCCGATCGTGGTGGTGGTCTTCCCTTCGCCGAGGGGGGTGGGCGTGATGGCGGTGACGTCGATGTACTTGCCGCGGGGTTGGGTGGCGATCCGCTTGAGCGAGTCGAGGTGGACTTTCGCCTTCGTGCGCCCGTACGGGATCAGTTCGTCGTCGAGCAGTCCGATCCGTGCCGCGATCTCGGAAATCGGCTCAAGGTCGGCCTGTCGTGCGATGTCGATGTCGCTGGGAACGGACATCTGGGCTCCTCGGTCGAGACGGCGGCGAGCGTAGCGGTAGCACCACCGCGGTGCGGGGGAGGACGCCCCCGTTCAGGCGGTGATCATCGGCGTCGCATCCGCCGATACAGGTCGACGTACTCGCCGGCACGAACGCGCCAGGAATTGTCGATCGCCATCGCCCGCACCTGGGCCCTCTGCCAGGCGGGACGGTCCTGATGGAGTGTGAGGCCCTGGCCGATGGCCCACCCCAGGCCATCCTCGGTGTAGTGCTCGAACACGAAGCCGGTCCCGGAGTCCCCGGTGACGTGCTCGACGGTGTCGGCGAGGCCGCCCACCCGGCGCACGACCGGGAGCGTGCCGTAGGCCAGCGAGTACATCTGGTTGAGTCCGCTCGGCTCGTACAGGGACGGCATCAGGAACAGGTCCGATCCGGCTTCGATCATGTGCGCCAGTCGATTGTCGTAGCCGTTCACGAACGCCACCTTCTCGCCGTATGCGGTCGCGAGTGCCCTCAGGAGGCGCTCGTAGCGCTCCTCGCCGGATCCGAGTACCACGAGTCGCACGTCCCAGCTGTCGAGGAAGTGGCGGAGGGGGGTGGCCATGATGTCGAACCCCTTCTGGGACGCCAACCGGGAGACGACCCCCATCACCGGGACGTTCGTTCGATACGACACGCCGAGTTCGGTGAGGAGGGCCTCCTTGTTGCGCTCCTTACGCCACAGCGAGCGCGACGAGTAGCGCCACGGGATGAGGAGGTCCGTGCTCGGGTTCCACTCGGTGGTGTCGATCCCGTTGAGGATTCCGACCACCCGGTCGGCGCGCCGTCGCAGTACCGGGTCGAGGCCGGCCCCTCCCTCCGGTGTCTGGATCTCCCTGGCATAGGTGGGGCTGACCGTCGATATCCAGTCGGTGTGGAGCAGGCCGGTCTCGAGGAACGAGTACCACCCTCCGGCGAGGTGATCCTGGTGGAGCAGACCGACGTCGGTGAGTTCGAGATCGCCGACCGTGCCCGCCGGGAACGTGCCCTGGTAGCCGAGGTTGTGGATCGTGAGCAGCACCGGGACGTCCGCCAGACGCAGGTGACGGGTCCGTGTCAAGAGCGGGACCAGCCCCGTCTGCCAGTCGTTGCAGTGGATGATCGACGGTTTGAATCCAGCCGCCTGGCAGGTCCGGAGGGCCAGGTCCTGGAACAGCGCCCACCGCACGTGTTCGTCCCGATCGTCCGTGTACAGCGTCCCCCGATCGAAGACCCCGGGCACGTCGAGGAACAGCGTGGCGGCCGCCCGATCCGAGAGGACCCTCCAGTGCCACGTTCGCCCACCCAGGGTGACGGGTGGGCCGCCGAGCTCGGGTTCATGCTGCAGGGATCCGAGGTCGATCGAGTCGTATCGCGGGGTGATGCTGAGGACTTCGTGACCGAGCGCCCGAAGCTCGGTGGGCAACGCACCGGAGACGTCGGCCAGGCCTCCGGTCTTCGACCATGGCACGATCTCCGAACTGAGGAACAGGATCCTCATGCGATACGGCGGACGAACTCCGCGGTCGACTCCAGATCCTCGAGGACGCGGGCGGGTTCGTTGGACTCCACGGCGAAGACGACTTCGTCGACGCCGGCTTCCCGCGCCCGCTCCACCGAGCGTTCGTCCGGCCGTGCTCCGAAGATCGCGAAGCCGAACGTGCCCGGATCGCGTCCGGCGTCTTCCAGCGCCTGTCGCACCGCGGCGGTCTCCTCAGGTAGGGACGCCCTGCCGTGGGGGATCCAACCGTCACAGAACTCGACGAGGTGCGCGAGCAGCTTCGGCCCGAACTTGCCACCCAAGTAGATGGGCGGATGTGGTCGCTGCACGGGTTTCGGCCACGCCCAGGACGGCTCCAGCGTCAGGATGTCGCCGTCGAACGATGCTTCGTCCTCGGTCCACAGCGCCCTCATGAGCAGCACCTTCTCCCGCAGCAGGGCCCGACGCCGGCGGTACTCCACCCCGTGGTGGTTCATCTCCTCGATGTTCCATCCGTATCCCACTCCGAACAGGAAGCGACCGTTGGACAGGTGGTCGACGGTGGCCACCTCCTTGGCAGTCCAGATCGGATCGCGTTGGGAGACCAGCGTGATGCCCGTCCCGAGCTTGATCCTCTCGGTCACCGCCGCCATCGCCCCCAGCGCCACGAAGCTGTCGTGGGTGCGCCAGTACTTCTCGGGCAGCGGAGCGGCGTCCTTGCGGCCTCCCCACGGGGTGGTGCGAGCGGTCGGGATGTGGCTGTGCTCTGGCAGCCACAGGGAGTAGAAGCCGAGCCGTTCGCAGTGCCGTGCCACGTCCAATGGCGGCATCGTCGTGTCGGTGGCGAAGATGTCGATTCCGAAGTCCATGTCCCGAGTATGCCGCTCCCGACTTGTGGAGGTCGGTCCTGTCGGTGAACGTGGACCGGATGCGAGACCTCATCACCGCCGAGATCGAACGGTCGGGTCCCCTCCCCTTCGAACGATTCATGGACCTCGCCCTCTACGGGGACGGGGGCTTCTTCGCCTCGGAGTCGTTGCGGAGCCAGCGTGGAGGCGACTTCCTCACCTCGCCCGAGGTGTCGCCCCTGTTCGGTGAGACCTTGGCCGAGTTGGTTCGATCCGAGTGGGAGCGTATCGGAGGTCCGTTTCGCCTCGTCGAGGTGGGGGGCGGATCCGGGTCGCTGCTGCGGCCGCTCCTGGCGGTCGTCGAACCCGAGACATGGGCGGTGGAGGTGTCCCCTCCCGCCCGGGAGGCGCTGGCAGCCGTGCTCGGCGACGGCCGCGTGGCCTCCTCGTTGGACGCCGTGCCCGATCCGCTGCGGGGTGTGGTGATCGCCAACGAACTGCTCGACAACCTCCCCATGGCGGTGGCCCAGCTCACCCCGCGCGGATGGCGGGAGCGGTGGGTCGGCCGGGAGGAGGACGGCCTGGCGTTCGTCGACGCCGAAGTCCGACCGGGGGTCCGGCGCTGGCTCGACAGGTTCGCCGGCCCTGTCGAAGAAGGGGGTTGGGTGGAGGTGCAGTTGAGGGCGTATGGGTGGGTGGTCGGGGTGGTGAGCCGGCTCGAGGCGGGGGCGGTCGTGCTGTTCGACTACGGCGACACGGCCGAGAACCTGGCTCCCCGCCGCCAGGACGGGACGCTCAGGACCTACCGCGCTCATCACCTCGGGCCGCATCCCCTCGACGAGCCTGGAGCCACCGACATCACCGCCGACGTCAACATCAGCGCGATCGAAGCGGCGGCGCGGGAGGCGGGGGCCGAGGTCGAAGTCTGGCGCCAGGACGACTTCCTGGGGTCACTCGGGTTGCGCCAGAGGATCAGCACCATGCGTCACGAGGAGTTGGAACTGGCCAGATCCGGCGACGAGATGGGCCGCCTTCGCCTCCGCACCCGACGCACCGAAGCCGAGACGCTGCTCCACCCGCGGGGTCTGGGTGATTTCAAGGTGGTCGTCGCCCGGAAGTGAGGGGTCGAGGCCGGTCGGAACACGCACGGCTCGGATGAGGGGCTTCTCGGGACAACTACCGTCCGGCGTCATGGCGACGTCGCGAGGGCGTGCCAGCGGTTCACGCGTCAGATCAACACGTCAGGAGTCCTGATCCATGCGGATCGCCATCGGAGAGTTCAGCCAGGAAACGAACACCTTCAGCCCGGTCCCGACGGACATGGCCGCGTTCGAGCGGTTCGGCTACGCGGTGGGTGACGCCTTCGACCTGCGGGATGGCGCCGAACGGTCGGAG
>DATHWB010000006.1:0-11195 GCA_035460965.1 Acidimicrobiia bacterium
CGACGGCGGCGGAAGCGACACGGCGCGCCGACGTGGTCATCAGCAGCCAGGCCGACGACCAGGCGTTGCGGGCGGTCTACCTGGATGACGACGGGGTCTGTGCGGGACTCCGGCCCGGCGTCGTCGTCGCCGACACCAGCACCGTCGATCCCGAGACCTCCATCGCCATCGGCGAGCAGGTCGACCGGACCGGCGCAGGGTTCCTGGACTCTCCCGTGTCAGGCAGCGTCTCGACGGTCGAGTCCGGGGCCCTGACCGTGATGGTGGGCGGGGACACCGACCTCCTCGACCGCATCCGCCCGGTCCTCGACCCTATCGCCGCCCGCATCATCCACATCGGCCCGCGCGGAACCGGCGCCGCGGCAAAGCTCGCCGTCAACGGTCTGGTACACGGGCTCAACGTGGCGTTGTCCGAGGCGCTCGTCCTCGCGGAACGCGCCGGTGTGGACCGGGCCACGGCCTACGAGGTGTTCGCCGGAGGAGCCGGCGGCGCCCCCTTCGTGCACTACAAGCGGGAGGCATACGAGCATCCCGAGGAAGCCCAGGTGGCATTCAGCCTCGACCTCGTCGCCAAGGATCTCGAACTGATCACCGGACTGGCCGAGCGGGTCGGCGCCCCCATGGCGCAGGCTCGAGTCGGCCTCGAGACCGTCCGTCGCGCCATCGATGCCGGGTTCGGCCAGGCGGACCTCAGCGCCATCGCCGAGTTCCTGCGAAAGGAGCAGTGATCGTGTCGCACCACATCGTCATCACGCGACCTGACCTCGAGTTCCGCGTCCCCGACGAGTTCGCCGGTCGCAGCAACGGCTACGCAGCGGACATGGTCGTCTCCGAACCCGCCGGTGGCGTCCAGATGGGCTTTCGGATCTCCCGGCTCGAGCCGGGAGGATCCGTCACCACCCACGTCCATTCGTACGAGGAATCCCTCTACCTGATCGCCGGCGAACTGACCGTCGACACCGGAGAGGGCAGCGTGGAGCTGGTGGCCGGTGATTACGGCCTGGTGCCCGTCGGGATGTCCCACGCCCTCCGCAACACCTCCGACGGGACCGCCGAGTTCGCCGAGATGATGGCTCCGCTCCCCCGACCCCGGTTCGGTCACGACACACACTTCCCGCCGCCGCTCACCGTCGGGACCGCCCGCAGGATCGACGTCCGCGATCCGCGCACTCGCAGCTTCGGCCACATCGACGCCGACTCCATGGATCCCGCCCTGCAGACCCAGGACCGGCTCGCCGTGAGCGCCAGCATGCGAACCGCGCTCCTCGTCTACAGCGGCATCAGCGTGAAGATGATGGTCGACTCGGACCTGGGAGCCGACCTCTCGACGATGTTCATGGTCCAGTACGAGCCGAACGGCTTCGCCGGCGCCCACGACCACCCGCTGGAGGAGGCGTACCTCATTCTGGAAGGCGAGGTCGAGGCGACCTTCGACGACCGGACGTACGAGCTCGGACCGGGCGACGTGGCCTGGGCGGGTGTCGGGTGCGTCCACGCATTTCGCAACATCGGCCGCGGGCGGGTGCGCTGGCTGGAGACGCAGGCTCCCCAGCCTCCCCCCCGCCACTCGTACCGATTCGCCCGCGACTGGACCTACCTCCAGTCCGTGCTCGACGACCAGACAGGGGAGACAGGATCATGAGCGAATTTCCCGTGGCGACCACTCCGGCGCCGGGAGTGATGGGGGTCGACTGGGAGAACCGGGTCGACTTCGAACGGCTCCGGCTGTACCGGATCGGCCGGGTCAGGCAGATGCTCGAGGAGCACGACCTGGGTGCGGTGTTGCTGTTCGAGACCTCGAACATCCGCTACGCCACGTCCACCCAGATCGGCTACTGGGCATTCAACAAGGGAGAGCGCTGGGCCCTGATCACCCGCACCGGCCGCCCCCGAGTGTGGGACTTCGGATCGGCCGCCAAGGCCCACCGCCTGCAGCTCCCCCACATGTTCGATGCCGAGAACTCCGTCGGCGGCAACACCGGTCTGCAGGGTGCGATCGGACCCGAGACCGGGCTGCACGCCAGGGCGGTGCGCGAGATCAAGGGCGCCCTGGAGGACGACGGTGTCGCCGGGGAACGGCTCGGTGTCGACCTCGCCGAGACCGGTGTCTTCCTGGCGTTGCAGGAAGCGGGTCTCCAGGTGGTCGACGGCCAGCAGGCGATGATGCGGGCCCGGGAGATCAAGAATCCCGACGAGATCACCCTGCTCACCCAGGCGTGCGCCATGGTCGACGGCGTGTACCAGGACATCTACGAGGCCTTGAAGCCCGGCGTGCGTGAGTCGGACATCGTGGCGCTCGCCCACAAGCGCCTCTTCGAGATGGGTTCGGAGTTCGTCGAGGCGGTCAACTCGATCGCAGGCGAGCGATGCAGTCCGCACCCGCACGTGTTCTCCGACCGGCTGATCAGGCCCGGTGACCAGGCGTACTTCGACATCATCCACGTCTTCAACGGCTACCGCACCTGCTACTACCGCACCTTCGTGGTCGGTCGCGCCAACCAGGCGCAGCGCGATGCCTTCAAGCAGTCCCGGGAGTGGATGGACGCCGCCATCGACCTGGTGAGACCTGGGGCCACCACCGACCAGATCGCCAAGGCATGGCCACGGGCAGAGGACTTCGGATTCGAGAACGAGATGGACGCATTCGGACTCCAGTTCGGGCACGGGGTGGGCGTGGGACTGCACGAGCGTCCGATCATCAGCCGCCTCAACTCGCTCGAGACGCCGGTCGAGATCCAGGAGGGCATGCTCTTCGCTCTCGAGACCTATGCCCCGGCCGCCGATGGGCGGTCGGCGGCGCGTATCGAGGAGGAGGTCGTCGTCACCGCCGATGGCTGCAAGGTGATCACGCTCTTCCCGTGCGAGGAGCTGATGGTGGCGAATGCCTACTGACACCGGGGACCCCAGGGTGGACTACGCCCGGCGGGAACCGCGGCTGCCACAGCCGGTCGACCAGTCGCTGCTCGAGGCCGACATCGCCAACGAGACACGACTGGCGATGTACCGCCGACTGCACGAGTTGCGTCAGTTCGGCAAGCGCGCTCACGACCTCTTCCTCCAGAACCTGGTGAAGGGGACGACCCACCTGTCTCTCGGGATGGAGGCCGTCGCCACCGGTTTCGGGCAGGCGATGCGCCCCGACGACTACACCTTCGCCACCTACCGCGGCCACGCCCACTCGCTGGCACGGGGAATGGATCTCGGTGCGGCCATGGCCGAGTTGCTCGGACGGGAGAACGGGATCCTCGGCGGCAAGGGCGGGTCGATGCACCTCACAGACGTCTCCAAGGGAATGATGGGCTCGTACGCCATCATCGGCGCCCACCTGTGTGTCGCCAACGGTGCCGCCTGGTCGGCACGGATGCGCGGCACCGATCAGGTGGCGGTGGCGTTCTTCGGTGACGGCACCACCAACATCGGAGCATTCCACGAGGCCCTGAACATGGCAGCCGTGTGGCAACTCCCGGTCGTCTTCGTGTGCGAGAACAACCTGTACATGGAGTACACGCCCATCGACGTCGTGACCGCCGTGCCGAATCCGGCGGCGGATCGGGCATCCGCCTACGGACTCGAGCCGGTGATCGTCGACGGGAACGATCCCGACGCAGTGTTCCTGGCCGCCGACACCGCCATCCGGCGGGCGCGGGCAGGCGAGGGCCCGAGCCTCATCGAGGCTCTCACCTATCGCCAGGGGGGTCACTCCCGTGCCGATCCCGGCAAGTATCGACCCCAGCAGGAACTCGACGCGTGGCTCGCCCGCGACCCGATTCCGATGTACCACGACCGACTGCTCCGCCTCGGAGCACCGGAGGCGACGCTCAGTTCGATCGGACGCGAAGTGGCCGCCGCCATCGACGCCGCCACCGAGTTCGCCAAGGCCGGCAGGGAACCCGGTCCCGACTCGCTGATGTCCGAGGTGTGGGCCGACGGAGGGGCGCGATGGCGGAACTGAGCTATCGGGACGCGGTCGCCTACGCCATCGCCCAGGAGATGCGCCGGGATCCGGCGCTGGTGATGCTCGGCGAGGACATCGCCGCCGCCGGCGGCGTCTTCAAGACCACGGTGGGACTCGTCGACGAGTTCGGCCCCGAGCGCGTTCGCGACACACCGATCTCCGAACAGGCCATCCTGGGAGCGGCGATGGGTGCCTCGATGACCGGCGTCCCCGTCATCGCCGAGATCATGTTCTCCGACTTCATCGCCGTGTGCTTCGACATGCTGGCGAACGAGATCGCCAAGAGCCGATACATGACGGACGGCCAGATGAGCTTTCCGCTCGTGGTCCGCACCGCCAACGGCGGCGGCGCCCGCTTCGGAGCGCAGCACTCCCAGAGCGTCGAGAACTGGTGCATGATGATCCCCGGGCTGAAGGTCGTGGCACCGTCCACGCCTCGTGACGTCGTCGGGCTGCTCGCCGCCTCGATCCGTGACCCCGACCCGGTCGTGTTCTTCGAGCACAAGTCCCTGATGGCCACCAAGGGCGAGGTGCCCGAAGGCGAGGTGATCGACGAGCTGGGTACCGCCAGGGTCGTCCGGAAGGGGACCGACGTCACCATCGCCGCATTGGCGCTGATGGTGCCACGGGCACTCGAAGCGGCGGAGCTCCTCGCCGCCGACGGCATCTCCGCCGAGGTCATCGACATGCGCACGCTCGTGCCCCTCGACACCCGCACCCTGCTCGAGTCCGTGACCCGCACCGGCCGCTTCTTCACGGTCGAGGAGAACCCCCGCCTGTGTGGGTGGGGAGCCGAGCTCGTGTCCATCGTGGCCGAGGAGGCGTTTTGGGACCTCGACGGCCCCAGCGTGCGAATCACCACGCCGCACATCCCGCTCCCCGCCGCCGCTGCCCTCGAGGATCTCGCCTTGCCCTCGGTCGGCCGGATCCACGAGACCGTGCTGGCATCCGTGGACTCCCGGAGCGGCACATGAGCGAGCGCATCCTCATCCGGGGAGGGTGGGTGCTGACGCTCGGCGCCCGAACGTCCAACCACGCCGAAGCCGACGTGCTCATCGAAGGCGACACGATCACCGAGGTCGGTCCTCGACTCAGAGCCCGGGACGCCGAGGTGATCGACGCCTCCACCGCGATCGTGATGCCCGGCTTCGTCGACACCCACCGCCACGCCTGGATGTCCCTGTTCCGCAACCTCGGGGACGGCACGGGGTTCGACACGCTCGCCCCTCATCACACGCCGGACGACGCCTACGCCGCCACCTGCATCGGACTGTACGGAGCGATCGAGGCGGGCATCACGACGGTGGTCGACTGGTCCGACATCCAGCTCGACGAGTCCTACACCGAGGCGGTCCTGCAGGCCCACGCCGATGCCGGGATCCGGACGGTGTTCGTGCACGCCACCCCGCCGTGGGCGGAGACAGCCAGGGAGGCGGCACTGGCCGCTCTCGCCTCCCGTCCGTCACCCTCCCCGATGACGACGTTCGCCGTCGGCCCCTCCGACCCCGACCCGGCCGATCTCGACGGATCCACCACCGAGTGGGCGCTGGCCCGTGACCACGGCTGGAGGATCCACGCCCACTGCGGACGGCGGGCCTCCGACACCGGGGTGGCCACCGCGCTGGCCGCCGGCGGGCGCCTCGGCGCCGACGTCACCCTCATCCACTGTTCCCGGCTGGACGACGCCGACCTCGACGCCATCGCCGGGTCGGGTGCAGAGGTGGCGATCACGCCATCCGCCGAGATGACCGGCGGACTGGGCGCACCACCCATGCAACGCATGATCGACCGCAGTATCCGGCCCGGCCTCGGCATCGACGACGAACGCATCGGACCGGGGGACGTGTTCGCCCAGATGCGGGCGGCGATCTCGATCCAGCACGGTCACCACTTCGACCTCAAGCTGGCAGGCAAGGGAGGGCTCCCGAACCTGCTCACGACCCGCGAAGTGATCCGCTATGCCACCTCCGACGGCGCCCGTGTCGCAGGCCTCGGTTCCGCCACGGGATCGCTCGAGCCCGGCCGACAGGCAGACGTGCTCGTCCTCCACACGGATCGCCCCAACATCCACCCGATCAACGATCCGATCGGCGCGGTGGTGTGGGGAATGGACACCTCCAACGTCTCTTCGGTCATCGCCGGCGGACGGGTCCTCGTGAGGGACGGGGAACTCCAAACCGATACGGCGGCCATCCGGCAGCGGGCACTCGAGGCCCGGCGCCGCGTCACGGAAGCCGCCGGAATCGCCCCGGTGGGCGCGGGCGGGGGTGGCCGATGACGCTCACGCGCCGGCCCTCGTCGGCTCTCACCCAGTTCGTCGTCGCGTCGCGCTACATGCCGGTGTTCGTGGCGCTGGCGCTCCTCGTGATCGTCGCTTCGATCTGGGCACCGGCGACCCTCGGCGGTTCCGCCCTGCGCGCCATCGCCCCCTATGGCGCATTGCTCGGTATCACGGCCCTCGGTCAGATGCTGGTGATCATGACCGGAGGCATCGACCTCAGCACTCCTGGGACGTTCTCCCTGGCGGCGGTGATCATGGTGGGTGTCGGCAACCAGGACGGCGTGGGCACGGCAATCGTGACGGCCGTCGCCGTCGGCGCCGTGATCGGACTGGCGAACGGTCTCCTGATCGGCGGACTCAAGCTCAACGCGCTGATCGTCACCCTCGCCGTCGGTCAGCTGGTCTCCGGCATGGTCAACCGGTACGGGCGAACCTTCCCGGTCCAGCGACCGGTACCCGAAGCGCTGTCCGATTGGGCGTCGTCGCGGGTACTCGGCGTGAGCCCGGTGTTCTGGATGGGCCTGGCG
Organism: Acidimicrobiia bacterium; assembly: GCA_035460965.1. Taxonomy (GTDB): domain Bacteria; phylum Actinomycetota; class Acidimicrobiia; order Spongiisociales; family ZC4RG35; genus DATHWB01. The sequence continues at coordinate 6,764 of DATHWB010000006.1, forward strand.
ATCACCGCCCTCCTCATCCTGGGATTCCGCTACACGGCGGTGGGACGCAAGTTCCAGGTGGTGGGCGCCAATCCGGTCGCCGCCCAGGTCGTGGGAGTGCGGGTCAGCATCAACCAGATCTCCGCCTACGTCGTGGCTTCGGTCCTGTACGCCGTCGCCGGAATCGCGCTCGCCGGCATGATCCAGACGCCGGGGGTGTCCTCCGGCAATCAATACCTGCTGGCCCCGATCGCCGCCGTGGTCATCGGCGGAGCGTCGCTCACGGGGGGTCTGGCCAGTTCGTTCTCGACGCTGGCGGCGGCGTTCTTCCTGACTGGGCTCAACCGGATGATGCTGATCATGGGCCTGTCCACGGCATGGCAGTACGCCGTGTTCGGCGTCGTGATCATCGCCGGGATGCTGGTGTCGGGAGATCGGATCATCAAGACGGTGGAACGGGTCCTCCGGGAACGCCGCCGACGTCCGGTACCGACATGACGAGATTCATCTGCAGAGATCGGAAAGGAGACACATAGTCCATGAACCGAACGGCAAGCGACCAGTGACAACGACACGGAGGAGGAACGTGAGACGCATCAAGACCATCAGCGTGATCGCCCTGCTGGCACTCGTGGCGGCAGCGTGTGGCGGCGACGACGCCGACACCACGACCACCACGCAGGCAGCGACGACCACGACTGCGGCGGAGACCACCACGACCGCCGGTGGCGAAACGACGACCACCACGGAGGCGTCGGGTGACGAGGGACCCTTGTCAGAGTACGGCGAGTCGATCGACGCCGATCAGGCGCTGGTCGACAAGGCGCTCGGCCCGGTGGATCCGTCCGACGAGGCGAGTTGGAACATCGTCCTGGCCTCGATCGCTCGCGCCGATCAGGACCTCGACGACGCCACGATCGCCAAGGCGATGGAGTGCTGGGCCAACCAGGAATGCGACACCGGCAGTGGCGGCGAGCTCATCATGGGCTACGCCGACGGTGGCGGCAACGACGTCAACGTCTGGCGGGCGGTCAGCAAGATGGAAGCGGTCCTGCAGGCACTCACCTACCCGGAGATCGGCACGATCGTCGCAACCGCTGCGAACTTCGATCAGGACCCGGCGGTCCACATCAACGACGTGCGCTTCCTGATCAACCGCGGCGTCGACTTCATCGTCGGCTACCCCGACATCGGAGTCGGCCTCGGGGAAGTGATCCGCGAGGCGACGGCCGCCGGAGTCCCGTACGTGTCGTTCTCGGCAGGCTGGGTCGGGCTTCCCGATCAGCAGGATGCCCTGGTTCCCGGCGAGGACTACCTGACCGTGGTCGGCGAGGACCTGTGCGCCCTCGGCGAGAGCTTCGCCGAGATCCTCAACGAAGGGGTGGGCGAGGGCAAGGTGGCACTGCTCGGCGGCACGCCAGGCAACGCCCTGACGCTCGGATGGCAGCGTTGCACCGTGGACGCGCTGGCGGATTCGCTGGAACTCGTGAATCCCCCGGCGAACCGTGACAGCACCACCGGCGACACCTTCTGGTTCAACCCGGCCATTCCGGCCGTGTTCGAGGGTCTGCTCGCCCCGCACCCCGACATCAGGGGATATGCGTACGAGTACGCCGACGGACTCCTGACGGGTCTGCAGGAGTACGACCGGCAGGGGATCCCCGTGGAGAACCTCACCGTGGCACTGCGAACGGACGAGCAGAGCCTCTTCTGTGACTGGGTGGAGCGGGCCGAGCCGACGTACAACATCTGGTACTCGGCCGGCGGCAACTTCCAGTCCCGGACCGGGGTCACGGCAGCGATGCTGCATCTGCAGGGAGCCGACGTTCCGCCGACGGTCGTCGTCCCCCACGTGATGCGGCAGGTGACCGCCGCCGACTGCGATCCCGACCGTCCGAACCCGGTCGTCTCCGGCACCTCGCTGGTGCCCGGTGAGCTGCTCCGGATGATGTTCGGCGGCTGATGCGAGACAGCGATCCCGCTGAGCACGAACTGGTCCTCGAACTGACGGGCGTGTCCCGTCAGTTCGGGGCCGTCCGTGCCCTGACAGACGTGGACTTCGACTGCCGGGCAGGCGAGGTCCATGCCCTCGTGGGAGAGAACGGCTCCGGGAAGTCGACGCTCCTCGGGATCGCCAGCGGGTTCGTGGACCCCGATCTGGGCACCGTCCGGATCGGGGGCCGCCCCCTCCGCCGCGACTCCCCGGCGCTGGCGCGCAAGCTGGGACTGGCGATGGCCTATCAGGACACATCCCTCGTCCATGCCGAGCCGGTCAAGAACAACCTCTATCTGGCCGCCGCCCCCGACCAGCGGCCGCCGTTCTGGCGCCGCAAGAAGTGGGCTCGCAAGGTCCTGGCGGAGCTCGACCTCGACCTCGAGCTCTTTCCCGACGCCCCGGTCGGGTTCATCACCATGGCGGACCGACAACTGTTCGAGGTCGCCAAGGCGCTCGTGTCCCGACCCAAGGTCCTGCTGCTCGACGAGCCGACCACGGCGCTCGGACCCGACGAGGTCGAGGCTCTCCATCGGGCGATCGTGCAGTGTCGGGACAGCGGAATCGGTGTGGTCTACGTGTCACACCGCCTTCCCGAAGTGCTCGAGATCGCCGATCGGATCACGGTGCTCCGCGACGGCCGCAACCGGGGGACCTTCGACGCCCGCTCGACGTCGGAGTCTCAACTCGTCGAACTGATCGTCGGACGGCCTTTCGACGCCGCCTTCCCGCCACATGTCCCGCTCGGCGAAGGGCGAAGGGACGTCCTCGTGGTCGACGGCCTGCAGGGACAGGCGTTCGGCCCGGTCAGCTTCACCCTCGAGTCGGGGGAAGTGGTCGGTATCGCCGGTGCCGAGGGGAACGGGCAGCCACAACTCTTCGACTGTCTCGCCGGACGCGTCCCGCCCAAGGCAGGCCGTGTGACCTGCGAAGGCAAGGACTTGAACCTCATCTCCACGACCGAGGCCGTGCGGGCCGGGATCATGCTGCTGCCGGGTGATCGCAAGCTGGCCGCCCTCATGTCGGTCCTCGGGGTGCGGGTCAACATGACGATCCAGTCCCTGCGCAGGTTCAACCTCCTCGGCTTCCTGACCCGGCGACGGGAACGACGGGCGGTGGCGGGATTGATCGAGGAACTCGAGATCCGGACACCGTCGCCCGAGCAGCCGGCCGAATTCCTCTCCGGCGGCAACCAGCAGAAGGTGGTGGTGGCTCGGACCTTCCTCCGTGAGCCGTCGGTGATCCTCGCCTACGAGCCGACCCAGGGGGTCGACGTCGGTTCCCGATTCGACATCTATCAGGCGCTCCGCACCCGTGTCGGTGCCGGCGCCGCCCTGCTCGTGAAGTCGTCCGACCCGATCGAACTGTCGGGGCTGTGCGACCGGGTGCTGGTGATGTCCCGCGGCACCATCGTCGAGGAGATCCCCGGAGACGAGTTGGACGAGCGGCGCATCACCGAAGCCATCGTCCGGGGGCCAGGGCTTTCCAAGGCAGGCCGTTCCCCGTTCGGGGTGGCGATGCCGAAGGCACCGTCAGGCGCGGGCGGCTCATGAACGGCGATCGGGCCAGACAGCTCTGGCGCAAGCTGATTCGGGAAGCGCGCGACAAGAACCGCTGGCGCAAGATCGTCAAGATCCGCCTGTGGATGCCGGTCGCCCTCCAGATCGTCCTCGTCGTCGGCCTCGCCTGGTACACCAACAGCCGATTCCCCGGCTTCATCAGCAGCAACAACGTCAACCAGATCCTGATCCTGGCACTGCCGCTGATCGTCGCGGCCTTCGCCCAGACCCACGCCCTCCTCGTCGGATACCTCGACCTGTCGGTCGGAGCGATGATCAGCCTGGGGGTCGTCATCGCCTCGTTCCTGATCGGAGTGGACGCCACGACCGGGCAGATCCTCCTCGGCGCCGGCGTGATCCTGGGCGTGGCGGTCGGGCTGGGCCTCGTGAACGCCGGTCTGATTCGCGGGGTCAAGATGCCGTCGATCATCGCCACGCTGGCGACCATGAGCATCCTCGACGGCATCTCCCTCAATCTGCGTCCGTCCGCCCAGGGAACGATCAATCCGGACCTGGTCGGATGGCTCAAGGCCTCGATCGGGCCGATTCCCGTGGCATTCGTGGTGGTGGTCGTGGGGGCACTCCTCGCCGACCTCTGGCTGCACGCCTCCGGCTCCGGCCTGCAGGTGCGGGCCGTCGGGTTCGACGAGCGATCGGCCAAGCGCAGCGGCATCGCGACCAACTGGATCCGGGTCCGGGCGCTCGTGCTGTCGGCCGGTCTGGCAGCCGCCGCCTCGTTCCTCGTCATGGCCCGGTCACCGATCGGAAACGCTCAGATCGGTTCGACGTTCGCCCTGGCCAGCATCACCGCCGCCGTCCTCGGAGGAGCGTCGCTGGCCGGAGGGCGGGCAACGTTCGTCGGGAGCATGGTGGCGGCGATCCTGCTCGCCCTGATCCTGAC
>DATHWB010000007.1:0-5177 GCA_035460965.1 Acidimicrobiia bacterium
GGGGCGGTGAGCGAAGCGAACTCGTGCACCACCGAATCACACTTCTGTCATTCGGGTCGGATATGGTGCCGACCATGGATGCCACCGGACTGGAGACCACCGCACTCGAGCGACTGTCGCCGAGCAGGGCGAGTGACTTCAAGACCTGTCCGCAGCTCTTCAAGTTCCGCAGCATCGACAAGCTCCCGGAGCCGGTGACGGTGCATCAGGCTCGGGGGACCACCGCTCACCTCGCACTGCAGCGTCTGTTCGATCGCGACTCCCACGAGCGCACGCCCGAGACCCTCTACGACCTGTTTCGTCAGGCATGGACCGAGGTCCGGTCGGACGAGGAGTACGCCGGACTGTTCGAGTCGGTGGACGCGGAGCGGGAGTGGGGGCTCGAGAGCCTCACCCTGCTCGCCAACTACTTCACGGTCGAGGATCCGGCATCGGTGGAACCGGTGGACCGCGAACTCGACATGATCGAGGACCTGGACGGGATCGTCATTCGCGGGATCCTCGACCGGATCGATCGGGGTACCGACGGGTCGCTGATCATCACGGACTACAAGACGGGCAAGGCACCGCCGGAGCGATACGCCGTGCCCGCCTTCTTCGCTCTCAAGATCTACGCCCTCCTGATACGACGGAGAACCGGCGAGACCCCCGCCGAGCTGCGGTTGATGTACCTGAACGGCCCGACCATGTACCGCCTTGCTGTGGACGACGGGCAACTCGACGCCATGGACAAGCAGTTGCGTGCTCTCTGGACCGCGATCGAGCGGGCGATGAGTGAGAACCGCTTCCCTCCCCGACCCGGGCGCTTGTGCGATTGGTGCTCGTTCCAGGCGCAATGTCCGGCCTGGGAGGACGTGGCAGCTGCATCCTGAGGCAGGTCGCGAAACTTGTCTCCGGGTCGCGAAAAGAGAACGTCGAATTCGCTTGACGGTACGTTCACGCATCCGTAGCTTTGCGATCACTGCAGCGGGGGCGACCCCGAAGCAGGACGGAGAGTCCGAGAGGGTTCTTCGGTAGCCGGGAACGGACCGGCCTTCGGGCCGGAGTGTGAACGGCAGGGAGCCCCGAGAGGGTTGAGGCTTCGGCCGATACTTTCTCGGGGTTTTCCGCGTCCGCCCGGCGATCCGGCGGGGCGCGAAAAGCAGATCGGTGTCGCGAAATCCCGCCTCCCGAATCGGGGGCGAGCGGTCGACCACCCGGGTACCTTCCTCGTCGTCACCTTCACCGGTGGCTCGACCCCGAAAGGGGCCGATCGGATCCCGGAAGGGATCCAGCGGAGAGTCGACGAACGTGGTCGGCGCATCCGCACCACGGATGGGCTGGAAACGGCGTATCCGGGTGGATCGGGGAACCGATTCACCAACCTCGTACGAGGTGGCGTCTGAAGCCTTCGCTTCGGTGGGGGATGAGACGCAAGGCCAATGCGGCCGAGCGTGAGGGATGGCCTTCGGGCGAGAACTCCTACTCGGTCCATCGGTCGGACGGGAGGAGCCGGTGCTTCGGCGTCGGGGCCGCCCGCCCACTGCGAGGGATCGCAAGGTCCTTCGTCTGCCCCGGCTGCGGCCGGCCCGGAAACGGGTCGTCCCACCGGTGGCCTGAAGAGCCCCGAGAGGGTGGCGGCGCAAGCCAAGACTCCCTCGGGGCTTCTTCGCGCAGCCTGATCGTGCAGGGGGCGCGAGCCCCCCGGCACCCCCCAGCGCTCGATCCCTGCGGGATCGTCGCATTTCGCGTCTTGGGTTCTTCCACGGGTTTGTCCCCCTCGCGACGCCGTAGGCGTCGTGTTGGGGGGACCGGCCCGGCGGAGCCGGGCCGAGGGGGGCGGTGAGCGGAGCGAACTCGTGGACCAGCTTGATTGTGCAGGGGGCGCGAGCCCCCCGGCACCCCCCAGCGCTCGATCCCTGCGGGATCATCGCATTTCGCGTCTTGGGGTCTTCCACTTGTCTGTCCCCCCTCGGCCGGAGGCCGTTTGGGGGGACCGGCCCGGCACGGCCGGGCCGCGGGGGGCTGTGAGCGCCAGCGAACTCGTGGATCAGCTGTCGCGGTGAAATTCGCACGGGAGGCGGGGTCTCCGCCGGTAGCGTTCGATGGCCGATCCGAGGTTCTCCCTGACCGCCCCCGGGTATCGATCCACGCTCACGACCTACTTGTTGCCGTTCCGCGCGCGCGTCGCCTGGCTGGCGGTCGTTCTCGTTGCCGCTACCGCGTTCCAGGTCGTCGTGCCGCTGATCCTGCAGCGCTTCATCGACTCGGCCCTGGCGGCTGCCCCGATCACCGCGCTGACGTCGGCAGGTATCGCGTACCTCGTCGTCGGCGTTCTGCAGCAGGGGCTGTCGGCGGTGTCGACCTATCTGGGGGCCGACGTCGGGTGGCGAGCGACGAACCGGCTTCGGCACGATCTCGCCCGGCACGCGCTCGGCCTCGACATGGGCTATCACGCCGACACGACACCAGGAGAGATGATCGAGCGGATCGACGGGGACGTCACTGCCGTCTCCAACTTCCTCTCACGTTTCGTCGTGCGGCTCCTCGGGAGTGCGCTGCTCCTGATCGGGGTGGTCGTGGTCTCGGCGGCCCAGGACTGGCGGATGGGGGCGGCGCTCGCCGGCTACGTGGCGGCGGTCCTGACTCTGATGATTCGGATGAGGCACCTGGCCGAGCGGGCGTCTGAACACGAACGGGAGACCTCTGCGCTCCTGTACGGGTTCATCGAGGAGCGGCTCGACGGACTCGACGACATTCGGGCGAACGGCGCCGGTCTGCACACGATGTACGTGTTCGTCGACGTGATGCGGGACTTCTACCGTCGCACCCGCAGGGCATGGCGGACTCGTGCGGTGTTCTGGGTGACCTCGAACACCGCCTACTGGACAGGTGACGTGATCGCCCTCGCAGTCGGTGCGTGGCTGGCGCTCGCCGGGGACATCACGATCGGCACCGCCTACCTGATCCTGCAGTACGTGGCGTTGGTCCGCACGCCCATCGAACAGGTGGCTCAGGAGTTCCAGGAGTTGCAGAAGGCAGCGGGCGGGATTCTCCGGATCGATGCCCTGCGCGCCCGGTCGTCCCGAATGGTGGACGAGGGGACGGAGTCGGCGCCGGGGGATGCGACGGTGCGGTTCGAAGGCGTCCGGTTCGCCTACGAGGACCGAATCGTGCTCGACGGGGTGGACTTCACGATCCCCGACGGGACGTCCCTGGGTCTGCTGGGGCGCACCGGTGGCGGCAAGACCACCATCACCCGCCTCCTGGCGCGCCTGTACGACCCCACCGAAGGACGGGTGACGATCGGTGGTGTGGATCTGCGCCATCTGGACCGGGCCGCGCTCCGGCGGACCGTCGGCGTCGTCACCCAGGACGTTCAGTTGTTCGGTGCCACCGTGCGGGACAACCTGACCTTCTTCCGGGAGGACCGGGACGACGAGTCGATCATCGGGGTGCTCGATCGGGTGGGACTGGGGGACTGGATCCGTCAGCTCGGACTCCACACCGAGCTCGGGTCGGGGGGGACCGGCCTCTCGGCGGGTGAGGCACAGTTGCTCGCTTTCGCCCGGGTCTTCCTGCAGGACCCGAAGGTGGTCATCCTCGACGAGCCGTCGTCGCGGCTGGACCCGATGACGGAGTCACTGATCGCGACTGCGACCGAGAGGATCTTCGCGGGGCGGACCGCGGTCATCGTCGCCCACCGTCTGGAGACCGTGCGGTCGGTCGACTCGATCATGGTGGTGGAGGCGGGCCGGATCGTGGAGCACGGTGCCCGGGTGGACCTGGCAGCCGATCCGACGAGCAGGTACTCGCGCCTCCTCGCCGCCGGGCAGGGAAGGGAACTGTCGTGAAGCCCTACTCCACGTTGCGGCTCGGGTGGGAGATGGTCCGCTACCGGCCGGTGCGTTTCGGGATGGCGGCGTTGATCTGGACCGTCATCCACGGAGCGCCGGTCTTCCTGGGCATCGTCGTCGGCGCCATCTTCGACCGGCTGGCGGGTGACGAGACGTTCGGCGAAGGCGTGTGGTCGTTGGTGCTGGTGTTCACCGCCATCGCCTACGGCCGCCAGGTGGTCCTGTGGTTCGGCGACATCGTGTGGATGGAACACTGGATCGAGAGCGCCCTGCAGCTGCGCCGCAATCTGTTGAGGTGGCTGCTCACCGCCCCTCGCTCACGCCAGATCCCGGTGTCCCCGTCTGAGGCCGTGAGCACGTTCCGAGACGACGTGGACGATCTCCTCGAGTACATGGAGAACTGGGTGGACCTGGGCGGAGTGTTGGCGTTCGCCGCCGGTGCCACGGCCGTCATGCTGTCGATCGATCCCGGGCTCACCGCCTATGTTCTGATCCCACTCGTCCTCACACTCGTCCTGACACAGTCGCTCAGCCCTCAGATTCGGCGACGACGCCGGGTGATGCGTCTGGCCACGGAGGACGTCACCGGATTCGTCGGGGAGCTCTTCGGGGGCGTCCAGGCCGTCAAGCTCGCCGACGCGGAAGAGCCGGTACTGGCGCGGTTCGATCGGCTGAACGAAGTGCGACGGCGTGCTGCGCTCCGGGACACGTTCCTCACGGAGCTACTCAGGTCGATCAACACGAACATGGCGACGATCGCCACTGCCCTGGTGCTGCTCGTCGCCGCCTCCGGGATCCTGGAGGGATCGTTCACCGTCGGCCAACTGGCGGTGTTCCTCACCTACCTGCCGCGTCTGACCGGCTACATGGCATTCGCCGGCGACATCGTCGCCCAGCATCGCCGTACCGGGGTGGCCTTCGATCGGATACGCCGCCTCGCCGTCGACGCTCCCGACCCGCTCCTCCTGGACAAGACCAGGGTGCCGCTGTTCGGAGAGGTGGACGAGCCCGCACCTCCTCCCGCAGTTGAGCCGTTGCAGGAGCTGGAAGCGCGGGGACTCGGGTTCCGCTACCCCACGACCGGGGGAGGGATCGAGGACGTCTCCTTCACCCTGCGGAGAGGTGAGTTCGTCGTCGTGACGGGTCGTATCGGGTCGGGGAAGACGACTCTGGTGCGGGCGCTGCTCGGGTTGGTCCCCGCCGACGGGGAGATCCTCTGGAACGGGACTCCTGTCGACGACCCTGGCACGTTCCTCACACCGCCCCGCGCCGCGTACACGGCTCAGGTGCCGCGCCTGTTCAGCGACTCGCTCGCACGCAACATCCGTCTCGGGAGTCACG
>DATHWB010000008.1:0-9145 GCA_035460965.1 Acidimicrobiia bacterium
GGCGTCTCCGATGCACGCACCTTCTGATGGATCGCCCAGACCAGCTCCTCCCCCTGGATGATCGTCGTCGTGACCGTGGTGGTGAGGTCGCCGCGCAGTGCTCCAACGAAGAGCACGTTCTTTCCGCGAACGAGCGGCACGGTCAGCGACCACCCACCCTCCGGATCCACCACTGCGACATGCTCGCCCGACCACACATGCGCCCCGGGTGAGGTCCTGCCGGTCAGCACGACCTCGACGGCGTCCGTGCGAAGTCCGTCCTGCGGGTCGTGGATCTCCAGGGTGAGGCCCTCGTCCTCGGATGGTGGTTCGGTTCGTGGCGCTGCGGTCACCGCTTCCCGGTCCGGTGGGCGGGCGTCCGCGCCAGCCGGAGCCGACACCGGCTTCTCCGGGGCCCAGTGGGGTGATGCCGGACCAGATCCGGCCACGACCGCCATCTGCGTTGCAGCCACCCCCGCTGCCGCGACCACGGCGAAACCCACCACGAACATCGCGACCTGCCGCATTGTGTCCTCCGACTCCTGGCTTTCGAGAACACTCGCACCGACCCCGTCCGAGGTTTACCTGGCTGCTGCCCGACCTCGCGACCGATCGCCCCCACCCCGTCGCAGAGGTCAAGTAAACCTCTCGCCCGTCCGATGCGAGTACCACGCAAAGGACCGGAGAACCGGCTTGATCGGCCAACGAGTGCTGACAACCGATGAACGACTGGTGGGACTCGAGACGTTCGAGTCGTTCTACCGCCGCGAGTTCCGTCGATTGGTGGCCTTCGTGCTCGCCTTGTCGGGCAGCAGGTCGGGGGCCGAGGACTTGGCCCAGGAGGCGCTCATGGTGGCGCACGCCCAGTGGGAGAGGGTGTCTGTCATGGACCGACCGGACGCGTGGGTGCGACGGGTGGCATCGAACATGGCCGTCAGTCAGTATCGGAAACGCATCGCCGAACTGAAGGCCGTCACCCGGCTCGCAGGCCAACGACAGGGCGTGATCGAACCGCTCGAACCACGCGACGACGAGTTCTGGAGAGCGGTCCGGTCACTCCCCCGAAATCAGGCCACAGCGGTGGCGTTGCACTACCTCGAGGACCGTCCCGTCTCCGACATCGCCGAGGTCCTCGACTGCAGTCCGTCGACCGCCAAGGTGCACCTACATCGTGGACGCAAGGCCCTCGCCGAGAAACTGGGAGGATTCTCGTGATCGACCTCGACGATCGGGCTCGCTCGGCGGCCGCCGCCCTCCGCCGGTCGGTGCGCGACGCCGAACTCGTGCTCGCGGAGCCGCCGACCACCCGGCCGCAGGCCCCCAGGGCATTCACCCCCGGATGGGCGCTCGCGGCGGGAGCAGCCACTGTCCTCGTACTCGTCGTCGGTATGTGGAGCATCCGACCGGCCATCGTCGCCGACGACGTCGACGTGGCCACCACGACGACCGTCACCCCGACGACCGCCCCAACCACGACCCCGACGACCACCGCTCCTCCGCCCAGCCTGGTCCCCGCCGTCCCTGCTTCCTCAGCCACGGTGCCGATCACAGACGTCACACCACCGGCGCTCTCGATCCTCTCACCGGTAGACGGCCAGATCTTCACAGAGACACACGTCACCTTCGCCGGGGTGACCGAACCCGGCGCCAGGGTGCTCGCCGGTCCTTACGAGGCGAGAGTCGGGGCGGACGGCAGCTGGTCGATCGTCCTGGTTCTCTCCGAGGGTTCGAACCGCGCCACGTTCACGGCCATCGACGACGCCGGTAACACCTCCACCGCGAGCGTGACAGCCGTCTATCAGCCACCGTCCAAACCAACCGAACCGACGAAGGAACCGGTCAAGGATCCGAGTACCGAGCCGGCGCCGTTCCTGGCGCACGCCACCTGGCAGCAGTCGAGCGCGGTACCGCCGTACGACGAGTATCACGGCACCGGCGAACCGGGCAGCCTGGTGAAGGTGGTCTCGGAATGGGGTACCGGAGACACCGTCGTCGGCTCCGACGGACGCTGGTATGTGAAGGTGACCTTCCCCAAGGCCCCACACGACGTGACCTTCGAAGTCAAAGTCAAGGACTCACTGGGCCGCTACAGCTACTTCACGATGACGGCCCGGAGCTGAGACCGGCCCTCATCCGGGCGCGGGAAACCGACGACCAGCACGCAAGGACCCGGAGAGTCACCTCCCCGGGTCCGCTATCACGATCGAGCGGCTACGCCTCTGGAGCGACCCGCAGGAATCGGGCCAACTCGTTCGCCTCGAACGAGTCGTCGATCTCGGGAGCCAATGCCCGCATCCGGGCGAATTCGTTGGCTTCGAACGAACCGTCGGATTCGAACACCTCCGGTGCCAGCGCCTGCATCCGCGCAAACTCATTGGTTTCGAAGGACATGTCGACCGCGGGCGCCATCGCCTCCATACGGGCCAGCTCGTTGGCTTCGAACGAACCGTCGGTTCCGCCATCGCCGACTGTGCTGTAGATGAACACCCCGGCGACCACGACGGCCATCAACCCTACGACCCATGCGATCCACCGCACCGGCCCGACCTCCTGGGGCGGAGGCGGCTGAGGCGCGCGCTCGATCGGTCGCTCGAGTGTTTCGACGACGCTCTCGAAAGTCGCGAGCGTCCTGGGCTCTTCGAGGACCTCTGGCATCGCAACTCCTTTCTGGCCACATCATCGCCCCGTGCCCTGGAAGGCGGCATGCAGCCGGCTTGCAGTACGCCGACGTTTGCCTGATCGCGTTCTTAGCGAACCAGCGCGTCATCAGTGACGCGCTGGTTCACACAAAACCCGGGCCAGCGCTTCGGGCAGCGATTTGTCTGTCCGAGCGCGTCGTTGTTGACGCGCCTGTTCGCTAAGAACGCGGGGTCAGCCGCCGGCCATCGATCCGACCACCATGAACGGCTCTTCCCCGGCAGCCACCGCCGCGGGCAACTCCGTGTCGACGTCCTCGTGTGAGAGGTCCTCCTGACAGGCGAAGAAGCGGATGAAGGGTCGCCTCTTGGCGCCGTCGTGGTCGCGGATCGTCCCCCGCAGTACGGGGTAGCGCCTCTCGAGTTCGTCGAGGATCGTCCGCTGGGTCACGGGCCCTTCGACCTCGATCTCCACCTCGCGGCCGGTCCCCGCCAGGTTCCGCAGGTGGTAGGGCAGGATGACCCGGATCACGGCAGCGTCTGCACCTCGACCGACAACACGGCCGGAAGATCCCTCACGATCGGCTCCCACGAGTCGCCACCGTCCGCCGACCCGTACACCTGCCCGCCGGTCGTGCCGAAGTAGATGCCACATGGGTCGAGGTGGTCCACCGCCATCGCATCCCGCAACACGTTCACGTAGCAGTTCTCCTGGGGCAGGCCCTGGGTGAGCGGCTCCCACTCGTGCCCCCCGACCCGGCTGCGATAGACACGGAGCCGCCCCTCCGGCGGGAAGTGTTCGGAGTCGCTCGTGATCGGGACCACGTACACCGTGTCGGGCTCGTTGGCGTTCACCTCGATCGGGAACCCGAAGTCGGTCGGGAGATCACCGGAGATCTCGTACCAGCTCTCGCCGCCGTCATCGGAGCGGGTGACGTCCCAGTGCTTCTGCATGAAGAGAACATCGGGACGGTCCGGGTGCATCGCCAGGTTGTGGACGCAGTGCCCCACCTCGGCCTCGGGGTCCGGCAGTTCCCACGGTGACACCAGCCCCTTGTTGATGGGACGCCAGGAGTCGCCTCTGTCGTCGCTTCGGAACACGCCTGCCGCAGACACCGCCCCGAACATGCGGTCTTCGTTCGAGGGGTCGATCAGGATCGTGTGGAGGCAGAGGCCGCCGGCTCCCGGTGCCCACATCCCTGCACTCGGCTGTGTGCGCATACCGGCCATCTCGTGCCAGGTCGACCCTCCGTCTGTCGACCGGAAGAGGGCGGCGTCCTCCACCCCGGCCCACACGACGTCCGGGTCGCTGAGGGACGGCTCGAGATGCCAGACCCGGGCGAACTCCCACGGATGCGGGGTCCCGTCGTACCACTGGTGCGGAGTGGTTTCGCCTTCGTACGCGAACTCGTTCCCGACCGGGTTCCACGACTGGCCGCCGTCGTCGGAGCGCTGGATGAGTTGGCCGAACCAGCCGGTCGACTGGGACACCCAGATCCGGGACGGATCCACCCGAGAGCCCTTCAGGTGGTAGATCTCCCACCCGGCGAAGTGGGGACCCGACACATCCCACGAGTTGCGGCTTCCGTCGGCCGTCAGGATGAACGCACCCTTCTTGGTCCCGACGAGTACCCGAACGCCACTCATTCCAACTCCTCGTCACGTCTTGCTGGCGAGCGTAACGCGGTACGTCCAAGCGAGGCACCGGGCCGGAACAGAGGCTCCGCATGCTCAGCAGAGCCCGGAGCGGCCACAATGGATCGCAGTGATCACGCGGGGCACACATGACTGAGCCGGTTCCGGTCGGGTTGGAGTGGGGGCCGCTGGTGGTGGGGCTCCTCGGAGGAATCGCCCTTCTTCTCTTCGGCTTGCAGCAACTCACCGCCGCGCTGCGAGGCGTGGCAGGCGACCGCCTTCGCGAGTTGCTGGCGCGCCTGACACGAAACCGTGCAAAGGCGGTGGCAACCGGCGCGGCGGTCACCGCCATCCTCCAGTCCTCCACGGTCACGACCGTCCTTGCCGTGGGGTTCGTCGGTGCGGGCGTGATGACGTTGGCGTCGTCGCTCGGCGTCATCCTCGGTTCGAACGTCGGCACCACTCTCACCGCCCAGATCGTCGCCTTCGACGTCGCCGAATGGGCGCTGGCAATCGTTGCCGTCGGTTTTCTGACACTGACTCTGGGCAAGGAGGATCGAGTTCGCGGATGGGGTTCGGCTGTGCTCGGACTGGGGTTCGTCTTCCTCGGTATGCAGGCGATGAGCACGGCGATGGCGCCTCTGCGAGAACACGAACCGTTCATCGATTTCATGGCTCGCCTGGAGAGCCCCCTGATCGGGGTGGCGGCAGGGACCGCCTTCACCGCCGTCGTGCAGTCGTCGTCGGCCACCACGGTGCTGGCCATCGTGCTGGCCTCGGAGGGGCTCCTGCCGCTTCCGGCCGGCATCGCCATCGTGATCGGTGCCAACGTGGGAACGTGTTTCACCGCCGGTCTGGCGGCGCTCGGCCGCTCCCGCGATGCCCAACGCGCGGCTGCTGGTCACGTGCTCTTCAACCTCGTCGGTGCGGCCCTGTGGCTGTTGCTGCTCGGCCCGCTCGTCACAGCGGCGACCGCCCTGTCCCCCAGTTACCCGGAACTCTCCGGAACGGCCCGGCTGGCTGCGGAAGCCCCGCGACAACTCGCCAACGCCCACACCATCTTCAACATCGCCAACGTGCTGCTGTTCATCGGCCTCCTCGGACCGACGGCCATGGTGCTGCGACGTCTGCTCCCGGAAAAAGCGGGAGACGAGGCTCCGGTGTCGGCTCCCCGCCACATCCAGGACGAACTGCTCGGCACGCCGTCGCTGGCACTCGATGCCGCCCGCCGGGAGGTCGGCCGTCTGGGCCAGTTGGTGCTGGACATGCTTCGCGCCGCGCCACACGCGGTTCTCGTCGGAACCCGGCCCCAATTGTCCAGGCTGGCAGAGATCGACGATGACGTCGATGCCCTCTACGACCACATCGTCGCCTACCTGCGAAGACTCCTGGAAGGATCCCTGTCCGCCGATGAGGGTGAGGCGATGTTGGCGCTGCTCGAGGTCAGCAACACTCTCGAGAGCATCGGTGATCTGGTGGAGCAGAACCTCGTCACGCTCGGTCGACGCCGGCTCGACAACGGTGTCCACGTGAGTGTGGAGACCCGTCAGCTCCTGACACGACTCTTCGATTCGGTCACGGCGACCGTGGCCGATGCCGTCCAGGCAGCCGTCGACGGAAACGAGGAGGCGGCGACGCGGGTCGTCGACGGCAAGCGGATCCTCAACCGCCGACTCGACGTCGCCCGTGGTCATCAAGTCAACCGACTCCTGGCGGCCGAGGACCACCGAAGGCGCCTCTACGCGATCGAAACCGACTTCATCGAGATCATCAAGCGGATCGAGTACCTGGCGAGGCATGTCGTGGAACCGCGCATGCCGTCCCGCGAGGACCCGGAGCCGACCTGAGGGACCGCCGAAGCGACTCTCGGTACTCGAACGCCTTGGACGGGCCCGCGGGTAGGTTCAGTCCAGATGGTCACTCACGACTCCGTGGCGTCCGAACCTGAGGTGGTGGTGTTGGCACCGGGGGTCCTCTTCTCGGTCACGATCGAGCCGCTGGAAGACGGCGACGACACCACCTGCGAGATCCACCTGCATCCAGGCGGGCAGGGGTTCTGGATCGCCCGCATGCTGCGCCAACTCGGAGTCCCGGCTGTGGTCTGCGGCCCGGCGGGAGGGGAACCGGGTCGGGCGATGCGCGCCGCCATGGTCGACTGGGAGGTCTCGTTCGAACCGGTCTTGATCGAACAGGACACGGCTGCCCGTGTTCACGATCGGCGCTCCGGCAGGAGATCCGAGGTCGCCCAAACCCGTCCGCCTGTGCTCGACCGACACGAACTCGACGACCTGTACGGGAAGATGCTCGAACTGTCTCTCGCCACCCGCACCTGCGTGGCGACGGGCCGCTTGCCCGGCAACGGCATCAGCGACGAGATCTTCACTCGGCTCGGCGCCGACGTCAGTGCCGCCGGTGTCCGGGTGGTGGCAGATCTTCACGGGGCCGATCTCGACGCCTGGCTGGCGGGCGGTCCCATCGACCTCCTGAAGGTGAGCGACGAAGATCTCAAGATCGACGGGACTCTCGAATCCGAGTCCGAGCAGGATGTGATCTGCGCGATGAGGACCCTGCACGAGAGGGGCGCTCGCGCCATCGTCGTCTCTCGCGGCGGTCGCCCGAGTCTGGCGGCCATCGGCGGCGACCTGTATCGGGTGACTCCCCCGACGCTGTCCGTCGTCGACGAGACCGGCGCGGGGGACTCGATGACCGGCGCCCTGACCGCTGCGTTCGTCGCCAACTACGCCGTCGACGACATGCTGCGCCTCGGCTGTGCAGCCGGTTCGGCGAACGTCACCCGCAAGGGACTGGCCACCGGGTCCGCCGCCCTGATCCACCAGCTCATAGGCGAAGTCACGGTGGAGGAGGTCGGTTCACTCTGAGTGCCGAGCATCCGCCGACGGACGAGTCCCGGGCTTTCGTCATCGACGAACACGTCCACCCGACGCCTGCCGAACCGCGCGTCCTCGTGACCAATGACGACGGCATCGACTCCCCGGGCATCGAACTACTCGCTCGCCGACTCGACGCCGACTTCGACACCGTCGTCGTGGCCCCGGCGTGGGACATGAGCGGCAGCGGGACTGGCATCGGCCAGTTCGATCCGGCACAAGGAGTGGCGCTGACGAAGGTGGAGCGGGGAAACTTGAACGCCTACACGGTCGCCGGGCCCCCTGGACTGGCGGTGCTGGCGGGAATGCTCGGTGCGTTCGGTAGACCTCCCGACCTGGTGGTCTCCGGTATCAACGCCGGGATGAACACAGGCCACTCGGTGATCCACTCGGGCACGGTGGGCGCCGCCCTCACGGCCCGCACGATGGGTGCCCACGGTCTGGCGGTCAGCCTGGCGGAGTCGGATCCCTGGCAATGGGACACGGCAGCGACCATCGCACGCGCCGCAGTGGATTGGGTGCTCGGCCGACCCGGCTCCAAGGTCGTCCTCAATCTCAACGTCCCCGGCCGACCCCTGAACCAGGTGAAGGGAATCCGGTGGGCCGATCTCGACGACGTCGGACACATCCGGGTCGCGATCGCCGACGTACCCGGCGAGAAGCTCGAGTTCGAGGTACGCGGATCCAGCGCGGGGCTGGACCCGGCATCCGACACCGCCCTCTGTCTGGACGGACATGTGGCACTGACGATGCTGGCGACCATCTCACCCGCGCCGTACCCGCCCGAGGAGCCCACCGCGGTGTGGAACCCGAACGGGTGATCCCGTCAGGGTGCTCCACCACCACGGATGAGGATCTCCCGCCCGTCGTCGTGCCACAGGCGCCGAACCGGAGGACCTTCGGCCTCCACCCTGTCGGCGCCCTCGGCCGTATGCCATTCGCCCACCTGGGACTCCCCGAGCGTGGCGATGATCTGGGCCGCATCCTCTTCCGAGATGTCGTCGCCGGTGAGGTCGACGAGCAGTGCGTGCGCCCCGCAGCGCTCCATCTCCACCTCGATGGCGTGGCAGACATCGCCACGATCGCCGTCGATGTCCAGGACGTGGACGACGCCCACCACGTGGTGGGCACGGACGGCTGGACCGTGACCAGTCTCGTGCGAACGTGCTCGCATTCGCTTTCCCCCTTTGCCGGCCGGTTGATCCGGTCGGCCATCGGAGCCATCGCTCCGTGTCCCCCACGATTCTGCCAGCGATCGCGAACAACGGGGTAAGAAGGACTTCGCGACCTAGACCTCCCAGGCGACGGTTCCGACCGCCTCCGCGGGGGCCGAGCCACCCTGCCCCGGCGTCGGTGCACGCAGCTCACGTCCCGCCGGACCTGAGTTGCCGTCAAGTCGGTGCCAGCCGCGGTCGAGCGGTGATGGGAGGGTGCCGCGGCTCGGGCCGGTCACCCTCCCATCGCCGCCTCGGATCACTTCTTGCCGTTGCCTCCGGAATGGATGACGATGCTCCCGCCTCCGAGCGCAGTGGCCGGCTCGGCGTCGTCGCCTCCACCCAGGTTGTTGTCGTACACGACCTCCTCGGTCCCGACATCCCAGATCTTGATCCGGAACAGGTCGGTCCCGTCGCCACCGGTCGCCTGGCCGTCCCTGGCGGTCAGCAAGAACCCGTAGTGGCCCGACCCGTTGATCGTCCCGGTTCCCTTGTAGGTGGCCTTCGGCCCGGACACCACCAGCCACTGGTAGGAGGTGCTGTGGAAGTTCAGGTCACCCGCATGGAACTGGAACTGCGTCTGCCCGTCTGGCGTGGTCTGGCCCTTCTTGTACTTCGCGACGAAGCCGAAGTTGGCCCGGCCCTCGAGATCCGGATCATCCACATAGGCGCCCGCAGGCGACCAGATCCAGCCACCGCCGGTCACGAACCCGGCCGACGGGTCGAATACCACGACGTACTCGTACGTCTCCGTGTCGGAGCCGCCGTCGTCGTCGGTGACGGTGGCGCTCAC
>DATHWB010000009.1:0-2896 GCA_035460965.1 Acidimicrobiia bacterium
CGTAGGCGACGGCCGTCCCGGCGATCTGCTCCCCGGGGAGTCCGGCCAATCCGGCTGTGACCTGGGCGACGACGACCTGCTCGGTCTCTTCTGCCTCGCGCTGGTCGAGGGTCTCCCCCACGCACACGACGGGATGCATCCCGGACGCCAGCACCGCCTTGGCCCGCTGGTTGACCGTCTGGTCGGTCTCCCCGAAGTGGGCACGACGCTCCGAGTGTCCGACGATCACGTGGCCTACGCCGAGCTTGGCCAGCATCGGGGCGGAGATCTCACCGGTGTACGCACCGGACTCCCGCCAGTCACAGTTCTGGGCGCCGAGCCGGATCGGGAGCCGGTCCGCCTCGATGACGGTCTGCACGGACCGCAGTGCGGTGAACGGCGGAGCGACCACCACTTCCACTCGTTCGGTGTCGCCCTTCTCCAGCCGGTAGGAGAGCTTCTGGACCATCTGGATGGCTTCCAGGTGGTTGGCGTTCATCTTCCAGTTGCCGACGATCAGGTCCTGTCGTTCCATCACTCCACCCATCTCTCCAGCACCTCGACGCCCGGCAGGTCGGTCCCTTCCAGCAGTTCCAGCCCGGCGCCTCCCCCGGTGGAGAGGTGCGACACGGCGTTCTCCAAGCCGAGTGTCCGCAGGGCGGCGGCCGAGTCGCCTCCACCGACGGCGGTGAATCCGGAGTTGGTGGCGACGGCGCGAGCGACCTGTTCGGTGCCCGCCCTGAACGCCTCCCATTCGAACACGCCCATCGGGCCGTTCCAGAACAGGCTGGCGGCGCCTGCGATCACTTCCCGGAACGCCTCGACGGTCCTCGGGCCGATGTCGAGTCCCAGCCAGTCGTCCGGGATGTCGCCGGCGGCCACGATGCGGTGGGAGGCGTCCTCGGCGAACCGGTCGGCGACGACGATGTCGGCGGGAAGGCGGATCTTGTGGCCGTCGACCCCGGCGAGGATCTCCCGCACGTCGTCCACCATGTCTTCTTCCACCAGGCTGGATCCGACGTCGAGGCCGTTGGCCTTCATGAACGTGAAGCACATCCCGCCGCCGATCAGCATGGTGTCGGTGCGTGGCAGCAGGCTGTTCACCACTCCGAGCTTGTCCGAGATCTTGGCGCCTCCGAGGATCACGACGTAGGGCCGTTCGGTGTCGCTCAGGAAGCGGCCGAGGGCCGTCAGTTCGGAGACCAGCAGCGGGCCCGCCACCGACTTCACCCTCTCCGCCACTCCGACGGTCGACGCGTGCGCTCGATGCACCGACCCGAAGGCGTCCTGCACGAACAGGTCGCACAGCCCGGCGAACTCGTCGGACAGCGTGTCGTCGTTCTTGGTTTCGCCCGGCTCGAATCTGGTGTTCTCCAGCAGCACGACGTCGCCGGTGGAGGCGTGGTTGACGGCGTCGATGGCGACGGGACCGACGGTCGCCGGCACGTGGGTCACCGGGTAGCCGGCGAGTTCGGTCATGCGTTTGGCGACCGGTCGCAGCGAGAATGCGGGGTCGACTCCCTTGGGGCGGCCGAGGTGCGAGCAGACGACCACCCGGGCACCGGCATTCCGCAGCTTGGTGATGGTGTCGAGCGCCATCCGAATGCGGAAGTCGTCGCCCACCTCCCCGTCGGCGAGCGGGACGTTGAGGTCGGAGCGGACGAGGACGGTGCGCCCTGCCACGTCCACGTCGTCGAGTGTGAGGTAACGGTTCATGCGGCCCTTCAGATCACCTGTCGGAGCGCCGCTCCCAGCTTGATGGGGTCGTGTGCCGGCCAACGGACGTCGGTTGCCGCCACGTCGGCCTCGTACAGGTCCCATCCGAGCCCGGCTGCGGCCTCGGAGTCGATCTCCACCCGGCTCACGCTGTCCGGTACCGAGAGATCGCCCCGGTGAGCGACGATACCACCGGCCCTGGTGAGCCCCGCGTGGACCTGCAGCGCCCGGATGTGGTCCCATCCGGTGAGACCGGCGGTCTCGTGGTTCTGTGTGACGAGGTTGAGGACGGCGACGATCCGGCCCGGCGCCGCCTCCACCGCTTCGGCCATTCCCGGCACGGTGAGGGCTGCCAGCACCGAGGTGAACAGGCTGCCCGGCCCGAGAATGATCTGGTCGGCGGCGGCGACGGCTTCGAGGGCGTCGGGGTTGGCCTGGATCCCGTCCGGCCCGAGTATCAGCCGCTCCACTCCTCCGGGGGTGCGGGCCACCGCCACCTGGCCGTCGACCCGTCGACCACCGATGTCGGCGGACATCCGCACCGCTTCCCTGGAGGCGGGGATGACGGTGCCGAGCGCCCCGAGCAGCGATCCGGCCTGTTTGACGGCCAGTCCGAAGTCGCCGCCGCACAGGTCGGCGAGGGCGACCAGCAGCAGGTTGCCGAGGGCGTGGCCGGCCACGTCCTGGGGGCTGAGGTCGGCTGCGTCGTCCGGCCCGCCCGGGAACCGGTAGTTGAAGAGCTCGAACCAGATGCCGGGATCGGGGGTGAGTGCCAGCAGGCAGCGGCGAATGTCCCCGGGGGGCGGCACTCCCATCCCGTTGGTGAGACGTCCGGAGGATCCTCCGTCGTCGGCCACCGAGACCACGGCGGTGATGTGGGAGGCATACGCCTGGACCGCCTCCAGCGCGGCAGCCAGACCGTGGCCCCCTCCGATGGCGACCACCCGTGGTCCGGTCGGGTCGAGCCGGAACGGGCTGAGGTCGAGCCCGGTTTCGAGTTCCGGCTGGGTCATTTCTCGGAGTCGCGGTGACGGACCCGGGCGTCGATGTCGTGGTCGGACAGCCACGCCCCGAGCGCTTCGGCCAGCGCCACGGATCGGTGGTGTCCGCCGGTACAGCCGATCCCGATGGTGAGGTAGGACTTGCCTTCGGCGGCAAAACGCGGGATGAGGAACTCGAGCAGGCCCTCCACCCGTTGCAG
>DATHWB010000010.1:0-5608 GCA_035460965.1 Acidimicrobiia bacterium
GAGCGCTGGGGGGTGCCGGGGGGCTCGCGCCCCCTGCACAATCAAACAGGGATCGAGCGCTGGGGGGTGCCGGGGGGCTCGCGCCCCCTGCACAATCAAACAGGGATCGAGCGCTGGGGGGTGCCGGGGGGCCCGCGCCCCCTGCACGGTCAGGCTGCTCAGGGGAAGATGCCTCGAACGAGTTTGGCGTCGGTGACTCGCTGGATTCCCTTGATGAGGGCGGCGGTCCGCATGTCGACGTTCTCCTTCACCGAGATGTTGAGGACGTCGCTGAAAGCCCTGGTCATGATCTCCCGGAGTCGACCGACGATCTCGTTCTCGGACCAGAAGTAGGCCTGCACGTCCTGGACCCACTCGAAGTAGGAGACGGTCACCCCGCCTGCGTTGGCGAGGATGTCGGGAACTATGAACACCCCGCGGGAACGTAGGATGTCGTCGGCTGCCAGCGTCATCGGGTTGTTGGCGCCTTCCACGACGAGGCTGGCCGTGATTTCCGGGGCGTTGTCGGCGGTGATGACACCCTGGACGGCGGCGGGAATCAGGATGTCGCAGTCGACGAGGAACACGTCCATACCTGCGATGTGCTGGGCGTTCGGATATCCCTCGATCAACCCGGTGGCATCCACCCAGTTGGCGACGTCGTCGACGTCCAAGCCCGCCGCGTCGTAGATGCCGCCGGAGATGTCCGACACAGCCACGACTCTCATCCCCTGCTCGGCCGCGGCGATGGCGGCGTAGCGTCCGACGTTCCCAAATCCGTGGATCGACACGCGGGCGTCCTTGACGGGGATGTCGAGATGGGAGCAGGCAGGCTGGATGAGGGACACGACTCCTCGCCCTGTCGCCTCCCGGCGAGCGATCGATCCGCCCAGCGACGGCGGCTTGCCGGTGACCACCGCAGGTACCGAATGACCGACATGCTGGGAGTAGGTGTCCATCAGCCATGCCATGACCTGCTCGTTGGTGCCGAGATCAGGGGCGGGGATGTCGGTCTGGGGCCCGATCACGTTGATGATCTCCATCGTGAACCGTCGCGTCACCCGCTGGAGCTCGGAACGGCTCAGCTCTCGCGGGTTGACCCGGACCCCGCCCTTGGCCCCCCCGAACGGGACACCGACGATCGAACACTTCCACGTCATCCACATGGCGAGCGCTGCCACCTCGCCGAGCGTCACGTCCTCGTCGAACCGGATCCCGCCCTTGGTGGGTCCCATCGTGGTGAGGTGCTGGACGCGGTAGCCGAACAGGGTCTCGACGGTGCGGTAGTCGTCCCTTCGGAAGGGGAAGCTGACCACGGTGGAGCGCTGGGGTACGCGCAACCGATCGGCCACGTTGTCGTCGAGGTTCATGAACTCGGCAACCCGATCGAACTGCGCCACCGCCTCGAAATACATGGGGCTGTCCCACTCGTGGCTCAGCTGCTCAGTGGTCATGGTCCTCCCGGTCGCTCTCGCCGAATCTAGAGGGTTGCCCACGTCGGAACGTGGCACCGTCGAGAAATCGTCACACCCGACCCGTACGTTGGGCGCATGATGACGAGCACCACGACCACACGATCCGCCACCACACTCACACCCTCGGCTGTCGCGACAGCGCCGACGGTCGACACGTTCGAGCGGGCGATGGCCGCACTTCGTGCAGCCGGAATCGGTTTCGACGTCCTGGACGACTCGCACTGCCCGCCCCGGGCGGCGTGAGCGCACCTATCGTCGATCGCGTGATCGGCGAGTGGAGGGTCGGACCCGAGGAGTGGGACGAGGCGATCGCCGCGGTCGACGGCCCGCAACTGGTGGTGGCGGGGCCGGGAACCGGCAAGACCGAGTTCCTCGTCCGACGCGTCACCCACCTCCTCGAGTCGGGCCACGATCCCACGACGATCCTCGTCCTGACATTCTCGAGACGCGGGGCGACGGACCTCCGGGCGCGGATCGCTGCCGGCGCGTCACGCTCACTCGGACCACTCTCGGTCTCGACATTCCACTCTCTCGCGATCCGCCTCCTCGAGAAGCACGACCACTCGTCGACCCGCCGCGGGACTCCCCCCACCTTGCTCACGGGACCCGAACAGGTGGCACTGGTCGCCGAGTTGCTGGCTTCGGAGGACCCGGGCCCGTGGCCCGTCTCACACAGAGCGATGCTGGCCACGCGGACCTTCGCGGCCGATGTCGCAGACTTCCTCCTCCGGATGGCCGAACGCCGCATCGGGTCGGAGGACCTGCGGGCCATGGTCGATCGCCGCCCCGACTGGCGAGCCCTCCCCGACTTCGCGGACCGTTACGCCAACGAGCTGATCAGTCGGCACCGGATCGATTACGGGACGCTGCTGTCCCGAGCCGTCGACCTCACCGACGAAATGGAGTCCGGGGTCGCACCGCACTACGTCGTGGTCGACGAGTATCAGGACACGGCTCCCGCCCAAGCAGAGCTGCTCGAGCGGCTCACCCGCGTCCGCCGGAATCTCACGGTCACGGGCGACCCGCGGCAGTCGATCTACGGCTTCCGCGGTGCCGATGTGCGCAACATCGCCACGTTCGTCGACCGCTTCTCGACGCTGGGAGGCCTTCCGGCTCGGAGGATCGTCCTCGACACGTCGTTCCGCGTGCCGGCGGCCGTGTTGCATGCCGCAGAGCGGGTCTCCGTCGGGGCGGGGCTTCCCGGGACCACGCACCCGGTCACGCCCGCACCTCACGCCGGCGACGTCGAAGTCCACGTCTTCGACCAGGCGTCCGCCGAGGCCGAGTGGGTGGCAGCCGAAGTCGAACGGCTCCACCTCCTCGAGGGGGTCGACTACCGGCGGATGGCGGTCCTCGTCCGCTCCACCCGCCACCTGCTCCCCGAGCTCTCTCGAGCCCTGGACCGGCGGCTGATACCGCATGACACACCCGACACCAGGCTCGTCGACCATCCTGCCGTTCAGCTCCTCCTCGACCTGGCGCTGGCCACCTCCCTCGCCTCTTCCGACGATCCGTTGGCGGGTCGATTGGCGGAAGGTCCGATACGCCGGGTCCTCCTGAGTCCGCTCTACGACCTGGGCGTTGCGGCCGAACGAGCTCTTCGTCGCCAGAAGGCACGACACGGATCGACGTGGATCGTTGCCCTGGAGTCCGATCCGTCCACATCGGACCTCGCCTCCCTGCTCGGTGACGCCGGTTGGGCGACCCGACTTCCGGCCAAGGACGGCTTCTGGCACATCTGGGACCACCTCCCGCGTTTGACCCGATTCGCCCTCGCCGAGGGCCACCGGGAGCACCGCTCGGCGTGGACTGCCTTCGCCCAGGTCCTGGAACAACAACACGAGCGCGACCCGTCGGTCACGCTGCTCCGCTATCGGGAGATGACGGAATCCGACGACTTCGAAGCCACCCCCTTGCTCTCGCATCGGACGTCAGACGAGGACAGGATCACCCTCACGACCCTCCATCAGGCGAAGGGCCTCGAGTTCGACGCCGTCTTCATCGCCGATGCCACCGAAGACGTCTTTCCGGACCTGCGCCGCGGGTTCAATCCGCTCGATCCCCAGGCCCTTGCGGGCGACACCGACCGGTCCACCTGGCTCGTCGACCGGCTCCGCGAGGAGGCCCGCCTGGCATACACCGCCATGACCCGGGCGCGCCACCGACTCGTCATGACGGCCACCACCGCCGGAATCGACGAGGGGGAACGGCGACCGAGCCGCTTCCTCCTGGCGGCCGCCGGCGTAGGGTCGGTCGACGACCTTCCCCCGCCACCGTCCCGACGGCACGATCCCCTCACGCCGCGCGGCCTCGAGACGGTGTTGAGACGCACACTGATGGACCCGGCCGCGCCCCTCGCTTCACGCCTGGCAGCGGCCGCAACGCTGGCCGAGCACACGCCGCGACTCTGGAATGCCTGGTCGTTCGCCGGGGTCAGGGAGCCTGGCCCGGAGCGCGGGGTGTTCACCCGACCGCCACGGCTCTCCCCCACCCAGGCAGAGTCGTACCGGGAGTGCCCCCGGCGCTACGTCTTCGAACGCCGGCTGGCGATGACGGACACGTCGGGAGACCACGCCCGCTTCGGAACCCTCCTGCACACGGTGTTGGAGCAGGCCGACGAGGCGGCGAGATCCGAGAACCGCCCCCGACCCGAACTGGGCGACGCGCTGGCACGACTCGACGCGGTGTGGGACGCCGAAGCGGCCTTCGGCTCCCCCTGGCTCGACGAGATCTGGAGGCGCAAAGCCGTCGATCTCTTGGAGAGACTGTTCGACGGTTGGCCCGAGGACAGCGCGGCGACCATCGCCGCCGAGCGCACCCTGCGATGGAACGGAGGAGGCGTCGAGTGGGTGGGACGCGCAGACCGGATCGAACGCCTCACCGACGGCACCGTCCGCGTCGTCGACTACAAGACATCCGCCTCCATCCTGTCGAAGGAGAAAGCGGCGCGGTCGCTGCAGCTCGCCTTCTACGCGTTGGCCGCCTCGTCGGATCCCGAACTCCCGGGACCCGTCTGCAGCGCAGAGCTCTGGTACCCGGCGACGAAACTGAAGAGCTACCGGCGGGCCCTCGACATGGAGGCTCTCGACGAACTGGAGGACACTCTCGTGGGTCTGGCAACCGCGATCCTCGAGGAGCGTTGGGAGCCGACTCCGGGCGAGGCCTGTGAGCGATGCTCGGTGCGGATCGTGTGCCCCGAGTGGCCGGAGGGCCGCGAGGCGTTCTCCACATGACGCTGACACCCACGACCGAGCAGGCTGCCGTCATCGCTCAGCCACGGCATTCGTTCCGAGTGGCAGCGGGAGCGGGTACCGGCAAGACGACGACCATGGCCCTGCGCGTCGTCGCCCTGGTCGAACGCCACGGCCTCGCACCGGAGGAGATCCTCGGGATCACCTTCACGAACAAGGCGGCCGGAGAGCTGTCGGAGCGGATCGCCGACCTGCTGCGTGGGCGCGTCGAGTCCGGACGCGAGGTCGAGGTCCACACCTATCACGGGTTCGCCGCCCAGGTGTTACGCGAGTTCGGGGCACTCGTGGGAGTCGAGCGCGACACCAAGCTGGTGACTCCGACGTTCGCCCGCCAGATTCTCTTCGAGGTCGTCCGCCTGGCCGAGATCCGAACCTGGGATCTCGGCAACGTCCACAACGTCGATCGGATCGCCGCGTTCGGAGCCGAGTTGGCGGACAACCTGCTCGGACCCGGCGACGTCACCGTTCCAGCCGACGACGAGTTGTGGCCCAAGCGCAGGGACCTGTTGGCGGTGTTGGAGCTTTACGAGCGGGAGAAGCGGCGAATGGGAGTCGCCGACTACGGCGACCTGATCCGCTCCGCATGGAAGGTCGTCACCTCGTATCCGGAGGTGGCGGATGCGATCGCCTCCCGCTATCGGGCGATCGTCCTCGACGAGTACCAGGACACCAACCCCGCCCAGCGCGAGTTGCTACGCGGCATCTTCGCCGGGCGCGTACCCGTGACGGCGGTGGGAGACGCCGATCAGACCATCTACGAATGGCGGGGCGCCAGCCTGCAGAACTTCGCCGACTTCGGTGTCCACTTCCCGAACGGGGACGAGACCGCTCCCACGCTGCCGCTCACGACGAACCGCCGATCTGGACCGGCGATCCTCACCGTGGCGAACCGTATCCGACAGC
>DATHWB010000011.1:0-9189 GCA_035460965.1 Acidimicrobiia bacterium
TCTCGGCGAGGGCGGCCCCCATCTCGCCGAACTGCACGAGGTGTTCGGGCTTGACCTCGGGATTCGCACCCGAGTCGACCATGATCGTCGCCGTGCCACGGGTGGGCAGCACGGAGGCGATCGTCGGCCGCAACACCCCGGGAATCCGACCGATCAGGATCGCCGCCGAGGCCATCGCCGCGCCGGTCGATCCGGCACTCACGAATCCCGCTGCACCGCCCTCTTTGACCAGTCTGGCGCACACCGCCACCGAGCTGTCGGGCTTGTCCCGTATGGCGCGGGCAGGTTCGTCACCCATCCCGATGGTGTCCGGGGCGTGGACGATCGGCAGTTCGGAACCCAGCGTCCGTAGTTGCGCGGCCAGCAGGCCCTCGTCGCCGACCAGGATCACATCGACACCCTGGGCCGAGGCTGCCACCGCTCCCGCCACCGTCTCGGTGGGAGCGCGGTCTCCGCCCATGGCGTCGAGTGCGATACGGGTCACGGTCAGTCGGTGGCGACGACTTCCCGGCCGTTGTACGTGCCGCACGTGGCACACGCCCGGTGCGGGAGCCTCGGGCTCTTGCACTGCGGGCATGTCGACAACGTCGGCTTGGAGACCTTCCATTGCGCCTTGCGCTGCCGGGTGCGCATGCGCGACATCTTCTTCTTCGGCACCGCCATGGTGCATCCTCCGAGTGGATCAGGAATCGAACAACTGCTTCAGCGCGGCGAAAGGAGAGTCGGATCCATCGCCATGGCCGCCGCAGGGTGCCTCATTCAAGTCGGTTCCGCACACCGCGCAAAGTCCCAGGCAGTCCTCCCGACAGATCGGGGCCACCGGCAACGACAGCGAGACCTCGTCGTGGATCGCCGGTTCCAGGTCGATGGCGTGGCCGTCCACGAGGGGCAGCTCGTCGTCCTCGTCGTCCGGGTGCCGCCGGTAGACCTGCTCGAACGGGATCGAGATCGTCTCCTGCCAGGTCGTGAGGCACCGCTTGCAGGTCAGATCCGCCACCACGATCGCCGTCCCGCGAGCGACGATGCCGTCGGTCAGCGACCGGAGCGACACCCGGAACGAGACCTCGTCGTCGACGGCCGCGTTCGCCAGGGTGACGGACATCGCCAGGGTCCCCTCTTCGTCACGGGCCGCGCCAGGGTCGACCAGCAGATCAGATATGTTGACCAGGTAGGACACGGGTCCAAGAGTATCGGCGCCGGGGTCACATCCGACGCCGGCTCACAGCGGAGGCTCCGGTGGGGCGGGCCGTGCCTCGTGCAGTTCGGCACGGGCGGCGTGCACCCTGGTGAGGACAGAGGCGAGCAGCGACTCCAGCTTCTCCAGGTTGACATCGATCTCGTCCTCCGCCTCCAGCCGCATGCGGCGGGCCTCGCCCTCGGCACGACGCACGAGGATGTTCGCTTCCTCCACGGCCTCGGCCAGCACGTAGGACTCGGAGACCATGCGGCGGCTCTCCGACTTCGCGCGGTCGATGATCTCCTGCGCGCGCTCGTTGGTGCGCGCCACGAACGCCTCCCGTTCGCGCACCATCCACCGGGCCGCCCGCAGTTCGTCCGGCAGTTCCTCCCGCATGCGGTGCAGCATCGAGAGGAACTGCTCCTTGTCCACCAGCACGTTGGTGGACAGCGGCATCGACTTCGCCTCCTCGAGATGGGCGATCATCACGTCGATCATGTCCTGCAGTTCGCCGACGCTCGACCGGCTGACAGGGCGGTCGGATTCGGTCACGACAGTTTCTCCTTCAGGGCAGCGGCCACGGGTGCAGGCACCAGGTCGTCCACGCTACCGCCGAGGCGGGCCACCTCGCGGACGAGGGTGGACGAGACGAAGCTCCAGGCCGGGCTCGTCGGGATGAAGACGGTCTCCACCCCGCTGATACTGGCGTTCATCTGGGCCATCTGTAGTTCGTAGTCGAAGTCGGACGAGGTCCTGAGCCCTTTCACCACCACGTCCACCCCGCGCTGGGACACATGCTCGACCAGCAGGCCGTCGAAAGTGGCGTAGTCGACGTTGGACAGGTCATCGAGGGCCCGCCGGAACAATCCGATCCGCTCGGCAGGGGTGAACAGGGAGGTCTTCGACGGGTTCTCCACGACGGACACGAGCACGCGATCGAAGATCGCCGCCGCTCGTCGGATCACGTCGACGTGTCCGTTGGTGGGCGGGTCGTAGCTCCCGGGACAGAGTGCAGTCGTCATCGGTCCATCACGTACCGGATGATTGTGGTGTCTCCGTGCTCCCGAACGTCGTCAATCCGCAGCCCCGGCACCTCGGGCACAAGGTCTCCGGTCCTCCGGGTGAACACGACGGTGGTCTCGTCGTCGAGTGCAGGAGCCAGGTCGGCGAGGAGGCGCGACACCTCCTCCCCGGGAATCGGCCATGGGGGATCACAGAACACCAGATCGAACCGGCCGGCGATCTGCTTCACGAATCGTTCCACGGTGGTCCCGACCACCGTCGCCTCGATCCCGAGCACGCTCAGGTTCGCCCGCAGCGCATCGAGTGCGGCGCGGCCGGACTCGACGAAGACGACCGACTCCGCTCCCCGGCTCATCGCCTCGATGCCGAAACTCCCCGCTCCGGCGTAGAGGTCCAAGACGGCCGCCCCTGGGACCTCCGCCATGATCGCCGAGAAGATCGATTCCTTCACGCGATCCATGACCGGTCGGGTGCCCGCCGTTGCCGGAGCCTGCAGACGCCTCCCCCGGTGGGTCCCGGCGATCACTCTCATCGCCTCGACGCTACTCCGGCTCGGCGCTGGGACGGACGGCGGCTCAGGAGACGAAGAGCCATGCCACCTCGTCACCCAGCATGGCGGTCAACTCGTCGCGCAGGCCGGGCATTCGGCTCAGTGTCGGGTCCGCCTCGACGATCGCGAACGCCTCTCGTCGTGCTTCGACCAGCAACTCGAAATCGCGCACGATGTCGGCCATGCGGAGATCGCCCAGGCCCGACTGCCGGTCGCCGAACACGGTCCCCTGCCCTCGGATGGCCAGGTCGATCTCGGCCAGGCGGAAACCGTCGGTACTGGCGACCATCGCCTCGATGCGCTGCTCGCCATCCGGGGTCGTCGGGTCCGCCAGCAGAATGCACGTCCCCGGCTCATGCCCGCGGCCGACCCGGCCGCGCAGCTGATGGAGTTGGGAGAGTCCGAATCGATCCGCGTCCTCGATGACGATCACGGTGGCGTTGGCGACGTCGATCCCGACCTCGATCACGGTGGTCGCCACCAGCACGTCGAGTTCCCCCCGGCGGAACGCCTCCATCACCGACTCCTTCTCCTTCGAGGCGAGCTGGCCGTGCAGAAGCCCGAGACTCAGATCGGGAAAGACTCCGCGCAGCCGCTCGAACTCGCCCGTGGCGCTCGCCGCCTCGATCTTGTCGGAGTCCTCGACGAGCGGGCACACCACGTAGGCCTGGCGGCCCCTCCCAACCTCCGAGCGGATGACGTCCCACGCCCCTTGCTCGTCGCCCCGGCCCAGCGCCACCGTCCGCACCGGGATGCGACCCGGTGGGAGTTCCTCGATCGAGGACACCTCCAAGTCGCCGTACAGCGTCATCGACAGTGTGCGGGGTATGGGTGTGGCGGTCATGATGAGGAGATCGGGCTCCGGTCCGCGCCCCTTCGCCTTCAGGTCCTGGCGCTGCATCGCTCCGAAGCGATGCTGCTCGTCGACGATGGCGATTCCGAGCGCCTGGAACGACACGCCTTCCTGGATCAGGGCGTGCGTGCCGACCACGATGTCGACGTTCCCGGCCGCGATCTCCGCCAGGAGGTCCTTCCGCTTCACGTCGGACCGCCAGTTGGCGAGCTGTTGGCTCCCGGTGAGCAGCGCCATCCGGACGACGGGACCGTCGTGACCGCCGAACAGCGACCCCATCCCGAGTTCCGCCCCCTCGCCCTCGGGTTCAGGAGACAGCCCGGCTCCGGCCAGCAGGTCCCTGATCCCCAGATAGTGCTGGGTCGCCAGCACCTCGGTCGGAGCCATCACCGCCCCCTGGAACCCGCCTTCGATACCGGCGAGGAGTGCCAGCACCGCCACGACCGTCTTGCCCGAGCCGACCTCGCCCTGCAGCAGGCGGTTCATCGGGAGACGATTCCGCAGGTCGTCGAGGATCTCCTCGATCCCCCGCTCCTGGTCACCCGTCAGGGTGTACGGCAGGCCGGCCCGAAACACGTCCGACAACGCTCCTGTCGGGCGGTGGGATATTCCCTGGGCGCTGCGCTCCCTCTCTGCCCGGCGCGAAGCGAGGGCCAGGGACAGCCGGAACAGCTCGTCGAAGGCGAGCCGCCGTCGAGCCGGGTTCACCCGGTCGATCGAAGCGGGGAAGTGCAGGTCGGAGAGGGCGGTGTCGCGGTCGACGAGGTCGAGCCGGTCACGCACCGCCTCGGGAACGGGATCCGGCACCGGACGCGACCGCTGCAGGGCGTTGTGGATCCCTCGCCGAATCCAGCCGATGCCGACGCTCTTCACGTTCGGATGCACCGGGACGACCCGCCCCGTCGTCAGTGACTCGGTCGCTCCCGACAGCACGTCGAGGTCAGGTGACTTCATCTGACGCTTGTTCCGGAAGCTCTCGACCACCCCGGAGAGGGCCACCTCCGCTCCCTCCGCCAACTGCTTCGCCCGGTAGCCCTGGTTGAACCACACGGCCTCGAGCACGTCGGTGCCGTCCGTGACCCTCGCCTCCACGATGATGAGGTTGCGGCGTGGACGGCGAATCGACACCGAACGGACGGTGCCGATCACCGTGATCTCTTCCCCGAGCGGAAGCGTGGCGATCGGCTCCACCCGGCTGCGGTCGATGTAGCGGCGGGGTGCGTGGAGCAGCAGGTCGGCCACCGTGGCGATCCCGGCCTCGGCCAGTTTCTTCCCCCGCGCCCCCTTCAGCCCCTGCACCTCACCGACGTCGACGGACGCCAACCGGGCGAGCGTCGCCACCTCAACCCCTCACTCGAACGAGAGCAGATACGGATGGAGCGGTTGACCGCCGTCGACCACCCGAGTCACCGCGTCCGGGTACTCGTCCCGGATCCAGTCCGGCAGCGCCTCCATCACCTCAGGATCGGCGTCGGCGCCGGCGTAGGCGGTGACGAGTTCGATTGGCGCCGTCATGATCCGACGGATGAGCCGCGTCAGGGCGGTCCAGGGGTCGGAGCCGGACACGGCCGGCGTCCCGTCGATCCACCCGACCCAGTCGCCCTCTGCGACCCTTCCGACACCGGGCACCCTGGCGTCCCGGGACGCCTGGGAGAGCTGTGCGCTGATGATCGACGACGCTGCGGCCGACATCGTCTGGGCGGCATCCTCCAGCGATTCCTCCCCGGTGGAGTAACCCAGCATCGCCGCCACACCCTGAGGCACGGAGCGAGTGGGCACCACCGTCACGTCCTTGGTGGTGAGCGCATCGACCTCATCCGCGATCGGGACGACGATCCGGCTGTTCGGGAGCAGGACGACCTGCTGGGCAGGCACGGCTTCCACCGTCTCCACCAACTCGTCGACGGTGGGCTGCATGGGTCGACTCCCGCTCACGACACCTTGGACGAGCGCTTCCCGGAAGAGAGAGACGATTCCCGGCCCGGATGCCACCGCCACCACACCGACCGGCGCGATGGCCGCCTCGACGTGAGGGCGGAAGTCCGGATGATGGCCTCGGAATCCTCCCACACCCGGTGAGAGATCGGTGACTTCCAGTTCGCGCGGACGTCCGGCCTCCAGGGCTGCGTCGATCGCCGCCCCGATGTGGTCCGTGTGGATGTGACAGCGCCAGCCACCCTCGGTGGCCGAAACGATGACGGAGTCGCCGAGCAGTGCCCAGCGCCGTTCCAGAGCGGCCACCGCATCGGAGTCGGTGTCGAGGAAGAACAGCACCTCGAAACGTGCCCTAGTCTCCTCAGTCATCGGCAGACTCTCCCGGCCCACGGCTGAACCACCCTGTCGACTGGTACCATGGGTCGTCCGTTCGTCGTCGTTCGGCCGCCACGGGCTCCGCCACCGATCATCGGCTGTCGGACTCGATCGCGGCGTCGCTCGACATGGACGGCGAGTATACGAAACAGCCCCCTGCCTCCGCTCGGTGGCCGGGACAGACGATCCGGCCGGACGGAATCTGGGCCACGCACGTCCCGGGTTGGGAAGCGGTGCAGTGTCGCTGGTAGCCTTTCCGGCCGTCCCAGGAGTTCCACAAATGTCTTATCGCTGCGAAGTCTGCGGCAAAGAACCGTCGTACGGGAAGAGCGTCAGCTTCTCGCACAAGCGGGCCAACCGCCGCTGGCTCCCCAACATCCAACGAGTACGGGTCCGCCACGGCAACAACACCCGGCGTGCACGAGTGTGCACCTCGTGCATCCGCGCCGGGAAGATCGAGAAGGCCTGAGATGCCGCAGGGTGTCGTCAAGACCTACGACCCCGTCACCGGCTACGGCATCGTCGTGCCCGACGAGGGCGACGACGAGATCTACCTCCGGCCCGGATCCCTCACCGGGTCGATCTTCCGCATGGTGCGGCAGGGCCAACGCATCGTCTACGACCTCACCACGGAGGACGGTCGCCAGTACGCCGGCAACCTCCGGGTCGGCCAGGACGGCTACTAGTGGTCCGTCGCCGAAATGATGAGGCGGTCTCTCCGGCCCATGACGCCCCTGACGGCGTCCTCCTCCTCGCCGAACGAGCCAAGTGCGGCTGCGTCGGAAGTCCTTGCCAGTTGACGCCATGTGCTCGGAGACACCGCGCACCCATTTCGGCGACACACCACTAGACGACACCCCGGTCTCCCGACACGGGGGAGGACCGCTCGGTATCCTCGCCGCAACGTCCCCCGAGAGGAGCACGCACCGTGGTTGTTCAGGCCTACGTCCTGATTCAGACCGAGGTCGGCAAAGCCGCCCTGGTCGCCGAGGAAGTCCGCACGATCCCCGGAGTCGAGACCGCCGACGACGTCACCGGACCGTACGATGTCATCGTCCGCGCATCTGCCGAGGATGTGGACCAGCTCGGGAAGCTGGTCGTGGCGAAAGTCCAGGCGATCGAGGGGATCACCCGCACCCTCACCTGCCCGGTGGTCAACCTCTGACCTGAGTCGTCCCGGCCGTCCGGTCGGTCAG
Source organism: Acidimicrobiia bacterium (assembly GCA_035460965.1). Classification (GTDB taxonomy): domain Bacteria; phylum Actinomycetota; class Acidimicrobiia; order Spongiisociales; family ZC4RG35; genus DATHWB01. The sequence continues at coordinate 7,110 of DATHWB010000011.1, forward strand.
CCCAGCTTGCTGGCTATCGACCGGGCGTTCCGCAAGGCAGTACCGTCCGCCCCGTGGGTGGAGTAGCGACGCGGGGCACTCGCCTCCAGTTCCTGCACGACGTCACGCAGGAGTTCCTCACGCCCGATCGGTGCCCACAGCGATCCGGACAGCGAGCCCGGAATCGTGTTGATCTCGTTGACCATCAGGTCGCCCTCGTTCAAGAGGAAGTCGACACGGGCGATTCCGCGGACACCGATCATCCTGCCCACTGCCAGGGCCATCTGCCGAACCGCCCCGTCGAGTTCGGCCGGCAGATCGGCGTGCGGGTTCGAGACCCCTGTCGAGTCGTCCCAGGCGAGGTACTTCTGCTCGTAGCTGTAGACCCCTCCCGCCGCCGGGATCGGTGCTTCGATCGCCGACGTCTGAGCATCCGGATGGAACCGGATCGCCACCTGCAGGTCCCGAACGCCGTCGAGGAAGGGCTCGATGACGGTTCCGTCGGCGTGATGGGGCGAGGAGGCGGCGAACGCCACCGCCGTGGCGTGGTCTGCGACGACCTCGATGCCGATCGACGAGCCGCCGAATCGCGGCTTGACGATGTACGGACCCGGATACGAAGGCGCATCCTCGCCGAGCAACAACCGCGGCAGCGTGGGGAGCCCCATGCGCTCGACGGCGGCGCCGAACGCCAGCTTGTCCATGCCGAGGGCCGAGCCTGACTGTCCCGGGCCCGAGTACCGGTACCCGACGAGATCCAGCATTCCCTGCAGCGTCCCGTCCTCGCCGGGGCCACCGTGGGTGGCGAGGATGATGACGGAGATGTCGAGGGGCCGCTTGCGTGACATGAACCCGCCGCCCGGTTCTGCGACGAACCGCAGCGCCTTGGCTCGTCGCGGCACGCCATCGGCGAAGTCGGCAGGCTCGAGGCCCTCCTCGACGAGGTGGAAGTGCCCGGCCTTGTCCCAGTACACGGCGTGACACGAGCCGATGGTGCGGGCGGCCATCAGACCGGTCGTGACGGAGATGTCGTGTTCGGGGGACGGTCCGCCGAACAGCACTGCGGGGAGTTGCATGGATCAGGGGTAGTGGTCGGGGAGGTCGTTCTCGTAGAGGACGGCATCGCCCTCGACGAGCGTCTCTCGAACCCAGCGGACGGCGTCGTCCCGGGTGTCGAGGAGGATAACCGACCGCATGCCGCCCTCTCGCGCCCCCGCCACGAGGGCGGCACGGTTGGTCCGGTTCACCACGACGAGATCGGTTACGCCGCGGGCGGCCGCCAGGACCGCGAAGCGTCGGTTCTCGGCGGCCTGCTGCTTCCCCAACTCGACCATGCCGGGGGTGACGACGACCTTGCGGCCGGCCGGGGATCCCAGTGTCATCAAGAGGTCGATGGCAGCCTCGGCGCCGGCAGGGTTGGAGTTGAACGTGTCGTCGACGATGTCGAAGCCGACCTCGGACCGTCCGATCGATCGACGATGGGGCACCGGTGGGAGATCGCCCAACCGGTCGACCGCCCCCGCCACATCGCCGCCGACCGCCAACACCACTCCGACGGCGCACGCGACGTTCCCCGGGTGCGCCTGCCCCGTGTCGAAGCGGCCGACCGCCTTCCCCTCGATCGTCACCAAACCGTCGGACGACACCGAAACCTCAGCCGGGCGGCCATCGCCGCTCACGGTGATGACACGCCGAGATCCGGCCTCTTCGGTCGCAACGTCCGCCAGCAGTGGATGATCGACCGCCACCACCGCCACCGGGGCCGCCTCCAGGATTTCCCGCTTGGCGGTCGCGATCGTCTCGAGCGATCCCATCCGCTCCAGGTGCACGGGGCCAAGAGCCGTGATCACCGCCACGTCCGGTGTGATCCATGAGCACAACTCGCGAATCTCTCCCGGGCCGTACGTCCCCATCTCCGCCACGAACAGGTCGGTGCCGGCGGTGAGGTGCTCGTTGATCGCCCGGGCAAGTCCCAGCCGGTTGTTGAAGCTGGCCGGCGAGGCGAGGACCGACATCTGATCGGACAACAGGTGTGCGACGATCGTCTTGGTCGAGGTCGTGCCGTAGGACCCGGTGATCGCCACCACCTTCGGGTCGAAGC
>DATHWB010000012.1:0-3117 GCA_035460965.1 Acidimicrobiia bacterium
AATGTCTCCGAAGACACGTACCGAACCTCGAGACCCGGATAGAGCTCGATGGCATGGTGGCCGATGGCATTGAGGAGATGCGTTTTCCCGAGTCCGGCTCCGCCATAGATGAAGAGGGGGTTGTAGGTACTTCCCGGTTGCTCGGCGACCGCCATCGCGGCCGCGAAGGGAAAGCGGTTGGACGCACCCACCACGAAGTTCTCGAACTGGTACTTCCGAACGAGCCGGGCGGCCACCTCGGGCGTCGGGACCTCTGAGGAGGAGCGTCGGGTCGAGATGACGGGGTGGTCGTTGTGAGTGATCGACGGGTCGCCGAGGTCGTCTCCCGACTCGTCCCCGTCTCCCAGGGTGTCGGAATCGCCGGTGACGAAGACGAGATCCATCTCCGTGCCGAACGCGGTGTGGAACGCCTGCTCCACCGCCTCGCCATGTTTCTCGATCACCCACCGAAGATGGAAGTCGCTGGGCGCGACGAGCGTCACGGAGCCGTCCGTCACCTCCGTGTCGAGCCGTGCCAGCCACGTCTGCCAGGCCCCTGGTGTCACCCGGTCCCTCAACACCGTCCTGAAGCGGGAAACCCGCTCATCATGTTGTGGAACGTGCACCACGTCTCCCTCCCCCGCCGGCTCGTCGTCCGCCCGGGGGCGGACGAACAGAACAACGCCCCGGTTGTCCCCGAACTTCTCCACAGCTGTGGAGAAAGTCCGACGGACACGGGACGTCTCACCCGAACCGACATGTGTCGTCGTCTGTCCTGCAATCCTTCAGGCCGCGCGCGACCACCCACGAGAGGAAGATGTCTCCCAGTCGGGCAGTCCGCTGGGCCTGCGCTCGGCGAGCATACGCGCGGGCGGAACCCGGGTTCAAGAGCGCGGAAACCGACGCTCTCCACCGGGTGAACGAAGGGTGAACACCCCGAAAAGTCCGATGCCAGTTGAAGGTCCGATGATGCGATTTCGCGCTCTGGCGGGATTTTGGGCCGGATCGATCGGTACGGTTTTTTCGCGTCCTAGAAATTGTGTTCGCGGACCAGCGCTGCTTTGACATAGGGAGAGGTTCGTCCGTAGCCTGTTGCGGTCAACCACCCCCAGAACTTCTTTCATCATGAAGCGCACATATCAGCCGAAAGTCCGACGTCGGAAGCGTCGTCACGGATTCCGTCACCGCATGCGGACGCGCGCGGGCCGAGCCGTGCTCAAGGCACGCCGTGACAAGGGCCGCAAGCGACTCGCCGCCTGACCCATCGTTCGAGTCTCTCCGTTCCTCGGCTCGCTTCCGTGAGATCTTGCGGCGGGGCCACAGGCGCACGGTGGGGGGTCTCACCGTCGTCAGTCTCGCCAACGTCGAGTCCCGTTGCCGGGTCGGCCTCGTGGCCGGCAGACGGTTGGGCTCGGCAGTCACCAGGAATCGAATCAAACGAAGAATCCGCCATGCCTGCCGCAACCTCGAATTCACACCCGGTTGGGATCACGTGGTGATTCCGACAGCCGAGGTCGCCCGCGTTCCGTTCGACACCCTCGTCGGATGGCTCCGAGCCGGGATCGGTGCTCATGACTGATACTCGCTCTCTCCCGGCGCGGGTGCTGGTCGGACTCATTCGGGCCTATCAGCGTTTCGTGAGTCCTGCCTTGGGCCGCAACTGCCGCTTCTCCCCCACCTGTTCGACCTACGCGCTCGAGGCGGTGAGCCTTCACGGTGCCCGGCGAGGCGGTTGGATGGCAATCCGACGACTGGGACGGTGCCATCCCTTGGTCGAGGGTGGCTACGACCCGGTACCAGAGAGGATTTGACATATGGGAGCGTTGTTCGACGGTCTACAACGTTTGTTGGGTGAGACCCTCGCCTTCTTCTTCGGCATCAACGGCGGTTCGTTCGGACTGGCGATCGTCATGCTCACCATCGTCATCAACATCGTGCTCTTCCCGCTGACGCTGCGCCAGACACGCGCCACCCGGGCGTTTCAGGAGATCCAGCCCGAGATCAAACGGATCCAGAAGGAGTTCAAAGAGGACTCCCAGAAGATGCAGCAAGAACTCATGCGGGTGCAACGTGAGGCCGGCGCCACTCCGGGCGGGTGCATCGTCCCATTGCTCGTGCAAGCTCCGATCTGGTTCGCGCTGTTCAGGGTTCTCACCGCCATCTCCAACTTCTCGAACGGACAGGACGTCGTCCCGCCCGTTCCTGAGACGTCGACGTTGTACGAAGCGCTTCAGGTCCACGACATCTCCTTCCTGGGGATGGATCTGGGCGCCACGATGTCGACCGGGATTCTCGCCGGCGTGCCGGCGGCTATCGCCTATGTGCTGATGCTGATGCTGATGGTGGCCTCCCAGTACTTCCAGCAGTGGCACGCCCAACGAGGGAACACCCCGCGCACCGACCTCACCGCTCAGCAACGGCAGCAGCAGCAGACCCAGCAGGTGATCACGAGGGTGATGCCGCTCTTCATCGGGTTCATCTCGTGGAATTTCCCGGCCGGGCTGGTCGTCTACTGGACGACTTCGAACGTGTTCCGACTCGGACAGCAGTTTGCGATCTTCGCCATCGATGGCCGGCCACCGCAGCCGGGAGACAATGGCGGTAGCGCCCCGAAGGGCTCGGGCCCACCTGATGGCTCGGACTCCGGCGGCGACAGCGAGACGGCGGCGGAGAAGAAGCCGCAACCGCGGTCGGCGAAGAAGCGCCGAAGGAGGAGATGACCGGTGGAGTACGTGGAAGTGCGTGGGAAGACCGTGGAGGTCGCGGTCGAGGCGGCCCTGGCGGAGTTGGGAATCGAACGAGACCAGGCCGAAATCGAAGTCATCCAGGAGCCCGAGCGGGGATTTCTCGGGATGGGTGGCAAGGATGCCGTTATTCGCGTCAAGGCAAGACCGCAGCAGCGCCGTCGGCGCCGCCGCCGCCGGGGCGGCTCGGGTGAGACCGAGGACCGTCCCGCCCGCGGCAAGGAGCCGGCAGGCGATCGGCGCAACGATCGGGCTAGCGGGGACCAGCGTCAGCAAGGCCGGAGGGACGGGGCCAAGTCGTCCGGCCGCCAAGAAACCCGAGGCGGTGGTCGCGGCGGCGAAACCCGCCAGGACGGACGTGACAAGGGCCGGCATGCGAATCCCGGCGGTCGCG
>DATHWB010000013.1:0-4299 GCA_035460965.1 Acidimicrobiia bacterium
GATGGGAGTCAAGAAGCTGTCCTTCGCCGATGCGGATACGACCAGAGAGGTCACCGACATGGAGATAGGCGGGGTCACACCCTTCGGACTCCCACCGGATCTGCCGATCCTCGTCGACTCGGCCGTCATGGACCGGGCCGAAATCGTGCTCGGGGGAGGCAATCGCACGTCGAAGGTCAGGATGGCTCCCGCCGGGCTGCGGACACTCCCGGCCGTCCGGGTGATCCGGGATCTGGCCGTCAACCCCTGAGGAGCTCGAGGGCGGCGAGCAGGGCCCCGTCCACTCCGGGGAGATCCTCGTCGACCAGCAGATCCGGCTCCAGGCCCTTCACGCCTATTTGGGTGCCGTCGGGGCCACGCCAACGGGCGACACTTACCCGGAACTCCCCGCCACCGGGAGCGTCGAACACCTCCTGAACCAGATCCTTCCCGAACGTGGGCTGGCCGACCACCAGCGCCCGACCGCGCGCCTGCAGCGCGACGGCCACGATCTCGGCGGCCGAGGCCGTGCCCCGATTCGTGAGCACCACGAGGCGCAGGTCGTCTCTCGCCAGACCGCCCGCGATGACCGGGAGCTGCACCTCCCCGCGGCGGGTCTGCTCGACCAGTACGACTCCGTCCCGGAGGAACTGCGACGCGATGGCTTGGGCAGCCAGAACGAGGCCCCCCGGATTGTCTCGGAGGTCGAGGACGAGGCCGGTCGCCCCCGCCACCGCCTGGTCCTGCAGGATCTGCCCGACCGCTTGCGCCGCCTCCTGCGAGAAGTCGTTCACTCGCAGGTACGCCGTGTTCTGGTCGAGCATCGCCACCTCGACCGGCTCGAAGCGGATGTCCTCGTGGCGAAGAACCTTTGCCACGTCGCCCCCTGAGCGGGTGATCGTGACCTCGGTCTCCTCGCCGGCCGCACGACGCAGACGGGCGAGTGCCTCCAATTCGCCGAGTCCGTCCACCGGTTCGCGATCGATCGCCACGATCGCGTCCCCCACGACGACACCCTGGCGTTCGGCCGGCATGAACTCGTAGGTCGCCAGGACACGTAGGCGGCAGTGGTCTGCCAGCGGCCCGCACGGATCTCCGGCCTCGTCCCGGGCTCCGACCACCAGGCCGAGAGAGAAGACGTGGCCCGATCCCAATGCATCGAGGCGGTCCGAGAAGTCGGCGGGCACGTAGGCGGAGAAGGGGTCGAGACCGAAACGGAACATTCCCGCAACCGCGGCTTCGACCAGTTCTTCGATCGGCACCCCCTCCCGCTCATGGCGCTCTGCCACGACATCACACAGCGTGGCGAACACGCGGTGCGGAATGACACAACGCAGGACCCCGGGGTTCGGGTCCGCCTGGGAAGTCGACGACAGCCTCCGAACGCCCGCCACGGCCGCTGCTGCCAGGTCCTCCGCGGCGGGCGCGTCGATGTGGCGGTCCGCCACGAGCGGGTAGGCACGGCACAGGACTGCCCAGGGCATCGCCTGGGTCGTCGAGCAACCCTCTACGACGGGCGGTGACGGCTGCGGAAGCCGGATGGTCGTCGTCGTCGTGGCCGATGTCGTTGGCGGTGTGGTCGGGGGCTGCGACGTCGGCGAGCCCGTGACGCCGCAGGCCGCCAGCAGGAGAATGCAGGGCAGAAGCCGCTTCATCCGCCCGTCCGCAGGGCGCGGCGGACGAGGAGCCCGTAGCCGATCGCCCCGATCGCGGCGAAAGAGAACCACTGGATGGCGTAGGGAAGGTGCGGGCCGGGATCATCGACCGGGGGGATCGGGACGCGTATCGGGAGAGGGCCCTCAGGTTCGTCGATCTGCTGGATCCAGACGGGTGTGAGACCCTCGAACTGCCCGGAGAGACGTTCCAGGTCGATTCGCGCCACGATGGCCAGACGTCCGTCCGGTTCCACCGGGCCGATCGACGGACGCGTCTGCGACAGTCTCGCCAACCCCGTCACCGTCACCGTCCCGGAGGGGGGAGGTGCGGCAGCGACTGGCGGCGTCTCCACCGCCAGAGGAACCCAACCGCGGTTGACGAGGACCACCCCACCCTCGGTCGCCAGCGGGGTCACCACGTGAAAGCCGGGACGCTGATTGGCTGTCTGCGATCGGACCAGGATCTCGTCATCCGGCCGGAACTCGCCGACTGCGGTCACGGGTCGGTACTCCAAGCTGTCGACGTCGGCACCGGCGGCGTCGACGAGCGTGGCCAGAGGTAGGGGATCCTCCGCCAACCGATTGGTCATGACGACGTTCTGAACCTTGCGTTCCTCGTGGCGACCGAGTTGCCACTGCCCCAGGGCCACACAGACGACGCAGATCGCGAACACGACGACGGTGGCGATCGCCCAGCGCGGTGTCTTCAGGAGGTTCCACACGGACCTGATTGTGGTCGTCTCGCCGGGCTGTCACGCCGCGTCGGTCTCCCGCCGAGGGATGCCAGCCATCCGTCGGGCCACCTCGAGGGCGGCCACCTCGTCGGCTGCGGATACGGCCGAGGGCCGGGTGAGGAGTTCGGACAGACTCGACTCGTCGGCACCTGCTGACAGCAGGACGCGAGCGAGATCATCTGTCCAGAACCATGCCACGAGCGGACCTCCGGGGCCTCAGGGGAACGGATTGGAACCTACCTCCCGACGCCGAGAGATGCCAGCGACGATTTTCGCGTTCTTCAGTAGACCACGGTCGCACCGTTGCGACGCGGGTCCGCGGCGGCGATCGATGTCCGGTCGGGCATCTGCATCGCCACCCCGACACCCCCGAAGTACATGTGGAGTCCGTCGAATCGGCGGACCGGCATGTCGATCGATGGAGGGAGGTCGATACCCGGCTCACAGGCGACCGTCGATGCGACACCGACGTCCATGTGCACGCGAGGTGCCGCCAGCGCCTCCTCTGGCGGGAGACCCTCGGACATTCGCAGGAGCACCTGGGCGATGGCGCTCGTGATCCGGTCCGCCCCGGGAGATCCGATGGCGAGGAGCCGCCCGTCCCTGTGGCGACCGATGGTCGGCGCCATGTTCGAGTTCAGGCGGGTCCCCGGAGTGAGGCCCTGCCGGTCGCCCACCAGTTCGAGCTCACCCAATCCGTTGTTCATCCACAGTCCGGTGCCGGTCGGAATCACGCCCGACCCGTACCCGGCAGACAAGGAGATGGCGCAGGCCGTGCCCCCTCCCGCGGCGGAGACGTGGGCGGTCGATGGCGATCTGATCGGATCTCCGGGCAACTCGGCGAGCATCCGGGCGACGGCTGCCGCCCGGTCCGGTGCCGTATCGGCTCCTGACCTCCTCCATTCGTACACGTGACGCTGGGCGGCGATCAATGCCGCCGTATCACCTCCAGCCGCCAGCGTCACCAGTGCCGTCAACGCCGCACCGCCGACGGCCGGCGAGGGGTTCGTCGCGAACGTCCATCCATCGTGATCGAACTCCAACGGCGGACGCCGTTCGGCTCGATACTCGGAAAAGTCGGCCATGCTCAGATGGCTGCCGCGCGACCTCAGGTCGTCGACGATCGCCCGGCCGAGACCACCGGTGTAGAACTCGGCAGCACCCCCATCTGCAATGGATCGAAGACTCTCGGCCAGGCCGGGGACCCTCACGAGGTCCCCGGCACGCAGACGCTGACCGGTCGCAGTGCGGAGAGTTCGCCCGCCGTGCGGATCGAGATCGAAGATCGGCTCGAGCGAGAACTCGAAGTAGTGGGCCGCAGTCATCCCGAGGGGCGTGCCGTCCGCCGCCATCTGTATCGCCGGAGCGAGGACCGCCGCCCACGGCAGTCGGCCGTGCTCGGCGTGAACCTCTCCGAGGGCGGCCCAGATGCCGGGCACCGCGATGGACGCCGGTCCGACGATCGTCTTCACACCCCCGCCGTACGCCATGCTCGCCGTCGATTCACGCGGATCGGGATTGACCCCGCCGAGCCCTGGAACGGCCATGTATCCGTCATAGGTGCACGGTGCCTCACCTTCGGCCCACACCGTCACGAAGCCGCCGGCTCCCGGAGCGACGATCCCGGGCTCCGACACCATCGCAGCGACGGCTGCAGCCACGGCCGCGTCCACGGATCCCCCACCCTGGCGAATCACCAGCTCCGCCGCGTGCGCGCCGAGGGCACTCGGGGCGGCAACTGCGATGGGATCCATGGCCGGCGAGGCTACCTCACCACCGTGTCGGCGGTTGAGGCCGCCTTTTCGACGACGACCACCTGGTCCGCAATCACCTCGATGCGCGAGCGCCTGCCCTCGGGCCCGTCCAGCACGCGGCGCTGTACCACGCCCGCCACCCACACTCGACTGTTCTGGGCCGGAGGCGAGTCGACG
>DATHWB010000014.1:0-9451 GCA_035460965.1 Acidimicrobiia bacterium
AAGCCCCAGAAGGTGAAGAACAGGTGCGTCTCGATCCCCTCGCCCAGGGCGGCGTTGGCGAGGACCAGCCCGGGGTAGGCCATGTCGAGGGAGCCCTTCGAACAGATGATGCACAGCTTCCTGGTGACTTCGAGGTCATCGGCGAAGGCAGGCACGGGTGCGGACTCGGTGGTGAGGGTCATCGGTTCTCCTTCAGACGCAGCCGACGGGCTTGGGGAGGCCCGCCACGTACGCCATCTTCTTTGCCGGCTTCTTGGGAAACAGGGCGAACATCTCCTTGGTGGAGACCCCGCCCGCCGTCGCCATCCTGCGCAAGGTGGGCGTCTCGCCGTTGGCGGCGTGGTCCTGGCGGGCGAACCTGATGGCGGCCATGTGCGCCTCGGTCAGGTCCAGCCCGATGTTGGCGGCGAGCACCGCAGCCAGCTCCTCGTCCCACTCAGAGGGGTCCGTGAGGAAACCCTCCGAGTCGACGTGGATGTCGCGGCCTCCCAGCGTGGCGGTCGTCATACGTTCAATTCCTCTCGCTCGGGCCGGACCTTGCCGGCCATGGACATCGCATTGGGAACGGGAAGCGGATGACCGGGCAACAGCATCCGCCAGTAGACGGTCTCGAATGCCAGCTTCGCCCAGTGGTTGAGTCGGGTCTCCTCCAGCAGGTGCAGCGGTCCGAGACCCGGCACCGGGTAGACGCCCGGGAGCGGTTCGGTGTCGTAGTTGAAGTCGATGAGGAGCGCCTTGCCTCCTCCCGCCTCGACGAAGCAGTTGGCGTGCCCGTCGAACGAGTGCGACATCGGCTCCCCTGCGATGTGCTCGACGAAGTTGTCGACGAACACCTCGACGGCGAAGTGGGCGGTGGAGCCCGCCTTGGACGTCGGCAGGGCGGCCGCGTCGCCGATGGCGAAGATGTCGTCGTGCCCGGCCGCCAGGAACGTGTGGGGGTCGACCCGGACATGGTCGAGTTCGTCACCCAGCCCGGAGCGCCCGACGAAGGCCTCCCCCATGTTCACGGGGACCGTGACCAGCAGGTCGTAGGAGATCCGGCGCTCGTCGTACGAGACCAGCGCGCCGTCGTCCACCGACTCGACCATGAAGTCAGGCTCGACGACGATGCCGCGCGCCTCCAGCATCCCACCGAGCTTCTCGGCTGCGATGGGCTTCGTGAACGCTCCCGAGAGCGGCGTCACGAACACGATGTCGACGAGTTCCCGCATGCGACGCTTCCGGAAGTGGTCGTCCGCGAGGAAGGCGAACTCGAGTGGTGCCACCGGACACTTGATCGGCAACTCGGCGATGTGAACCACCAGCCGGCCGCCCTCGAAGCGCGCCAGAGCCTCCCGCAAGGCGCTGGCCCCGGCCAGGGTGTAGAACTCGTGCACGGTCTCGCGCCAACCATGGTCGGTGAGTCCCGGCGTCATCTCAGGGCGCGGGCGGGTGCCTGTGGCGATCACCAGCTGGTCGTACGGGACCGCTGCCCCGTCCTCGAGCAGTACCCGCCGGGCATCGGTGTCGATACGGTCGACCTCGCCGCGGGTGAGGGTCACGCTCTCGGGCAGCAGCCCGTCGATGGGGCGGACCAGATCGGACGGATTCTGCTCGCCGAAGGGGACGAAGAGCAGCCCCGGTTGATAGAGGTGTGTCCAGGCGGGATCGATCACCTCGATCTCCCAGTCGGCAGGCAGCCGCCGTACCAGCGAGTTGGCGATCATTGTTCCGGCGGTCCCGGCTCCCAGGACGACGAGTCGTTTCACGGTGGCTCCTCTCGTGCATCGTCAACGTACGCAGGAGGAGTGGGCGGCACCCAGGGCTGAAGTGCCCGATCCGAACTGACCATCGGCGCGGATCCTCGTACCGGCTCCAGGACCGACCGCCCTCTCCGGGAAACGTCGAAAAACGGCCCGATGGGGCCGATCGACCCTCGGTTTGGGACCGAAGCTCCGGACATTTCCGCCGCCCATCGACCATGATCGGGGGAAGCGACGAGAGGAAACCATGCGAGTCAACGAACTGATCGGCGGACCCGTGTACAGCTGCGCGACGGATACCGAAGTCCACGCCGCGGCGGAACAGATGCTCGCCGACGACGTCGGCTCGCTGGCCGTGGTCCAGGACGAGACGCTCGTCGGGATCGTCACCGAACGCGACATCGTGCGCGAGTTCGCAGCCCGCGAGCCCGGCCAGCGGACGGTGGGCGACATCATGACACCCAACCCGGACAGCCTGTCGCCCGACATCGACGTCGACGACGCCGCCGCCTGGATGATGGGTGCCGGCTACCGGCATCTCCCGGTGGTCGACAACGGGAAGCTGGTCGGGATGGTGAGCATCAAGGACGTGCTCTGGGCCCTGACCGGTGGGTGAGGGAGGTGACCGTTCGATGCGCGTACTCGTGACCGTGGCCTCGAAACACGGCGCTACCGCCGAGATCGGAGATGCCATCGCCCGCGAGCTCGCCGATCGGGATCTGGAAGTCACGGTCCGCCCTCCCGACGAAGTCGAGGAGGCGGCGGGGTTCGATGCCTTCGTCATCGGCAGCGCCGTCTACGCCGGGCGTTGGCAGAAGGCCGCACGCCAGTTCGTCGAGACGAACGCCGCGCACCTGGCGTCGCGTCCCGTGTGGCTGTTCTCGAGTGGACCGATCGGTGATCCGCCGGAGCCCACCGCGGATCCTGTGGACGTCGAGGACGTGATGGCAGCAACCCGAGCCCGGACGCACCGACTGTTCCCGGGGCGACTCCAGCAGTCGAGCCTCAGCTTCGGGGAACGGGCGATCGTGGCCGCCCTGCGGGCGGAGTACGGGGACTTCCGGGACTTCGCCGACATCAGAGCCTGGGCGGCGGAGATCGCCGGGGAACTCGCCGACGACGCACAGCCGACTGACGCATGAGCCTGTCCCGATCGACCCCGCGCATCGAGATCCTGGACGGCAACGAGGCTGCCGCCGAAGTGGCCTATGCGGCCAGCGAAGTCATCGCCATCTATCCCATCACACCCGCCTCGGCGATGGGAGAGCACGCCGACGCCTGGGCGAATCGCCGCCGGGCGAACCTGTGGGGCGTGGTGCCGGAAGTCGTCGAGATGCAGAGCGAGGGAGGCGCGGCCGGTGCTGCGCACGGGGCGCTCCAGGCGGGAGCCCTGACCACCACCTTCACGGCCTCCCAGGGCCTGCTGCTCATGCTCCCCAACATGTTCAAGATCGCCGGCGAGCTGACGCCGATGGTCATTCACGTCGCGGCTCGCTCGATCGCCACGCATGCGCTGTCCATCTTCGGCGACCACTCGGATGTCATGACCGCCCGCAACACGGGTTTCGCCATGCTCGCCTCCAACACGCCGCAGGAGGCACACGACCTGGCTGCCATCGCCCACGCCGCCACACTGCGCTCGCGGGTGCCGTTCCTGCACTTCTTCGACGGATTCCGCACCTCCCACGAGATCGGAGGGGTGGAACTCGTCTCCGAGGAGACACTGCGCGAGATGCTCCCCGAAGAACTCATCATCGAACACCGGCTCCGCTCGCTCAACCCGCGTCGCCCGGTCATACGGGGAACCGCCCAGAACCCGGACGTCTTCTTCCAGGCGCGCGAGGCGGCCAACCCGTATCACGCCGCCGTACCGGACATCGTGGTGCAGGAGATGGACCGATTCGCCGCCCTCAGCGGACGGCGGTACTCCCCCTTCGAGTACGTCGGAGCACCCGACGCCGAGCGCATCCTCGTGATCATGGGCTCGGGTGCGGGAGCCGTGCGCGAGGTGGTGGCGAGGGAGACGGAGGCCGGGCGTTCCGTCGGTGCGGTGATCGTGCGCCTCTTCCGCCCGTTCGACACGGCCCGGTTCGCAGCAGCCGTTCCGGACTCCGTCCGCTCGATCGCCGTGCTGGACCGTACGAAGGAACCCGGGTCGGTCGGAGAGCCCCTCTACCTCGACGTCGTCGCCGCTCTCGCCGAACAGGGCAGGCGGGACATCGAGGTCAGCGGTGGCCGCTTCGGGCTCTCCTCCAAGGAGTTCACACCGGCCATGGTGCTCGGGGTACTGGACGACCTACGGCCACCGGACCGACACTTCACGGTGGGCATCGTCGACGATGTCACCCACACGAGCATCACCTACGACCGAGACACCTGGCACGAGCCCGACGACGTGATGCGCGCCGTGTTCTACGGGCTGGGGTCCGACGGCACGGTGGGCGCGAACCAGAACTCCGTGCGAATCGTCGGCACCAACACCGACCTGCACGCACAGGGCTACTTCGTCTACGACTCCAAGAAGTCGGGATCCCAGACGGTGTCGCACCTTCGGTTCTCCCCGCGTCCGATCCTGTCCACCTACCTGATCCAGGAGCCGACGTTCGTCGCCTGTCACCAGTTCGGGATGCTCGACCGGGTGGACCTGCTGGAACGGACCGTGGAGGGTTCGACCCTGCTGCTGAACAGCCCCTATCCGGCCGCCGAGGTGTGGGAGGAACTGTCCCCTCGCGCTCGCAAGACGATCGTGGACCGCCGGCTGCGCCTGTGGGTGGTCGACGCGGAGACCATCAGTCGGGAAGGGGGGCTCGGCAAGCGGGTCAACACCGTGCTGCAGGCCTGCTTCTTCGCACTCACCGACCTGCTTCCGATCGACGAAGCGGTGGCAGCGATGAAGACCGAAATCGCCCGCAGCTATGGCAAGCGCGGCGAGACCGTCGTGAGTCGGAACCACGCCGTCATCGACAGGGCGCTGGAGGCACTGGAGGAGGTGGATGTGCCGGACACCGCCGAGGAGCCGGCACTGCCCTTCAAAGCCTTCGCCGACGCCCCCGACTTCGTCCAGCGGGTCACCGCCCGGCTGATGGCCGGCCACGGCGACCTGCTCCCGGTGTCGGCGCTCCCGGTCGACGGCACGTTCCCGACCGGGACGACCAAGTACGAGAAGCGCACGCTCGCCAGCGAGATCCCGATCTGGGATCCGGAGATCTGCATCGACTGCGCCCGCTGCGCGCTGGCGTGCCCGCACGCCGCCATTCGCCTCAAGGCCTTCCTCCCCTCCGACGTCGAGGGGGCTCCCGCCGGGTTCCTCTGGAAGGAAGCGTCCGGAAGGGATCTGGAGGGCCGGTACCTCACGGTGCAGGTGGCTCCCGACGACTGCACGGGATGTGGAGTGTGCGTGGACGTGTGTCCGGCCGTCTCCAAGGAGGTCGCCTCCCACAAGGCGATCGACATGACCCCCATCGACGAACACCTCGAACGGGAGCGAGCCAACTTCGACTACTTCCTGACACTGCCGGCGGCACGTCGCCAGGACGTGAACCTGTTGTCCGTGAAGGGCTCCCAGCTGATCGACCCACTCTTCGAGTTCTCGGGGGCGTGTGCCGGCTGTGGTGAGACCCCCTATCTCAAACTCATGAGCCAGATGTTCGGAGACCGGGTGCTGGTCGCCAACGCCACCGGATGCTCGTCGATCTACGGGGGCAACCTGCCGACGACGCCGTGGACGACCGACGAGTCGGGTCGGGGACCGGCGTGGGCGAACTCGCTGTTCGAGGACAACGCCGAGTTCGGCCTCGGAATGCGCCTGGCGCTCGACCAGATGAACCAGGACGCCCGGTTGCTGGTGACCGCCCTGCTCCCGGAGCTCGGCGCGCTGGGCATGGAGATCCTCGACGCCCCCCAGGACACCGAGGCCGAGATCGCCGCCCAGCGCCAGCGGGTGTCCGAATTGCGTGAGCGCCTGAGCGCCATGGACGGCGTGCTCGCCCGACGACTGGACTCGGTCGCAGACGGCCTCACGCGCACAGGCGTCTGGATCGTCGGAGGGGATGGCTGGGCGTACGACATCGGATTCGGCGGCCTGGACCACGTCCTCGCCTCCGGGCGGGACGTCAACATCCTCGTCCTCGACACCGAGGTGTACTCGAACACCGGCGGACAGGCCTCCAAAGCCACCCCCCGGGCGGCCGTGGCGAAGTTCGCCGCCGGAGGCAAGACCACCGGCAAGAAGGACCTCGGCCAGATCGCGATGAGCTACGGCAACGTGTTCGTGGCGCAGGTGGCGATGGGCGCCAACATGACACAGACCGTGCGTGCGTTCGCCGAGGCGGAGCGTCACCGAGGGGTTTCGCTGATCCTCGCCTACAGCCCGTGCATCGCTCACGGAATCGACATGTCCCGCCAGATGACGCACCAGGGAAGGGCCGCCGAATCGGGGTACTGGCCACTCTTCCGGTACGACCCGGCACGTGAGGAGGAGGGAAAGCCAGGTCTGCGACTCGACAGCCGCACGCCGACGATCCCGTTCTCGGAGTTCGCGCGGGAGGAGGCTCGTTTCGCCATGCTGCGCGCCGCCAACCCCGAGCGTGCCGACGCGCTGCTCAGACGTGCGCAGCAGGACATCGACGACCGATGGAACCTCTACACCCAGATGGTGGAGATCCACCGCACGGCCGAATACGGAGAAGTGGACGAATGACCGAGACGACACCGGATCTGACCACGGACTACCTCGGGTTCTCGCTCCCCCATCCGGTAGTGCCGTCGTCGTCACCGCTCACCGGCGACATGGACACGCTGCACGCGCTGGTCGAGGCGGGCGCGCCTGCCGTGGTCCTCCCCTCCCTCTTCGAGGAGCAGATCGAGCTCCAGACGATGGCGTACCACTTCGGGCTGGAGTTCGGCGCCGGGTCCCATCCCGAGGCAGCCGCCGGGTACCTGCCCGAGTTGCACGACTACAACACCGGGCCTCACGAGTACCTCCAGCTGGTCCGGCAGGCGTCGGTCGGACTCGGCGTGCCCGTGATCGCCAGCCTGAACGGGGCGTCCCCCGGCGGATGGACGCGGTACGCCCAGATGCTGGAGGAGGCCGGGGCATCGGCGATCGAGCTCAACCTCTACTTCATGGCCGCCGACCGGCAGGAGTCGTCCACCGAGGTGGAGGCACGGTGCCTGACGCTGGTCGAGGCCGTGAAGTGGGTGGTCGGAGTACCGGTGGCGGTGAAGCTGAGCCCGTACTTCTCGTCGATGGCCTCGATGGCCGACCGGCTGGCGTCCGCCGGGGCCGACGGACTGGTGCTCTTCAACCGGTTCTACCAGCCGGACATCGACCTCGACACGATGAGCGTGTCACCCCGATTGGTGCTGTCGTCCCCCGAGGAGTCGCGGCTCGCCCTCCGATGGATCGCCATCCTGGCGGGAAACGTGGACTGCGACCTCGCCGCCACCAGCGGCGTCCACACCTGGAACGAGGTCGCCAAGATGATCCTGGCCGGCGCCGACGTGGCGATGATGGCCTCAGCCCTCCTCCGTCGCGGTCCGGTGGCCCTGACCGAAGCCGTCGACGGACTGCGGAGCTGGATGGCCGACAACGGCTACTCGTCGGTGGAGCAGGCGAAGGGCAGTCTCAGCCGGGGTTCCGCACCGGATCCCGACCAGTACGAGCGGGCGAACTACATGACCACCCTGGTGTCGTATTCGAGCGACTGGCGACGCGAACACCGGCCGAGCTGAACGTCAAGCGAAGAACCAGGCGGCCTCGCGGTGCCGCTTCGGGTCGAGCTGGCGCACCGACCGACAGGCCTCGTCGAGATCGACCGCCACGATGTCGTCCCCGCGCAGACCCATCATCACACCGGACCGGCGCTCCAGCGCCGCCTCCGCCGCAGCCACACCCAGCCGGGTGGCGAGGATGCGGTCGAACGCGGTCGGGGTGCCACCGCGCTGCAGGTGGCCCAGCGTCATCGTCCGGCTCTCGAATCCCGTCAGCCGCTCCAGGTAGGAGGCGATCACCGCGCCCACCCCTCCCAGCCGCTCGAAACCGAACGCGTCCACCCCCGTGGTGACGGCGTCGGCATCCGGAGGACGCACGCCCTCGGCGACGACGACGATGGAATAGGAGTGCCCGGCGGCGTGGCGGGCGACCAGTCGGGCAGCGAGATCGTCCAGGTCGTAGGGCTCCTCCGGAATGAGTATCGCCTCCGCGCCACCGGCCATCCCCGCATACGAGGCGATCCATCCGGTGGTGCGGCCCATCACCTCCACGACCATCACCCGGTTGTGCGCCTCCGCCGTCGTGGTCAGCCGGTCGATGGCGTCGGTCACGATCTGAACGGCCGTGTGGAACCCGAAGCTGACATCAGTGCCTGCGATGTCGTTGTCGATCGTCTTGGGCACTCCGATGACCCCGAGTCCGTCTCCATGCAGGCGGCTGGCAGTCCGCAACGTCCCGTCACCCCCGATCACCACCAACCGCTCGACCCCGGTCTGGTCGAGGGTCGCCTGCACGGATGCCAGCCCGTCACCATGTACGTAAGGATCGATCCGCGACGTGCCGAGAACGGTGCCGCCCCGCACGAGCAGGCCGCGGACGTCGTCGCGGGTCAACGGCCTGTGACGACCCTCCATCAGGCCGCCCCAACCGTCCTCGAACCCGATCACCTCGGAGTCACCCGCCACGGCGCGCGTGACGACGCCGCGGATGGCGGCGTTGAGCCCGGGACAGTCCCCTCCAGCAGTCAAGACCCCGATGAGCATGCCGCCTCTCCGATCCTCGTCGAACCCCCAGGTTCCCGGCTGTCGCCTCCCACCGCAACCCGCCGGGTCCGATCGGACCACAAGCAAGGCCGATCGCCCCTATCCGCCGCACTGTGGCAGTGTCATGGTGTCGATGACGAGGCGTCCGCCGGCCACAGTGGTGGAGGGGCGGTGGGCAGACCTCGGGAAAGGACCGCAGATGAGCATCATCGCCGCAGTGGACGGGTCGCCGCTCACCCGCCGCATCCTGGAGAGGGCGGTCGCGCAGGCCAGGGCAGCGGAGTCGACACTGCACGTCGTCCACGTGTTCCAGCCGCCGACCGTCGTGTACGGGATGGCCGGGGCGTACGTGTTCGAGGAGCGCGAGTTGGCCGAGGCCGAACAGCAGGCGGTGTGGGACGAGATCGGGCCACAGCTCGAGGATGTCGGCATCGACTGGGTGCGGGCCGATCTGACCGGGTATCCACCGGCGGTGATCACCGAGTACGCCAAGGACGTCGGAGCGACGCTGATCGTGGTCGGGACCAGGGGACGCGGGGAGTTCCGGTCGCTGGTGCTCGGATCGACGAGCCACGGGGTGATCCACGACAGTCCCTGCGACGTTCTGGTGGTCAAGCCTGAGGATTGATCGTCGAGACAGACATGGTTTCGGAGCAGAGGGTTTCACGAGCACCCTCCACCGCCTAGCGGCACTCTGCTCCGGTCGAGGGGGTGCTCCCGTTCGCGGGAGCACCCCTTTCAACGTTCGATTGCCTCCAACAGCTCCAGCCAACGCTCACGAATGTCCGGCTGTGCATAGGGATGGGCGTGGACCGCATCCGCCGGCGAGATTCTCGGGTTGCGTCGGCGGAACTCGGCCAGGGTCGATCGAGCACTGCGCTGCATGCCCAGCGCCTGGCGGGAGGCGGCGAGGAGCAGCAGCCCCTCGGCGTCCGCCACTCCCATCGCCATCA
>DATHWB010000015.1:0-2286 GCA_035460965.1 Acidimicrobiia bacterium
CGGATCGCTCCCGATCGCGTACAGCGATAGACCGAGGCGCGACCGCCTCAGCGGCACCCACACGATGCCGACCACCAGAAGGAGGACTACCGCCGCCTTCGGAATCCATTCGAGAACGAGGGACCCGAGCACCAATTCGCGAAGCCACGTGGCCGAACTTCCCCCCGGCGTGTTCAAGACGAGGAGGGCGCATCCGGCCCACACGAACAGCATGGCCAGCGTGACGACGATGTCCGGCACACGGGTGATCACCACCAGCGTCCCATTGATGGCTCCGAGGATCGCGCCCAGCAACAGCACACCGATCACGACCAAGACGGCCGCTCCCTCGCTCCGACCTTCCATCAGCACCGCCGAGACGACCGAGGTGAGGGCCATCATCGAGCCGACGGAGAGATCCAGCCCACGCGCTATCACCACCACAGCCTGAGCGACGGAAGCCAGCGCCAGCGGCAGGACCGAAATGGCAAGCCCCTGGATCGCCCGGATTCCGAACGTCGGCTGGATGAACTTGGTGAACATGAGGAGCAGGGCGAGGATCCCGATCAGGCTGGCTGTCCACCCACCCCGGCGAAGAGCGATCGCCAGGCTGCGCGTCCGGCCCGGGCCCATCCTCTCCTGCACCCCGACCGACGTGCTCACGAGCGACCCTCCGCGTCGGCAGGGTCCCGTTGGGATTCCGCCGGCCCGTTCCCGATATTGTGGGCGGCGCGCAGAAGAGTGGCCTCGTCTGCCGCTGCGGCGTCGACCTCCCCGACCGTCTCGCCGCCGAAGATCACGATCGCGCGGTCACACACGAGCTGGATCTCGCTCAGTTCCGATGTGTAGAGCATGACGGCGGCTCCCCCCTCGGCGAGCTCCCGCAGCAGTTCGTATATCTGATTCTTGGTACCGATATCGATACCGCGAGTGGGATCGAAGCACAGAAGCGTTTCGACACCGTTGGCCACCCATCGACCGATCGTCACCTTCTGCTGGTTGCCGCCGGAGAGGCGTCGGACCTCACCTTGCGCACGAGTGTCGATCTTTAGCCGTTCTATCGCCGAGTCGACCCGGGGTGCCTCATGGCTCCTACGGATCGGTCCCCATCGTCGAATTCGGGCACTGAAGGGGAGCGCTATGTTCTCCCGAACCGATTGCTGCATCAACAAGGCATGTGCCCGATCCGCCGCCACATACACGAGGCCTGCGCGGATGGCGTCCGCCGGATGCCTGAAAGTCACCTCACGACCGTCAACGATGATGACTCCGTCCTCGGGTCGTTCCCACCCGGAGAGAATGTCGAAGAGCTCGTCCTGTCCCTGTCCTTCTAGAGCCACCACCCCGAGTACCTCGCCGGGGTAGAGGTCGAAGTCGACGCCCTTCAGTCTGCGCTTCGCCTGGAGACCCCGGGCGGACAGGCGCGGCTGATGGTGCTCGATCGCCTCCGCCATGGCGGGGGTAGTCTGCACGGTCCGCTCCTCCACCAGGTCACCGAGCATGAGCTCTACGATGCGGTGCGCGGAGTCTTCGGTCACGTCAACCACTCCCACCGTCTCTCCCTCGCGGAGGACCGTCGCCCGGTCACAGACTGCGGATATCTCGGTCATGCGGTGAGAGATGAAGATGACGCTGCGTTCGGTCCCCTTTTGCTGCACCACCGTCTCCAACACCCGCTCGGTCAGATTGGCAGGGAGGGCCGCCGTCATCTCGTCGAGCATGAGAACATCCGGGTCGATCGCCAGCGCTCGAGCCAGGTCGATGATTCGCAGCGTCGCCAGGGGAAGGTCCCGCGCCATGGCGTACATGTCGAGTCGCTCCAGCCCCAACTCCCCGATCCAGTGATGAAAGGGCTCGACCGGGGTGTCGGTGAGCCGGAGGTTGGACTGGATGTCGAGGTCGGGTATCAGCGCCGGCTCTTGATACACGGAGATCAAGCCTCCCCGGCGCGCCTCCGCCGGTGTGTGCAGGGTGCGGGGTGTCCCACGAACGGAGATCGTGCCCGAATCGGGATGGACCGCCCCGGTGAGAATCTTGACCAGGGTGCTCTTGCCGGCGCCGTTGGCACCCATCAGCGCGTGAACCTCACCGGAACGGACGGCCAGCGAGGCGGAGTTGAGAGCTACCACCGCGCCGTACCGCTTCACGACGGAGTCGGCCTGGAGCAGGTAGTCGGTGGTCGTGCTGGTCATGTTCGGGACTGGACGTTAGACGGTGGGGCGCCGCCGAAGCAGCGCCCCACCGCAATCGGACCCAGGGGAGCTCAGGCCCCGGGGCCCTCGCAGGCGATTGCCTGCTCGGGCGTGT
>DATHWB010000016.1:0-10589 GCA_035460965.1 Acidimicrobiia bacterium
ACCTACGGGATGCCGAGGGGATCGTCGGCATCACGCCGCTTACTTCTGTGACCCCCGCCCGACGGTCGCTGCCACCCGAACCACCACCCAGACGGCTGCGACGATTCCGACTCCACCGAAGACCACCACCGGGGTGTCGTCCAACAGCGCGCCGTAGAGCGTCCACAGGGCGGCTTCGACACCGATCAGGGTCCAGGTTCCCACCGCCACGCCGGTCGGCCGTCTGATCCGATAGACGGCCCACACGGCAGGTGCCAACTGCGGGACGTACGCCCAGCCGAGCACCAGGCCGAGTATCGGCCACGAGCCGAGGGCGAAGACGGTCGTCAGTAGGGCGGTCGCCAGCACTCCCCGGAACAGCGCCGCTCCCAGTGGTGCTCCCGTTCGTCGTAGAGCACGGATGACCGCCACGTAGAAGAACACCATCACCACCGTCGACGGAACCGCCGGCCACAGGCCCTGGGAGGCGAGGTAGGCACTCCAGGCGGCGTTGGAGATCAGTCCGATCACCGGCCACGTGATCGACACGCCGGTGGCGTCGGCCGTGCGGAGCAACTTGCGGATCTGCGGGATGAGCGACCACCAGGCGATGATCGTGGCGAGCACCACCACCGCGGTGGCGAGGGTCATCACCCGTTGTCCCGCGCTCGTCGCAGTCGGGTCGGTGCAAAGGGAGCCGGATCGAGTCCGTCGCGTGGCTGGAGGCCCAGCACCAGGTCGGCGGCCAGTGCTCCGGCTGCCGGGGAGGTCTGGATGCCGGTCCCGCCTTGTCCGGCGAGCCAGAAGAAGCCTTCGACCTCGTCGTCGAACCCGATCACCATCCCGCCGTCCGGTACGAAGCTACGCAGGCCCGCCCAGCTGGAGCGGATGGAGCGGATGGAGAGCGTGGTCATCTCGTTGATCCGCTCGATGGCGCGGGCGATGTCGATCTCCTCCGGCCGGGCATCGCACGGGTCCGACGGGGTCTCGTCGGCGGGCGAACAGAGAAGCTGCGTGCCGTCGGGCTTGAAGTAGAAGGTATGGGCGGCGTCCGCCGTGAGCGGCCAGTGTCCGGCATGGTCCGGTGCCGTGACCATGAAGGCGGTGCGGCGCTTGGGAACGAGGCCCATCTTCTCCGCCCCCGCCAGGGAGGCCACGCCGTCCGCCCACGCTCCGGCGGCGTCGACGACGATGTCGGCGGTGTGGGGTCCGTCCGAGGTGTCCACGTTCCAGTGCCCGGTCCGACGCAGTCCCACCACCCGTGCCCCTGTCACGATCCCGCCACCGTGCTTCCGGAACGTTCGTACGAACGACTGGTGGATCGCTGCCACGTCCATGTCGGCTGCATCGGGCTCGTAGGACGCGAAGGAGATCAGTTCGGGGCGCAGCACCGGAACGAGCTCCGACGCTTCCTGCGGTGTCAGCTGCTGCAGGTCGGTCCCGTGGGAGCGTCCCTCCTCCATCTGGGATCGCAGCAACTCGGTCTGACCGGGCGGGGCCAGCATGAGTGCGCCACGGGGGGAGAGGAGCGGAGCGTCGACCGACCCGGCGGGTGGGTCCTGGAAGTACCGCCGGCTGGCCCGGCTCAGTGCCCTCACGGTGGGGTGGCCGTAGTTCTCCAGATACAGCGCAGCTGAGCGGCCGGTCGTGTGATAGGCGAGCTGTCGCTCGGCTTCGAGCAGAGTCACCGCCGCACCCGCCCGGGCGAGTTCCGCTGCAGCGGAGACACCCGCGATCCCGCCACCGATCACGATCACATCGGACATGACCGGAGTGTCGGTCCCCACTTCGACCGACGCAATTCACGGCAGTATGCGGCGATCGCTTGACACGCGGCCGCTCCCGGTTCTCAGTAGATGAATCAGGTCTCATGTTCGGCGCACGGCCGGACACGAATTCCGCTTCATCTTCAACTTCGGCGACGGTGGCAGCCCTGTTCGAGGGTGATGTCGAGCGCAACCTCGTGCTGGGTGCGCACGTGGTGTCGGATGGATCGGGCGGCACGGGAAGGGAGCCTGAACGACGGTGACCTGGTGTTGCTGATCGCGGCGGGCACCGGCTACACGTGGGCCGCCGCATGTGTGCGGTGGGGAGCCTCGGCCGGCTGAGACTCGGAAGGGCGCCGAGCTGCCTTCACCCGTCGTCCGAAGCGTGCCACCGCCCCGCTTCGGAGCGTCGGGCGGACCAACCGGTGCCCTGGGAGGGTGGGGCCGGGCACGACCGGCATGCCGCCTCGGCCACGGACCTGCTGCGAGCCCGTGGCCCGACGGACGGGTGAAACGGTCCAGGTGGACTCCGTGTGGCCGATCGACTCGAGCAGGGCGCCAACCAACAGGTCGGGCGAGATCACGGACCCGACGATGACCCGCCCCGTGGTGCCGATCCCCTCCGACTTCGTGACCGCGAATCCGGCCGCCTCGATGGCCTCGATGGCGTCGCCGGTGGGGTCGAACACGTCGAGCCGGCTGAGTTGCGGGTTGAGGCGGGCGTCGAGGGCGAGGCCGAGCAGTGTTCCTCCGCCGACTCCTGCCCCGTAGGCCGCGACCAGAAACACCGAGTCGAGCCCGTTCAGGATCTTGGCGAAGGCCACCACGAAGAGCATCGCCTCCATCCCTGCGATGACGGCGCTCAACCCCCGGTTGCCGCGTGCGGTGACCGCCAGGCGCACGGTCCACAGCGACACGCAGACGGTGGCGAGACCGGCCGTGAAGAGGATGTCGAGCAACATGATCGATCCTCAGGCCGCAGCAGATCGACGAAGCGTGGACCGGACCATCAGGCGGTCGGTCTGCTGCAGTCCGGCGAACTGGAACGGGATCGGTCCCAGGTCCTCGAATCCCCATGCGGCGTACGCGTCCCGCGCTCGGAGGTTGTGCTCCCAGACCGTGAGCCAGAGATACTCGTGGCCGTCGCGGCGGGCGAGGGTCAGAGCCGAGTCGAGGAGGGCGGACCCCACGCCTCGGCCATGGATCGGCGCGTCGACGTACAACCGCGAAATCGACATCGTGGCCGCGGCGGGACCATTCGGCGGCGTGGTCGGATGGGCGACGAGGTAACCGGCGGCGTGGTCACCCGCCTCGGCGATCAGCACCATGCAGTCGGGGTCGGCGACTTCCGCGTGCTGTCGTTCGATGTTGAAGGTCTCGGCGATGACCTCGCTCAGCGGGCCGAACGGAATCTGGTCGGCATAGGTCTCCAGGAACGTCCTCGCTCCGAGATCCGTGAGAGTGGCGACGTCGCGGACGCCGGCCGGTCTCACCGTGAGGGTCTGTTCGATGTTCATGCGGTCACCATGCCGCGGGCCGGCCCTTCCCGGCATGGGTGACGACTACCCAACTCTCGTCACGGAACCGACGTGACCTCGAACAGGTCCCAGATGTCGGGCACACCACGAAGCTCGTGCCGGCCGAGGTCCGACATCCCTATTCCCGAGCCGAGGACCAGGTCGCGCACGGTGCGCGTGACGGCGATCCCTCCGGCGGGGGCATGGTCGATGACGCGGCTGACGAGGTGCACCGCCAAGCCGCGGGCGGCGCCGTCCACACGCTCCACCTCTCCTGTGTGCACTCCGGCGCGCATCGTCAATCCGAGGTGCGCCAGCTGCTCGGCGGCGCGAGCCGCGAACGTGACGGCGCGGGTTGGACCGTCGAAGACGGCCAGCAAGCCGTCGCCGGTGTGGCCGAGCTCCTCACCCCGGAATTGGCCGAGGAGTTCCCGCACCACGGAGTCGTGGCGTCGGATGAGGTCTGCCCATGCGGCGTCGCCGACCTGGCTGAGATGATCCGTGCTGCGCACCAGGTCGGTGAGCACCACGGTGGCCAGCTGACGAGCGGGACGGGACGCCCCGCGGTGACCGGTGAAGAACTCCTCGACCTCGTCGAGGATCTGTCCGTAGTCCCCGGCCACGAAGGGATAGGAGTCCGCTCCGGGCAGCTCGACCAGGCGAGCGTCGGGCAGGTGCTCGGCGAGGTACCGCGAGTACTCGATCCGGTGGTGGCGCGCCTTGACCCGTCCCACGACCAGGGTCGGGGTGCGCACGTGGGGCAGGACCGAGCGCACGTCGAGGGAGGTCACCCAGCGGTACATGGTCTGCGCCGGACCCGGCGGCATGCACAGCCGCTGGTAGCGGTTGTACCACGCTCGGTACACCGGATCGTGCGCCAGCGACGGGGCTGTCAGACCGAGAATCTCAGGCGTGAAGCCCCAGTTCTGGTCCCATCGGTCCAGCAGCCGCTGCCTGGTCTCTTCGGGCATCCCGATGGGGTAGTCGTCGGCGCGCTGCCAGCGGGCGAACGAGTTGACGAGCGCCAGGGACGACACCCGATCCGGATTGGCGGCGGCGAGGACCAGCGCCATCGGTCCCCCCTCCCCGTCGGCGAGTACCGAGACACGGTCGATGCCGGCCTCGTCGAGGGCCGCCAGGGCGTCGTCGATCCACTCCTCGATGAGTGGTAGCCGGTCGAGCGGTACCGGATCCGACACCCCGGTGCCTCGTTTGTCGAAGATCAGGACGCGGGCGAAGCGGCCGAGACGCGAGAAGTAGGCAGCGGTGCGAGGGTCGTCCCACATGGCGTCCACGTTCGACAGCCAGGACGTCAGGAAGAGCACGTCGATCGGGCCCTCGCCGAAGACCTGGAACGCCACATGCCCGACGGGGGTCCGGGCGTAGCGGGTCTCGGGTCGGCGATCCATCTGCGGAGCCTATCGATGGGAGTCGGCGCCTACCCGTGGGGCAGCCGGTACCACTCAGCTCGCAGTCCGGGAACTCTGGATCGCACCCCACACCTTCGAGGGAGTCAGCGGCATGTCGAGGTCACGAACCCCATGGGCGGCGAGGGCATCGAGCACCGCGTTCACCACGGCCGGGGTCGAACCGATGGTGCCTGCCTCGCCGATTCCCTTGACCCCCAGGGGGTTCTCCTCGGTGGGCGTGGTGGTGCGGTCTATCTCGATCGAGGGGAGCACGCTCGCCGTGGGGATCAGATACGACGTGAGGTTGACGGTGAGAGGCGTGCCTGTCTCGTCGTACAGGACCTGCTCGAAGAGCGCCTGGCCGATGCCCTGGGCCACGCCCCCGTGCACCTGCCCGTCGACCACCATGCGGCTGAAGACGGTCCCGGGATCGTCGCACGCCACGTGCCGCAGCACCGAGACGTCACCGGTCTCGGTGTCGACCTCGACCACCGTCACGTGGGTCCCGAACGGGACGGTGGCATGCTCCTGCTCCCACAGGTCGTCCGCCTCCAGGCCGGGCTGCATGCCCTCCGGGAGGTTCACCGGATCCGTCGCCAGCCGGGCGATCTCGCCGAGGGTACGGCCGGTGTCCGGGACACCGGTGACCCCGATACGACCGTCCTCGAACTGGACGACGTCCTCGAGTCGCGCTTCGGCGGCCTTGGCCACGATCTGCCTGGCCTTGTCCACCACCGTGTCGCCGGCCCGCTTGAGAGCCGACCCGGCCATCTGCATCGATCGGGAGCCCATCGTGCCGCCACCGCGCTTGATCCGGTCGGTGTCGGCCTGGACGAAGCTGATCTGCTCGAGCGGCACCCTGAGTACCTGCGACACCAGTTGGGCGAACGTCGTCTCGTGGCTGTGCCCGTGCGACGACGCCCCCGAGTAGATCGTGACCGACTCGTCGGGATGGACCACCACCCGCCCCCAGTCCTTCCGCCCACCCGGGGCGGTGATCTCGACGTAGCTGCCCAGACCGATTCCGATCTGGAGCCGGTCGCCGCGATCGCGGCGCGCCCTCTGCTCTTCCCGAACCGCGGCGTATCCGACGGTGTCGAGTGCCAGGTCCAGGGCTGTCTCGTATCGCCCGGTGTCGTAGCGTTCACCCGCGGCTGTGACGTGAGGGAACGCGTCGGGGGGAATGAAGTTGCGGCGGCGAACCTCGGCCGGGTCGATTCCCAACTCGGCGGCGAGCATGTCCATGAGACGTTCCAGCGTGAGCGTCGCCTCGGGGCGACCGGCCCCGCGATAGGCATGGGTGGGCGTGGTGTTCGTGACGGCGGATCGGGACGTGAAGTCCAACTCGGGTATCAGGTACGGCCCCGCCGCCATGCGCTTCGTGAAGTAGGGGATCTCCGCCCCGTACTGGGGATACGCGCCGGCGTCCTGGGTCACCACCCACTCGACTCGCCGCACCTTCCCGTCACGCGAGGCGTACAGCGTCATGTCGTGGGACTGGGCGCGGCCGTGGCTCATGACCAGCATGTTCTCCCGGCGCGTCTCCTCCCACCGGACGGGTCGCCCGAGCTTCGAGGCGATGGCGGCGGTCAGGACCTGTTCCGGGTAGACCGCGATCTTGGCGCCGAACCCACCGCCCATGTCCGGAACCTTCACGTGGACGAGATTGCGGTCGATCCCGAGTGACGAGGAGATCACGTTGCGGTGCCCGTGCGCCTGCTGGGAACCCGCCCACACGTCCACTCCACCGTCGTCGCGAGGAATCGACACGGCCGAGTTGGCCTCCAGCGGGATGGCCGCCAGCCGCTGGTGGCGGATGGTGGCGGTGATGACGACCTCGTCCGGGCCAGGATCGTCGGTCGGCGACTCCAGGCGATGCTCCTTGGCGATGTTGGAGCCGTGTCCCGGATACAGGAGGGGGGCGTCCGGCCCGGCCGAGGCGACCGGGTCGACCACCGCCGGCAACTCGTCGTACTCGGGCCACACCTCGTCGGCGGCGTCGGCGGCCTGGCTCGGGGACTCGGCGACCACGACCGCCACGATGTCTCCCACGAACCGCACCCGGTCGGCGGGTATCAGCGGCCTTCGCATCGGCTCGGGGTGACCGCCGTAGTCGGTCGGCATCGTCAGCCCCGCGAAGTCCTCGGCCGTGTAGATCGCGACGACGCCCGGCATGGCTGCCGCCGCCTCGACGTCGATCGACGTGACGACCGCATGGGGAACGGTGGAACGCACGACCGACATCCAGACCTGATTCTCGAACTGCAGATCGCCGAGGTAGGTCCCGGCGCCCGTCACGAATCGAGGGTCTTCGACGCGCTTGACGGATGCACCGAGGATCGAACCAGCCATGGGCGGGCAGGCTAAACGGCTCCTGTCGGGAGGCGCGATCCGGCGGAAGTCAATAGGCGGCGAGGGTCTTGATGGCGTCCGCCACCGATGCGGTCGATGGTCGGTAGGCGTCTTCCAGGGGTGGACTGAACGGAACCGGCGTGTCGGCACCACCGAGGCGGACGATCGGTCCGTCCAGGGACTCGAACGCCTCCTCCGCGATCAGCGCCGCAACCTCCGCTCCGACGCCTGCGTTGCGATTGGCGGCGTGCAGCACGAGGACCTTGCCGGTGGCGCGTGCAGCCTCCAGGACCGCTTCGGTGTCCAGGGGCTTGAGCGTCCGCAGGTCGAGGATGCGCACCCCGACGTCCGGGACCGAGTCAGCCGCCTGCATGGCGACGTGCACCATCGAGCCGTACGTGATGACCGTCACGTCGTCGCCCTGACGCACCGTTGCCGCCTGGCCGATGGGGACCAGGTGCTCGCCCTCCGGGACGTGACCGCGGATCGACCGGTAGAGCGGCTTCGCCTCGAAGAAGATCACCGGGTTGTCGTCTCGGACGGCGGCGGTCAGCAGGCCCTTGGCGTCGGCGGGAGTCGAGGGAGCGACGACCTTCAGACCGGGCGTGTGCACGAACCACGCCTCGGGGTTCTGCGAGTGGTAGGGGCCGCTGCGGATTCCGCCGTCGCTCGGAGCGCGGATGACCCACGGCACCCGTCCCCCCCAGCGGTAGTGGGCGGTGGCGGCGAACTGGACGATCGAGTCGAAGGCGGTGGAGATGAAGTCGGCGAACTGCATCTCCACGATCGGACGCATCCCCATCAGTGCCATGCCGTTCGCCATGCCGGTGAACCCGAGTTCTGCGATGGGCGTGTTGAGCACGCGATCGTCGCCGAAGCGGGCCGCCAGGCCTTTCGTCACCTTGAAAGCCCCACCGAACTCGCCCCCCACGTCCTCGCCCATCACGAGCACGTCGGGGTCGCGCTCCATCTCATGTGCGATGGCCTCGCTGATGGCCTCGAGGTACGTGAGGGAGCGGCCCTCACTCGCCTCGACCTCGCTGAACCCGAAGTTCTCGCTCATGCGTACACACCGTCATGCAGGGTGGCCGGGTCCGGCATCGGGGCCGCCAGGGCCGCGGCCACCGCTTGCTGGATCTTCTCCTGGGCGGTGCGGTCGATCGCCTCGAGCTGGTCCGGTGTGACCTCGCCCGTGTCGAGCAGTGTGCGCCGCATCGCAGCCACCGGATCCCGGCGTTCCCACGACGCCAACAGCTCGGGCGGGACGTACTCGGCACCGTCGTGGATGGCATGGCCGAGCATGCGCATGGTGTCCGCTTCGATCACACCCGGTCCGCCGCCGTTTCGCGCCCGTTCGATCGCCTCTGACACGGCCCCGTACACGGCCTCGAAATCGTTGCCGTCGACCCTGGTCGCCGGGATGTCGAGGGCTGCCGCCTTGTCGGCGAACCGAGGTGAGCGCATCTGCTGTTCCAGCGGAGTGGAGTAGGCGTACTTGTTGTCCTGGACGATCAGCACGAACGGTGCCTGGTAGAGCGAGGCCATGTTGAGCGTCTCGTAGGTGCCCCCGGAGGTGAACCCGCCGTCGCCCACCGTGGTGAGGGCAACCCGGGGCTCGCCGCGCAGCTTGAACGACATCGCCGCGCCCAGGGTCGTCGGCAGGGCCTGCGGTATGTGGCTGACGAACCCGATGATGCCGAGGTCGAGGTCCCCCATGCCGTGCAGGTTGGCGTCGCGGCCGCGGGTGGGTCCGGTAGTCCGGCCGAGGAGGTTGCCGAAGATGCGCTCCGGCGCCATGCCGCGCACCAGGTAGGTCCCGAGGTCACGGTGCATCGGGGCGACGACGTCCTCGGGTCCCAACGCCATGCCGGCCGCCACGGAGATCGCCTCGTGCCCTCGCTGGCTGAACGCGCCGCCGAGTCCGCGGCCCGACTTCCACATCGCCACCATGGTGTCGTCGAAGATCCTGGTCAGCGTCATCCACGCATAACCCTCGATCCTGCGCCCCATCGTCAACGACTCCACCCCCCGCATCGTATCGGCCCACCCGAAACCCTGGGTTTGGGACCACCTATACGCGGGTTTTCGCGCACGAGTTCGGGGGCAGTCAGCGGGACGCTGCGAACCGCGACGAGAAAACCACCGGATAGGTGGTCCTGAACCCTGGGTTTGCGGTCAGGTCAGGAGGAGTTTTTCGAGGCGGCGGGCGGCGATCGTCATGCCGATGGCGGCCATCGCGAGCAGGAAGGCGGTGTGGCCGATCATCGTCCAGTCCAGCACCCCGATGGTGAGGCCGCGGATCAGTTCCACCCCGTGGTACAGCGGCGAGATGCGGGTGAACTGCTGGATCACCGGTGGGTAGACGTCGAGCGGATAGAACGTCGCCGAGAACAGGAACAGCGGCAACGAGACCAACTGCACCATGTCGAAGTCCTGCCAGCTCCGCATGAAGGAAGTCGCAGCCATTCCCACCGACCCGAATGCGAGTCCGATCAGCAGCGCCGCCGGTACTGCCAGCACCGCCCACCACGACTCCACCAGACCGAACCCGAGCATCACGACGATGAACCCGACTGCGTAGGCGCCACCGCGGATCAGCGACCACGAGATCTCGCCCACCGCGATGTCCACCGGTCGCAACGGTGTGGCGAGCATGGCGTCGTAGATCTTCCCGTACTTGAGCTTGAAGAAGATGTTGAACGTCGACTCGTAGATCGCTCCGTTCATCGCGGAGGCGCCGAGCAGGGCGGGTGCGACGAATGCGGTATACGACACCAACTGGCCGTCGGGCAGTGTGATGTCTCCCACGAGGGCACCGACCCCCACGCCGATCGCCAGCAGGTAGAAGACGGGCTCGGCGAACCCGGAGACGAACACCTTCCAGATCCGGCGATACACCAGCACGTTCCGTTCCAGCACCCGGTGCGCTCGCAACCCGGCGTAGGCCGAGACCGGGATGGTCCGTTGGGCGAGGGTGGGGGAACTCACTTGACCAGCCTCATCTCGAACAGTCGCACGGCCAGCACCATGCCGGCGGCGCCGAAGGCCACCAGGTAGCCAACGTGCACGAGCGGGACGAAGGCCGTGTCCAGCCCCAGCGCCAACCAGCGGGTCAGCTCCACCCCGTGCCACAGCGGCGTCAGCCAGGCGAGCGGTTGCATGAATCCCGGCAATTGGCTGATGGGGAAGAACACCCCGGAGAACAGGAAGAGGGGGACCACCCCGTAGCGGAAGAGATTCGCCAGCGACGTGTCGTTGTTGAACTTGGCGGTGTACGACGTGACGGGTCCGATGAACGCCATCCCGGTGAGGAGAGCGGCGCCGCTGGCGGCGAGCGCCCGCATCGGGTCGAGGTCGGCGAGCCAGATCGCCACCACCGCGAAGACGACGGCGACCTGAGCGATCCGGGCGGACACCCACGTGAAATGCCCGAGCACGATGTCCGAGGCATCCAGCGGGCTCGCCAGCATGGCGTCGTAGCTCTTGATCCACCTCATCCCGGCCATGACCGGGTACGCCGATTCGCCGGCGGCGGTCTGCATGCCGATGTTGGCGAGCAAGCCGGG
>DATHWB010000017.1:0-3187 GCA_035460965.1 Acidimicrobiia bacterium
GTGGCCTCGTGCAGGTACGTCCGCCCGAACCGCCGATCCCGCAGCAGCGCGTTCACGTCCTCGTACCGCGCGACCAGGTAGTGGTCCGTCGCCTCGTCGTACAGCACCGGGGCGTGCTCCCGGAGGTGGGCGTAGACCGGGTAGGGGTCGGCAATGAACCCCAGGTCGTTGGGTGCGAACCGCAGCCCGGCGACAACGTCCGACATGAACCTGGAGTCTAGGCGCGAAGGCATTGACCGGCTCGTATTACGTCTGCTAACCTGGGTGTATGACAGATTCGACAGACTTTGAGGTAGTGGGGTTCTTCCCTGCTGATCACGCAGCGGCAATTGACGGGAAGGTGTATGCGAACGGGGCGTTCTGGGACATGCTCCGGTTCCCCTCGTTCCCTCACGTCCTTCCCGCGATGTCGTTGGTCGCCGTTCTTCGGGTGCCGTATAGGGCCTACCACCAGGACCACAAGATCGAACTGACCCTTGAGGATGCGGATGGAAGAGCCCTGGGTTTGAAGGTGGAAGGAGGGTTCCGCGTTGGATCCGAGCCTCACATGCGGGTCGGCGATCCGACGGTTCTCCCTCTCACTATCAATGTGAACGGGTTGTCGTTCGAGCGTCCAGGGGACTACGCGTTCAAGCTCGAGGTCGACGGGACCGAACTGAAGAGATATCCGTTCCGAGCGATCCAGGTCGTGGGTCCACTGGCCTCCCAACCTCCTGACGCGACCCCTGACGAGTCGCCGGAAGCTGACGCCTAGCGGCCCCGCCCGGGGAGCACTGGGTGAACATCTGGGACTTCGAGGCGATCGATTGGGATGACGAAGAGGACCCCGATGGAAACCTGGCGCACTGCCTCCGCAGGGGGCATCAACGAACGGGTGGTCGACGAGGTACTCAGCGAGCTACCTGTGGAGATCACGATGAAGCTAGTATCGGCCGAGATCGCCATCGTGGGACCGGATCGAGGTGGCAAGATGTGGACGTTGCTGCTTGACTGGTCCTTCAAGCGAGGTGACTGGCTCAGACCCATCACCGGCTGGCCTGCCGAACCAGAGGAGATTCGGGAGTGGAAACGGGCGAGAGGGATTCAGGGATGAGTGAAGTGCGTCGACGTTCTGAGTCGGCTCGTCGGGACGAGGCCTTCGAACATCGAGGCGAGGTCGTGCCTGAGTCTGGCCGCCCAGTTGAGCCGCGGCGGGTACCGCAGGTCGTTTCTTTGCGCCTTCATCCGGACCTGCTTGCCGCACTGAGGACATTGGCGGACGCCCGTGGGACGTCCGTCAGTGAGTTGCTTCGTGAGGGGGCTGAGTTCGTAATCATAAGGTCCACAGCGGCGTTCGTTCAGTGGCGACTGTCACAGGTTCATCACGAACAGACAGGCCCTCGAATTGGAGATGTCATAAGCGCATCCTCGGTTCGACCAGAGAGCATTGAGCCTTTGGCTGATGCCGTTTAGTCCCCGGCCGTTCCGTACCTGCCTCTTGGGTAGACTCACGCGGTCAACTCGTCGGACGGATCGGGATTCGCATGCCACGAGTACTGCTGATCGGATGGGACGGCGCCGACTGGCGCATCCTGGACCCGCTGCTGGAGCGGGGTGACCTGCCGAACCTCCAGGCCCTCATCGACCGAGGGCAGCGGGGGGTGCTGAAGTCCACCGTGCCGACCCACTCGTGGGCGGCGTGGCCGTCGTTCCTGACGGGGGTGGACCCGGCCGACCACGGGGTCTACGACATCCTCGAGACCGTGCCGGGGACCCACAAGCAGTACCCGGTCACCTACCGCTCGATCAAGGAGCGGACGTTCGTCGAGGACCTCTCGGCGGCCGGCAAGGTGGGGGTGTACGCCGACGTGCCCCTGATGTTCCCGCCGCCCGAGATCGAGGGGAAGATCCTGGCCGGCGGGGTCCTGCCGAAGGGGCGCCAGTATTCGCACCCGGCCGGCCTGCCCGACGAGCTCGAGAAGGCCGGCGTGCCCTGGGTGATCAACGGCATGTCCTGGACCACCTTCCGGAACCGGCCCGGGCCGTACCTGGACGAGGCGCTCGAGATCACGGGCAAGCGGATCCGCGCCACCGAGTGGCTGATGGACAACTCGGACTGGGACCTGATGGCGAGCGTGTGGGTCTCGGTGGACCGGACCCAGCACGCCCTGTCGAACTACGTCGCGCCCGACCACCCCGACTGCGCGAAGAACGACATGACGCAGATCGGGATGAAGGTCCGCGACGTCTACAAGCAGCTCGACGACGCGATCGGCTCGTTCGTCTCCCGCACACGCTCGGACGACCTGATCCTGTTCATCTCCGACCACGGGTTCCAGTCGGTCACGCGCACGGTCCACATGGACCACCTGCTGAAGCGGCTCGGCTTCCTGGAGTTCAGCGCGTCGAACGTAGTCTTCGGGCCGATGCAGTGGGGGCCGGTGCGTAAGATCGCGCGCAAGGCCTACGACTTCCTCGGCCTGCACGGCAAGGTCTCGCTCCCGCAGTCGGTGAACTGGTCCAAGACGAAAGCCTTCACCACGATCCGCTCGACCGGCGAGGGCGTGTCGATCAACCTGGCGGGGCGCGAGCCCGACGGCATCGTCGACCCGGCCGACTTCGAGAAGGTGCGCGATCGGGTCATGGACGCGCTCAGCTCGTTCACCGACCCGGCCACCGGGAAGAAACCCGTCAAGGCGATCTACCGGCGCGAGGAGGTCTTCAAGGGTCGCCACGCCGAGACTGCGCCCGACATCCTGATGGAGCCGGCCGAGCAGTATTCGCTCACCCACGCCAAGTCGGCCATCGAGAAGGCAGACTGGATCTCGGGCGACCACCGCATCGACGGCGTGATCGTGGCGGCCGGGCCGGCCGTGCGGCCGTTCGAGCAGCAACCGCTGCTGGTGGACATGGCCCCGACGATCTTGGCCGCGCTCGGCGCGCCGGCCTCGATCGAACACACCGGCCGCATCCTGCACGAGGTCGTGGGGTTGGAGGCCAAGGTGACGCGCGGTGAGGAGTCGAAGGTGACGATCCCCGGCATGACCGGACCCGAGGAGTCGAACGTCACCGACACCGAGGCCGACGAGATGGAGGAGCACCTCCGCGGCCTCGGCTACCTCGAGTAGCGCAAATCCCTCCCCGCGGCGCCTGGTCGGGATCGCCTGATCGCGGCGAGGTGCCTAGAGGAAGCAAACCGGCGCCGGCG
>DATHWB010000018.1:0-4427 GCA_035460965.1 Acidimicrobiia bacterium
ATCATGGCCGGGGTCAACCAGGTGATCATGATGGTGCTGGCGATGGTCATCATCTCGGGGCTGGTGGGCGGCGGGGCGCTCGGCTTCGAGACGGTGCGGGCGCTCACCCGGAACGAGTACGGCCTCGGCTTCGAGGTCGGCCTGGCGATCGGGTTGATGGCGATGATCCTCGACCGCTTCACCCAAGCCTGGGCCTCCCGCCTCCACCCCCCGACCGCGTGAACGTGTGTTGGCGAACCCTGGGTTCGCCAACACACTGGTTGTGTTCCCCCACCCACGGTTCGGGAGCAGGGCTGAACCGTGGGCCGGCCAACACACTGGTTGTGGTGGCGAACCCAGGGTACGCGAGCCCCTCTCAGGCGCAGCCGGGTTCGCCGGGCATGAGGCCCCGGGCGAGGAGCGGGACCTCGGTGCCGTCGTGATCCCAGACGGTGGCCTGGTTGGCGGTGCCGAAGAGCTCCAGCAGGTCGCGGGCCGGAGGGCCTTCGACCACGACGCAGCGCCAGCCGAACTCCGTCTCAGGCAGTTCGTCGGGGCCGACGGCAAGCGGCCAGGGCTGCACGTTGCGGAACTCGGGATCCGGTAGCGACAGCCCGGCTCCGGTCCGGATCTCCACCCTGGTGGGC
This sequence comes from Acidimicrobiia bacterium, assembly GCA_035460965.1. Taxonomy (GTDB): domain Bacteria; phylum Actinomycetota; class Acidimicrobiia; order Spongiisociales; family ZC4RG35; genus DATHWB01. Next base: position 627 of record DATHWB010000018.1, read on the forward strand.
CGGTACTCCTCCAGCTCGGTCAGATTCGCCGAGGCGCGATCGAGCGCCTCCACCAGCTCCGCGGCCGCGGCTGCCATGTCGGAGCGCTCGGCGGCGATCCCCAACGCGTACACGGACAGCGTGTGCTCGTCCGACCCGTCGAAGTAGGTGATGACGGTGGTGGTGGCGTCGGCCACATGTGATGTCGCCGTCGTGTCGTCCACCCGGTCGATCTCGGGAAGCCCCGACTCCTCGATGAGTTGGCGGATGCGCGTCATGTCGGCTTCGGAGACCTTGCCGACGAACACCGGCATCAACATCGGCCCCGGGTAGATCAGCGTGATCGCGCCGGGGGCGTACAGACGACCGTCCGCCTGCAGCACGTACCGGGGGTGGCGCCCCAGGATCATCTCGACGGGGGCGAAGCCGCCCTCGTCGGTGACCGTGAGGATCACGTCGTCGGGGTCGAAATCGGTTGGCATGCTTCCTGGCTGGCCTGATCCGCACGCCGCCAGCAGGAGCGCGACGGCGGTGAGCGTCGTGGTGAGCGTCTTCATGTCCATCTGACGTCGGTGGCGGGCCCGAGGTTCCGATCGGTCAGCTCTCGTAGTCGGATAGGGCCTCGTCGATCAGGTCGATCGCCCAGTCCAGTTCGTCGATCGTCGTGATGACCGGCGGGATGAAGCGGATGATGTTGCCCGCCGGGCCGCACTCGATCACCACGAGCTCCCGCTCGATGCAGTAGCGCTGAATGTGCTTGAAGGCGCCGGCATCCGGTTCCCGCGAGCCCTTATCCGCGACCAGTTCGACTCCGATCATCAGGCCGAGGCCGCGCACGTCACCGATGGTCGAGTGATCGACCGCCAGCTTCCCGAAACGCTCGAACGCCCGCGTCGACACCGCTCGGGCATTCGGGAGGAGATCGCCCATCGTGTCCATGACTGCGACCGCCGCCGCGCACGACACCGGGTTCCCTCCGAACGTGGTGCCGTGGGAACCGACCTTCCATCCGTCGAGGAGCTCCGCGGACGCCCCGTAGGCCGAGAGGGGCAGGCCGTTGGCGATGCCCTTGCCCATGGCGATCACGTCGGGGTCGATCGGGTAGTGGTCGGAGGCGAACCACTCGGCGGTGCGCCCGAAGCCGGTCTGAACCTCGTCGAACACCAGCAGGATGCCGTGTTCGTCGCAGAGCTCCCGAAGCCTGGAGAGGAAGGCGACCGGTGCCGGGTAGTAGCCGCCCTCTCCCTGGACCGGTTCGATCAACAGGGCCGCCACGTTGTGGGGGGCGACCTCGTGCCGGAAGAGCATGTCCAGTTCGTTGAGGGAGTGCGCAACCGCATCGTCCTCACTCATCCCCCATCGGTAGGGGTGGGGGAAGGGGCTGATGAACGTCGAACCGAGGATCGGGTGGTACCCGTCCCGGTACTTGGCGTTCGAGGTCGTGTAGGCGACCGAGCCCATCGTCCTGCCGTGGAACCCGCCCCGGAAGGCGATGACGGACTGACGGCCGGTCATCTTCCGGGCGAGTTTGATCGCGGCTTCGACCGCCTCCGCACCCGAATTGGCGAACCCGAACTTCTCGATCGGCGCAGGGGTGATGTCGCGCAAGCGAGCGGCTGCCTCCACGATCGACTCGTACCGGAACACGCAGCCGGAGTGCATCACCTTGTCGATCTGGGCGTGGGCGGCGGCGACGACGGCCGGGTGGTTGTGTCCGAGGTTGGTGACGGCGGTGCCGCACGCGAAGTCGGCCCAGCGGTGGCCGGCGGCGTCGTGGATCCAGAGGCCCTGGGCGCGCTCGATCACCAGATCGGTGTCGAACGCGATGACCGGGGCGATGAGGTCTTCGTGTCGTGCGACGAGGTCGTGCATGGTGTGCTCCTTCAGGTCGGGGTGGCGCGGACGGGCATCATCCCTACGGAGCAGCGAAGAGCGCCTTTCGGTCTCGGCACGGGGTTGGCACGAACATGGCGTTCATTCTGCCAGACCCGGGGCACACGGTTCGGGCGCAGTCAGCCGAGAGGACGCCGAAAGCGGATCCCGCCACCCTCGACGACCGTTCCGATGACCCGGCTGTCGACCGCCTCGGTGGAGGAGAGGACCGCCTCGATCGAGTCCGGGGCGACCACCAGGCAGAAGCCGATGCCGAGGTTGAACGTCGTCGCCATGTCGTCCCATCCCACTCCGCCTCGGTCGGAGATGACCCTGAACACGTTGGGGATCGTCCAGCTGGCAGGGTCGAGTTCGGCGCCGCATCCAGCCGGCAGCGTGCGCGGCAGGTTGCCGGGGATCCCGCCACCGGTGATGTGGGCGGCCCCCCGCACGCCGCCGGCGTCGACGGCGGCGAGTGCCCAGGGCGTGTAGAGGACGGACGGGCGGAGCAGGACCTCGCCGAGCGACGCATCCTCCCCGGGGCAGGTCTGGTCGAGGTCGGTCCCGGCGAACACCTGCCGCACCAGTGAGAAGCCGTTCGAGCGCAGGTTGGGCGACGGGAACGCGATGATCGAGTCGCCGGGACGCACCCCGGCTCCGTCGATCTGGTCGCCTCGTTCGACCACTCCGAGGGCGGCGCCGGCGAGGTCGACCTCGTCAGGTCGCATCACACCGGGGTGCTCGGCGGTCTCCCCGCCGAGCAGGGCGGCGCCGACCGCCTGACACGCCGCCGCCACCGACTCGACGATCGCGGTGTCCCGGGTCGGTTCGAGTGCCCCCACTGCCATGTAGTCGACGAAAGCCAGCGGTCTGGCACCGGCGGCGGCCAGGTCGTCGACACACATGGCCACCAGATCGTGTCCGACCCCGGTCCAGCGACCGGTGGCGGCGGCCAGGGCCAGCTTCGTCCCGACTCCGTCGGTGGACAGCATGAGGACGGGCCGGCGGTATCCCTCCGGCAACTCGATTCCGGCGGCGAATCCGCCGAAGTCTCCGACCACCCGGTCGGACCATGTGCCGGTCACGATCGACGAGATGGCGGTGACGTGGCGGTCCGCCCCCTCGAGATCGACCCCCGCACGGCGGTACGAGGTCATCGACCGGCAGGTTCCCGGACGAACTTGCCTTCCGCGTCTGAGACGTCGGTCGGGTAGTCCCCGGTGAGGCACGCCGTGCAGAATCCGTCGCGGGGCGCTCCGGTGCCGGTGACGAGACCGTCGAGCGACAGATAACCGATCGAGTCGACATCCAGATACGCGGCGATCTCCTCGACTGTCATCTGTGCCGCCAGCAGACGGCTTTGGTCCGAGGTGTCCATGCCGTAGAAGCAGGGCCATCGATACGGCGGAGACGAGATCCGGAGGTGGATTTCGGTGGCGCCGGCCCGTCGCACCATGTCCACCAGCTGGCGGGTGGTGGACCCGCGCACGATCGAGTCGTCGACCAGGATCACCCGCCTTCCGGCGAAGGTGGAGGGGATGGGGTTGAGCTTGAGCCTGATGCCGCGGTCTCGCAGCATTTGTGAAGGCTCGATGAAGGTCCTGCCCACGTAGCGGTTCTTCACGAGACCGTCGGCGTAGGGGATCCGTGAGACCTCGGAGAACCCCTGGGCGGCCGGGATTCCGGACTCCGGCACCGGTACCACCACGTCGGCCGCCACCGGATGTTCCTCCGCCAGCTGCCTTCCCATCTGCTGCCGGGCAGAGAAGACGTTGCGGCCGTAGAGCTGGGAGTCTGGGCGGGCGAAGTACACGAACTCGAAGATGCAGAGTCCGGCCGGCCGCTTCTCGAACGGATGGAACGACCGCAGCCCGGTGCTGTCGATGACGACCATCTCGCCGGGCTCTACCTCGCGGACGAAGTCGGCGCCCACCAGATCGAGGGCAGCCG
>DATHWB010000019.1:0-6924 GCA_035460965.1 Acidimicrobiia bacterium
CCGGCCGAGGGGGACAGACCAGATGGGGGGAGTGGCGGAGCCGAAGGCGACGCCGAGGGGGGTCGTCTATTACAGCGCCAGGCCGTCGACGAACTTCTGGAGGCGTTCGCGGGTCAGGAACCGGATGCGGGGTTCGCGGGCTTCCTTCTCGTAGATGCCGAAGGGGGCGTACTTGTCGGAGACGAACAGCCCGCGGTCGGTGCCGGCCGACTGGAACTCGAAGAGGAAACGCTGGATCGCTCCGTCCTCCACCTCGGGGTAACCGTCCTCGGTGAGTGGGTCCTCGCGGATGAAGGTGCGCTCGCCACCCTTCTGGGCGAACCACGTGTTGTCCGCCACACCGGGCGTGACCTGGTAGCCGACCAGCGACAGCATGCCGGTGATGAGCTGGGCGGCGGTCATGGTGGCGGGATCGATGCCCTGGGCGCGCAACCCCGTGTCGACGGCCTTGGGAACCCGGATCTCTCGCCCGATCGGACCGACCTTGTCGCCGGACGTGCGACTCGGCAGGTCGAGGTCCTTGGGACCGGAGCTGACGAGCACTTCCAACGGGTCCATGGCGATCGCACTCAGGTTGAGCAGTGACGGACCGGATTGCTCGGGGAGGACACCGTCCGGGAAGGTGCGACTCACGATCTCGCGCACAGGGTTACCGGCATAGACGGCGATGTCCGTGAAGTTCGCACCGGCCGTGTGGCGCCGCTCCCGTACGACTTCGACGGCCTCGGACAGGAGCACGTCCCGCAGCACCTCGTCCGCTTCGCCCGCCATCGGCACGTCGAAGGTGACCTTGGCGATCCCGTCCTCGATGGAGAAGTCGGACACTGCGGGTCGGGGCGGAGCGAATGACGCCTCGGGTTCGATCACCGCCTTGCTGGCCCGGCGGCCACCGAACATCGAGGGTCGAGCCGGCACCTCCTCGCCCTTGAGGACGGCTTCCTTGTCGGGTCGCACCCGCCTCAACACCAGTCCGACGATGAACAGTGCGACGGCGACCAGGATGAGTGGCAAGCCCAATTCCACGGGGTTCTCCCTCTTCGATCTGGCGATCAGTGTACGGGCATCGCCCGCGGGCAGGTCAGGAAGCGCGGCGGGCGGCGACCATGCGCTCGCGCCGGACGCGGCGACGCTCGCGCTCCGACATCCCACCCCAGATCCCGAACTTCTCACCGTTCACGATGGCGTATTCGAGACAGTCGGCCTGAACCTCGCACGCTCCGCAGATGCCCTTCGCTCGGCGAGTGGACGCCCCCCGCTCGGGGAAGAACAGGTCCGCATCCGCACCTCTGCAGTTGGCGTAGTCCTGCCACGAGAGCTCGACCACCGCCAGCGCCTCGATGAGTTTGCTCTGCATGCGGGGGTCCCCCTCACATCGTTGTAATTACACCAGTGTGAGCATGACACACGGCGCGCGCGCCGTCAAGGGGACCAATGAACGATTGAAGAAATGGAGGTTTCGTTCTGATTCGGCATAATCGGACGAAGTCGTCGATCACGAGGTTGGAAGTGGCAGTGACCACAGGGTCGGAGAGGCGCCGGGTTCCCTGGCCCGTCGAGTTCTATCGCTCCGCCATCGGCAAGAAGTGGGTGATGGCGGTCACCGGGATCATCTGGCTCGGCTACCTGTTCGCCCACATGGTCGGAAACCTCAAGATCTACATCGGTTTCCTGCCCGAGTTCGGTGCCTACGAGATAGACCTGTACGGACGGGCGTTGCGCGAGTTGCTGTTCCCGATCATGCCCCACTACTGGGTGCTGTGGATCCTCCGGGTCGGCCTGATCGTCGCCCTGGTCCTCCACGTCCACGCCGCCTACAGCCTGACGGTGATGAACCGGAAGGCACGTCAGGTCGGGTATCAGGGACCGCGCGAGTACCTGGTCGCCAACTACGCCAGTCGCACGATGCGGTTCAGCGGTGTGCTGGTGCTGATCTTCATCGCCTGGCACCTGGCCGACTTCACCTGGGGCATCACGCCCTTCGCCCCGCAGGGGTGGGAGCACGGGACGGTGTACGACAACTTCGTCGCCAGCTTCAGCCGGGTGCCGGTGTCGATCCTCTACATCACCGCCAACCTCGCCCTGGGACTCCACCTCTACCACGGCGTCTGGTCGCTCTTCCAGAGCCTCGGCGTGAACAACCCGCGCTTCAACCCGTGGCGCCGGTACTTCGCCATCGCGTTCACAGCCATCATCGTGATCCCCAACGTCAGCTTCCCGATCGCAGTGCTCACCGGGATCGTGAGCTGAGGAGAGCCCGAGCATGACCATCACACTCGACCCGAAAGTCCCCGCCGGCCCGCTCGCCGAGAAGTGGACCAAGCACAAGTTCGACACGAAGCTCGTCAACCCGGCGAACAAGCGGAAGTACAAAGTGCTCGTCGTCGGCACCGGTCTGGCCGGCGCTTCGGCAGCGGCCACGCTGTCCGAGCTGGGCTACAACGTCGAGGTCTTCACGTTCCACGATTCCCCCCGTCGGGCCCACTCGATCGCCGCCCAGGGCGGCATCAACGCCGCCAAGAACTACCGCAACGACGGCGACTCGGTGTTCCGGCTGTTCTACGACACGATCAAGGGCGGGGACTACCGCAGCCGTGAGGCCAACGTGTATCGCCTCGCCGAGGTCTCGTCGAACATCATCGACCAGGCCACTGCCCAGGGCGTCCCGTTCGCCCGCGAGTACGGCGGGATGCTCGACAACCGCTCGTTCGGGGGCGCCCAGGTGTCCCGCACCTTCTACGCCCGTGGTCAGACCGGACAGCAGCTCCTGTTGGGCGCCTACTCGGCCCTCATGAAGGAGGTGGCCTCGGGGCGGGTGACGCTCCACACCAAGATGGAGATGCTCGACCTGGTCGTGAAGGACGGACGGGCCGTCGGCATCACCACCCGTCACCTCGGCACCGGCGAGATCCAGTCGTGGTCGGGGCATGCCGTGGTCCTCGCCACCGGCGGCTACTCCAACGTCTACTACCTGTCGACCAACGCCATGAACTGCAACGTCACGGCGATCTGGCGGGCACACCGCAAGGGGGCGCTGTTCGCCAACCCGTGCTTCACCCAGATCCACCCCACCTGCATCCCGGCCTCGGACGACTTCCAGTCCAAGCTCACGCTCATGTCCGAGTCGCTTCGCAACGACGGCCGGATCTGGGTGCCGAAGGATCCCGACGAGACCCGACCCGCCGACGAGATCCCCGAATCTGACCGTGACTACTACCTGGAGCGCATCTACCCGGCTTTCGGAAACCTGGTGCCTCGCGACGTGGCGAGTCGCAACGCCAAGACGCAGGTCGACGCCGGCCGCGGGGTCGGTCCGCTCAAGAACGGGGTCTACCTGGACTTCGCCTCCGCCATCGGACGCCTCGGCCAACCCGCCATCGAGGAGCGGTACGGGAACCTGTTCGAGATGTACGAGCGGATCACCGACGAGAACCCCTACCGGCAGCCGATGCGGATCTACCCGGCCGTGCACTACACGATGGGCGGACTGTGGGTCGACTACGACCTGATGACCACCATTCCAGGCCTGTTCGCCATCGGCGAGGCCAACTTCTCGGACCACGGCGCCAACCGGCTGGGAGCCTCGGCACTCATGCAGGGGCTGGCCGACGGCTACTTCGTCCTGCCCGCCACCATCGGCGGTTACCTGGCCGACTTCCTCAACGAGCCGCTGGTCCCCACCGACGACCCGGCCTTCGTGGAGACCCACACCGAGGTCGAGGAGCGGGTGGGCGGATTCCTCGCCAAACGTGGCACCCGGACCGTGGATGACTTCCATCGCCAGCTCGGCAAGATCGTGTGGGACTACGTCGGCATGAGCCGGGAGGAGACCGGCCTGCAGAAGGCGCTGTCCGAGATCCCCGCTCTCTACGACGAGTTCCAGGCGGACGTGAAGGTGTTGGGTACCGGGGACTCGGTCAACCAGATCCTCGAGAAGGTCGGTCGGGTCGACGACTTCTTCCAACTCGCCATGCTCATCACGAGAGACGCCCTCCACCGCGAGGAGTCCTGCGGCGGCCACTTCCGCGAGGAGCACCAGACCCCCGAAGGGGAAGCACTACGCCGGGACGACGAGTTCTCGTTCGTGTCCGCCTGGGAGTGGACCGGAGCACCGGGCGAACCCGCCCTCCACAAGGAGCCGCTCGAGTTCGAGAACGTGACACCGACCACCAGGAGCTACAAGTGAACCTCGTCCTTCAGATCTGGCGGCAGGCGGGTCCGGACGCCCGTGGCGGGTTCGAGACCTACATGGTGGACGACATCGAGCCGGACATGTCGTTCCTGGAGATGTTGGACGTCCTCAACGAGCGCCTGACCCGCCAAGACGAGGAACCGATCGTCTTCGACTCGGACTGCCGCGAGGGGATCTGCGGTACCTGCTCGCTGATGATCGATGGCCAGGCCCACGGCCCCGAACTGGGCACCGCCACCTGTCAGCTGCACATGCGCAAGTTCTCCGATGGGGACACGATCGTCGTCGAGCCGTTCCGGGCGACGGCCTTCCCGATCATGAAGGACCTGATGGTCGACCGGGAGGCGATGGACGCCATCATCACCGCCGGCGGCTTCATCTCGATCCCGACCGGATCCGCCCCCGACGCCAACGAGATCCCCGTTCCGAAGGAAGTCTCGGACACGGCCTTCAACGCGGCCGCCTGCATCGGGTGCGGTGCCTGCATCGCCGCCTGTCCGAACGGGGCGGCGAACCTGTTCACCGCCGCCAAGGTCGCCCACCTCAACCTGCTCCCGCAGGGCCAGGCGGAGCGGTGGCAGCGGGCGACGGCGATGGTGGACACGATGGAGCAGTACTTCGGCTCGTGCACGAACCACGGCGAGTGCGAATCGGCCTGTCCCAAGTCCATCTCGATCGACTTCATCGCGATGATGAACCGCGACTACATCAAGGCGAAGTTCAAGAACCGCCGACTGGTCAGCCAGCAGGGCTGAGGCCCGGGTCGATCGCTCCGGCTCCGATCGTCCGGGAAGGAACATGGGTCTCCGGACTCATGGAGCCGGACTCCTCCGGCGTCATACTGAGCCTCGACCACCCTCCGTGGGCACGGACGGTGGGATCAGGGCAACAAGAGGCTGGGATCGGGCATCATGCGGGCACCTCGGATGACAGACACCTCGACGTGTCGTCGCGCCGACACTCGGGGGCTTCACCCCGTGACCGTTGAAGAATCGGCCCCACTCACCTGCTGTTCCTGAATCGGGATTCGGTAACGGACGGGGACATGGGAGATTCGACAATGTCAATTCTGACGACCACTCAGCGCGGTGCGCCCCGCAATGAGAGAGGGGCGGCCATCATCGAGATGGCACTCGTCGCACCTCTGCTCATCCTGCTTCTCTTCGGCATCTGGTCCGTGGCACGTGCCTACAACGTCAAGAACACGATGGACCACGCCGTTCGCGAAGGGGCCCGGTTCGGAGCGACCGTCGATCCGTGGGACGGCGGTTCGGCCGGCGCCATTCAGGCAGTGATCGAGGGAGAGCTGGCGGCGTCGGCGATTCCCCCGTCGTCGATCACCATCGGCTGCATCGAACTCGTGGAGAAGGACGACGACGGCTGCAACGTCGACGGAACGGATCGCGTGGTGGCGGCACCGGCCGACCAGGTGGTCGTCAACATCGTCTTCGAGGACTACCGACTCGACTTCATCTTCTTCAGCCTCGACCTGGACTTCGCGAGTCAGGCGATCGCGAGATACGAATCATGAGAGCACTCTTCGATTCGGAGCGTGGCGCAACCGCCATCCTCGTGGCCGGGGCGCTCGTGTTTCTCTTCGGCGCCGCCGCACTGGCCGTCGACACGTCGATGTTCTACGGCGATGCCCGCAACGATCAGAAGACCGCCGATCTCAGTTGCCTGGCAGGAGTGAGGGAAGACACCGACTCCGACCGTATCGCCATGGCGGCGGCATTCACCCGCCAGAACTGGCCCGCCATGTCGGGCGAGACACTGACCATGCTCGGGGCAACCACAGGCACGATCACGGACGGGACCAACCAGGTGTTCTTCGAGGCCTCGTACGAGGCGGACCCGAACAGGATGCGCGTCGTCGTCACCGACGTCGCCGACACGACCTTTGCCCGGGCCTTGGGCGCCAACACGGTGAACATCGTCCAGGAGGCGATCTGCGAGCGCACCTTCTCCCAGAACGGCGCGGGGGCGCTCCCGATCGGGATCGTCCCCGGCGGGTTCGACGGCGGGATCTTCAACCCGAATCCGTGCGGCTCCAACAGCGGCAACTGTGGCGGTCTGGCGATCGGCGGCAACGGAGCCAACACCTTCGCCGACAACATCGCCAACGGGATCCAGAAGTCCCTGTCGAAACATCACGGCCATGCCGGAACCGCCGATCCGGACAGCGGTCTCGTCGCCACGGATTGCGACCTGGTCGGCAATGGTGCGGACTGCAACCTCATCTCCACCAAGACCGGACAGATGGCCGGGCCCCTCGGCACGGGCTTCGTCGATCGGTTCAAGAACGACCCGAACGCCACCTGCACCTTCGTCGAGGCGGGCGAGATCCTGAACTGCGACACGCCGGCCCAGGTGATCGGTGGAGGCGGCCCGGTGAGTCTGTACGGCGTCTTCGGAGCCACGCCGCCGCCATGGTGGGAGACCAGCATCTACGGACCGTGGAGCGCAGCCGACACCGCCAGCCACTACTGGCACGACGGAGTCGTGGCGAAGTGCGACTCTCCCCGACGCTCCCTCGTACCGGTGGTCGACGACGACGACAACTGGGACATCGGCTCTCCGGCCTCTGCGTGGCCCAACGGCGTCAACTCACACGTCAAGGTGATCGCCCTCGTCGACATCATCGTCGTGCACCCGAACAGCGGAGCCGACTTCCTAGGCAACGGCAACGCCAAGCAGGTGACGGCCGACATCATCTGGTACGGCCCCAACGCGGT
>DATHWB010000020.1:0-1877 GCA_035460965.1 Acidimicrobiia bacterium
GGCCGAGGGGGGTGGTGAGCGGAGCGAACTCGTGAACCAGTTCTGGGATGGCCCCCCTTGCCTCGCCTGGCGGCGAGGCTGCTCCCCTCAATGTCGCTTCGCTCCTGGGGGGAGAAAACCCCTGGGGTACGTGTCTGTCCCCCTCGGGCCGAGGGGGGCGGTGAGCGTCGGCGAACTCGTGGATCGGTGACTGTGCGTCAGGAGCCGACGAAGACGGTGATCAGGTCGCCGTAGTCGATGAGAGTCCCCGGCGGGGGACTGCTGCTGACGATACGCCCGACGTTCGCCGGGTTGCCCGGTTGGCTCGTCTGAACGAGGGTGACCCGCACGCCTGACTGCTGCTCGATCTGCCGGAAGATCTCGACCGCCTCGTCGTAGGTGCGTCCGAAGAGGTCCGGCATCACGCTCTGCGGGATCTCACCGGTCGAGACGTTCATGTAGAGGGTCGACCCGGCTGGAACCTCCGTACCCGGGAACTCGCTCTGACCGGTCACGGTGCCCGCCGGTTCCAGCGAGGGGACCGGAACCTCCCACGGAACCAGGCTGCGACTTCTCGCCAGCTCGAACGCGGCGTCTCGCTGCAGGCCGATGACCGAGGGGACCACGGTGGTCGGAACCTGGAAGAACGGCTCGAGGAGGGTGCGGTCGACCTGCGGGAACTCGGTCGGCTCGCGGCCTTCGACCAGTCGGCTCATGAACTCGCTCCAGATGGGAGCCGGCACCGATCCACCGAAGACCCGGCTGTAGAACTGCCCGTTGATCGTGACGTTCTCGAGCGGGATCTGGGCGGTCGGGTACCCGGTCCACACGGCCGTCGAGAACTCCGGGGTGAATCCGACGTAGAAGGCGTCCGTGTAGTTCTGGTGTGTCCCGGTCTTGCCTCCCTGGGCGACACCGATGTTCGCCCTGGGCGCCGTCCCCGAAGAAGTCGGGACCCGCAGCAGGGGCTCGCGGGCGGCGGCGAAGATCTCGGGAGCAGCCACCTGGGTGTGTTCGACCTGACGCTCGTACACGACCTCCCCTCTGGCATCGATGATGCGAGCGATCAGATAGGGCTCGGCGTGGAGGCCGTTCGTCGCGAAGTTCGAATACGCCGACGCCATCTCCAGCGGGGAGATCGCACCCGTTCCCAGCACGATGGACGGCACCGCCTGCAGATCCGGCGAAGTCACGCCCATCCGCCGTGCCATGTCCACCACGTTCTCGGGACCGACCTCCAGCGACAGGGTGGCGTAGGCCGTGTTGATCGAGCGATAGGTCGCTTCCTCGAGGGTCACCGAGCCGCCGCCACCGCCGGCGTTGCTGACGCGCCACTCCCGGGACCCGTCCGCTCCGCATGCCGTCGGGCACTGCAGCACCACCGTCGGACCGCCCGGCCAGTACGAGCGGAGCGAGATGCCCTGCTCGAGTGCGGCCACGAGAGCGATCGGCTTCATGCTCGAACCGGGGTTGCGCCGTCCCTGGGTGACGAGGTCGAACTGCTCGTCCTCGAACGGGAGACCGGACGCCATCACCAGGATCGCCCCGGTGGCGTTGTCGACCGTGGCGATCGCTCCGGTGGGAACGCAGCTCTCGGTCTCCGCGAACACCGCCAGGTAGGCGGGGTCGTCCTGCGGGTAGATCGACTTGCACGCCTCGAAGTTCGACTCGTAGTCGAGCAGTGGGAACCAGGCGGTCAGGATCTCGTTGGCCGCCAGCTGCTTGTTCAGGTCCAGCGTGGTCTCGATGCGGAGACCCCCACCACCGCTGCAGTCGACCGCGTCACCGGCACACCCGAACACGGCGACCTTGCGCTCCTCCGCGGTTTCGCCGAGGAAGTCGAACTCGTCGTTGTTGATGTCCAGGATCTACCGCTTGACCTCTGCGACCACGTGGTC
>DATHWB010000021.1:0-8192 GCA_035460965.1 Acidimicrobiia bacterium
CTGGACGTCGAGACGGAGGCGGCGCTGTGGGAGGGCCTGTTCCAACGACGCGACGTCACCTGCCTGGTCGTGAGCCACCGCCGGCCGGTGCTTCGCCGGGCGGATCGGATCCTGCTGCTGGACGAGGGGCGGGTGGTGGCCCAGGGAGAACTGCCGGATCTGCTCGAGCGGGAACCCCGCATGCGAGAGCTGTGGACCGCCGAGAGCGGTCAGGCTCGCCGGTAGTACCGAACCCCGTCGTCGAACGATGTCAGCCGCGAACGCGAACGCAGGTGCTCGAGGTGGGCGACGGTCTCGCGCAGTGCCAGACGCTGCTCGCCTGGTTCGAGGTGGGGACGGAAGGACTCGAGCATGACGTGCCATGCCGTGGCGGGTCCGAGACGCACCACGTCCAGCATTCCGTCGAGTCGGCGCTCGTGGTGGAGCACGATCTGCTCCGCCCGCAGCGATCCGCGATCGATGGCGGTTCCGTGCGCCGGGAACGTCAGCCCGAACCGATCGCCGGTGAGCCGTTCCAGGGACTCCAGGTAGAGACCCAGGACGTCGAGTTCCGTCTCGTCCCACATGATCACCGGGGTGATCCGGGGCAGCACGTGATCGCCGGAGAAGAGGATTCCCGTGCGGGAGTCCACCAGGCAGATGTGGCTGTGTTCGTGGCCGGGGGTGTGCAGAACTTCGAGGTGTCGCCCTTCGCCGAGGTCGATGCGGTCGCCGTCGTCGACCGTCTGGTCGGGAGGACCGATGAAGGGCATCCACGAGGGTCGGTCGAACGAGGCGAAGGCGTCATGGCGTTCGGACGGTACGCCGTGGGTGCGTCCGAACTCGTCGAGCCAGCGGCGGGCTCTCGGGGTGTCGTTGTACGAGTGGTGCCTTTCCACGGCGCTGGAATGCATCACGAGCCTCGCGCCCGTCCGTGCGATCAGCTGCGGCGCCAGTCCGACATGATCGGGATGGAGGTGGGACACGATCAGCGTGTGGATCGAGGTCGGTTCGATCTCCAGCACGGCGAGACCGTCGAGAAGACGGGTCAGACCGGGCTCCCAGTCCACGCCGCAGTCGATCAGCACCGCCCCTTCCGGTGTCCGGATCACGTAGGCGTTGACCCATCGGAGGCTCTCGATGGGGAGGGGAAGTGGGACGACTCCGATCCCGTGTCCGAGGTCGGTGATGTCGGGGAGTCGGCGCGTCAACCGTGAACCGATTCCTTCACGATGAACGTGATGTCGATCGTCACCGAGAACTCGGTCGGTACTCCCGAGTCGTCCACGGCGCCCCACACGTCGACCACGTCGAAGCGGGTGATCTCGTCGATGGTCGTCGCCGCCCGGGCCAGAACCGTGCGGATGGCGTCCTCGATCGATCGGGCCGAACTTCCGGAGAGGCGCACCGTCTTGGTGATCTGTGACATGGTTCCGAGGGTAGCTGCGCGCGTCCGAGCGTTCGGGGGACGCCGGTGGCATGAGTCGGGCCTTCACACTGGAAGGGCCCGACTTCACGGTGACGTGACGCTACGGACGGACTCCGGTGATGGGCACGCCGAACGTTCCGAAGCCGCGAGCCTTCTCTTCACCCGGGGCGCCGCCGAACGTGTCGACCCGCGGCCCGAAGGTCACCTCGGCGAGTCCTGCTTGACGGATGACCGCTTCCCACCCTGCACCCGGCAGGGCACCTGCGATTCAACCGGTCCAGAGGTCGATGTCGCGTTGGGCCCCCTCCGGAACGGGCCTCTCGACGACGATGTCGGCGATTTGGAAACGCCCCCCGGGACGAAGGATCCGATGGATCTCCCGGTACGCCCCCAGCTTGTCCGGGACGAGGTTGAGCACGCCGTTCGAGATCACGAGATCGACACTCTGGTCGGGTACCGGAAGCTCCTCGGCGTAGCCCTCGCGGAACTCGAGATGGCCGAGACCGAGGAGGTCGGCCGAACGGCGTGCCCGATCCAGCATGTCGGGCGTCATGTCGACACCGATCACCCGACCCTCGGGACCCACGCTTCGTGCTGCGATGACGGCGTCGAGACCGGCGCCGGAACCGACGTCCACCACTGTCGACCCTGGGGAGGGGAGCCCATGGTGGAAGGGGTTCGCCACCCCTGCGAAGGCATCGGCAACCCCGGATGGGAGGTCGTCCAGGACGTCCTCGGGGTAGCCGACGTGACGGGCTGCCTTCCGCCCCGTGAAGAAGTGGTACTCGGCGTCTGGCTCCCGGGCCACCTCCTCGTACTTGCGGCGGATCTCGCTGCGAAGTCGGACTCGGTCGACGGTCATGTGTGGATCTCCTGGCGTTGCTCTCTTCCTTTAGGACGTGATTCGCCCCCGTTGAATTGCATCTCGAACATGTGTTCGATTCGCCTGATATCGTCAGAGGATGGTCGCCGGCTACGCCGAACTGCACTGCCACACTAATTTCTCGTTCCTCGACGGTGCGGCGCATCCTCACGAACTGGTGGCGAGAGCAGCCGAACTCGGCTACTCGGCGTTGGCAGTCACCGATCACGACGGGTTCTACGGCGCCGTGAAGGTGATGGAGGCGGCACGTCACCTGTCGATGCCCGTCGTGTACGGCACCGAGATCCGTCTCGACGAGAACGCCGATGCCGTCGATCCGATCGAGCGTGCCCGGGCGTGGGATGCAGCGAGGAGTGATCGGGCAGAGTCTCTCCGGCGGCGAGGCCGTTCCGTCTCGCACCACGGTTCGAAGCCACCGGACGACCGGTCGCGGGACCACCTCGTGCTGTTGGCTGGCTCCCCCGGGGCGTACACGGTGCTCTCGAGGCTCGTGACCCGCGCCCAGCTGCGCGGGGTCAAGGACCGGGCTCTGTATTCGTGGACCGACCTGCAGGAGGCGGCCGGACATCCGGCCGTGCACGCCCTCACCGGGTGCTGGCAGGGAGCGGTGCCCCGGGCGGCGGCGGCGGGCGACCTGGATGCCGCGACTCGTCGGGCAGGTCGGCTCTTCGAACTGTTCGGGGATCGACTGCATGTCGAACTCTGGCATCACGGTCTCCCGGGGGACGACGCACGCAACGACGTCCTGTGGGAGGTGGCGAGGCGAGTGGGACTGTCCAGTGTGGCGACCAACCAGGTCCACCATGCGCTCCCCTCCGATGCCCCCTTGGCCGATGTGCTGGCAGCCATTGCAGGCAGGAGGGATCTGGTGGCGGCGGACGGGTTCCGGTCGGGATCCGACGAGCGGTACCTCAAGTCTCCCGGTGAGATGGACAGGAGATTCGTCCGGTATCCGGGGGTGGTTGCCCGGGCGGCGGATCTCGGGGGACACCTGGCGTTCGACCTGCGCCTCGTCGGTCCGCAGCTTCCGCCGTTCCCGATGCCCGGTCACTTCCGTGACGAGATGGCCTATCTCGAGCATCTCACGTGGGAGGGGGCGCGCCTCGCCTACCCGGGTGAGGGGTCGGGGGGCATCGAGCCCAGTGCCCGGGCGAGGCTCGAACACGAGTTGGGGATCATCGGACGGCTCGGGTTCGCCGGCTACTTCCTGGTGGTGAAGGATCTCGTCGACTTCGCTCGCGGCCAGGACATCCTCTGCCAGATCAGGGGTTCGGGAGCGGATTCGGCAGTGTGTCGATGCCTGGGTCTGACCAGAGTGGATCCGATCCGGCTCGGTCTTCCGTTCGAGCGGTTCCTGTCGGAGGAGCGCGGCCGCGCCCCGGACATCGACCTCGACCTCGAAGCCGACCGACGTGAGGAGGTGATCCAGTACTGCTACCGGCGTTACGGCCGGGAGCGAGCGGCCATGGTGGCGAACGTCGTCACCTATCGAGCGAGGTCGGTGCTGCGCGACGTCGGCAAGGTGTTCGGGATGACCCAGGCCCAGGTCGACGGCCTGTCGAAGTACGTGGACAGTCGCGATCCGTCGAAGCTGCGACTGGAAGCGCCCCTGCCGCACGGATTGACGGCGGAACTGATCTACGAGATGTGTCACCGACTCGATGGCTTTCCCCGTCATCTCGGCATCCACTCGGGCGGGATGGTGATCGCCGACCGTCCGCTCCATCAGGTGGTGCCGCTCGAGTGGGGGAGGATGGAGGGGCGGACGGTGCTGCAGTGGGACAAGGACGACTGCGCCGCCATCGGAATCGTCAAGTTCGACCTGCTGGGGTTGGGGATGCTGAACGCACTCCACCTGACGACCGACCTCGTGGCAGAGACCCATGGCGACAGGATCGATCTGGCCACGCTCCCGCAGGAGCCGGCCATCTATCGCCAGCTCACCGCCGCCGACACCGTCGGTCTCTTCCAGGTCGAGTCGCGCGCTCAGATGGCGACGTTGCCGAAGATGAAGCCGGTCACCTTCTACGACCTGGCGGTGGAGGTGGCCCTGATACGTCCCGGACCGATCCAGGGTGCGTCGGTGCATCCTTACCTGCGGCGACGCAACGGGGAGGAGGAGATCCGATTCCCGCATCCGTCGACGATCCCGATACTCGAGAAGACCCTCGGGGTCCCGGTGTTTCAGGAACAGCTCATGGAACTCGCCCGGGTGTGCGCCGGTTTCGACGGTGGCCAGTCCGATCGACTGCGGCAGGCGATGAGCTCGAAACGGTCCGAGGAGGCGATGGAGGCGCTTCGGGAGGAGGTGTATGCCGGGATGCGATCCAACGGCATCGTGGGAGCACCGGCGGACGAGATCTGGGAGAAACTGCAGGGTTTCTCGAGTTTCGGTTTCCCGGAGTCACACTCGGTCAGTTTCGCCTACATCGTGTACATGTCGGCCTGGTTGCGATTCCACTACCCGGCGGAGTTCCTGGCCGGTTTGCTCAATGCCCAGCCGATGGGGTTCTACAGCCCCAACACCCTCGTGCAGGATGCCCAGCGCCACGGGGTGATCGTCGCCCGACCGGATGTGAATGTCTCGTGGCACGACTGCACGATCGAACCGGCCGATGCCGATCCTGACGACGTCGTCACGTATCTGGGCGGTGCATGGCGTCGGGGTCGGGGGGCGGTGGACGACCCGATCCGTCCGGCGGTGGCGGTACGAATGGGACTGCGGTACGTGCGGAATCTGGGAGAGGCCGAGGTGACCCGGATCGAGGCGGCGCGGGAGTTGGGCGGTACCTTCGTCTCGCCGGCTGATCTCGCCCATCGCACGGGCCTCCCGTTGGACGCTCTCGAGGGTCTGGCGGCAGCCGGGGCACTGGAATCGGTTGGGCTGGGACGTCGGGAGGGCATCTGGGCGGCAGGTGCATTGGCGGAGATCGATCCCGGCCGACTGCCGTTGTCGCCCGGTGTGGATCCGCCCGCACTGGCCGAGATGGACGAACATGAGCGCCATCTGGCCGATCTGTGGGCGGTGGGGGCGTCGACCAGCCATCCGATCCAATTCGTCCGGGATCGACTCGATGACTGTCTGGCGGTTTCCGATGTGCTCGCCCTCCGCAGGCATGTCCATACGGTGAAGGTCGCGGGGGTGGTCACCCACCGGCAGCGTCCCAGTACCGCCAACGGCGTGATCTTCCTCAATCTGGAAGACGAGACGGGGTTGCTCAACGTGGTGGTGCTTCCTCCCGTGTGGCAGGCGCAGAGGGATGTCGCCCGCCGTCATCCGGCGCTGCGAATCGAGGGCATGGTGGAGTACCGGGATGGGGTCACGAATCTGGTTGCTCGCAGGTTCGAACCGCTGCAGGTGACTGCCGCGCCATCCCGAGACTTCCGCTGAATTCCACCGCGGTCGGTCGGCCGCGTTCCGTACGCTCTCGGCATGGGTCTCGACGAACTGCCCGACGAACTCTCGCGTGTCTTCGCCGCGCCCCGCTGGATCATCCTGAACGGTGTGTCGGCCAACACCCAGGCGCTGATCGACCAGCTGCGCGAGTGGGGCGCGTCCGAGTTCCTCGTCGTCGCCGGCGAGGAAGGCGTCGGCGACCAGCCGGATGCGGAGGTCGTTCGTATGCCATCGCCTCCCGGCAGCGTGATGGAAGGGTTCCGACGATTCGCCCAGAAGGTGATCGACCCGCCCCGGGCGGTGCGGTCGGCAGTAGATCGCTTCGATCCCGACGGCTCCGCCCGGGTGCTGGCTCCCATGTTCGCGGTCCCGGAGACGTTCCTCGGGCGTCGTCTCCACGGCTCCCGCCCGACGTCGTGGGAGACGCTGGAGGACAAGACCGCGGTCGACGACCTGTGGGAGCAAGCCGGCGTGGCGCACGCCCCCTCGGCGGTGGTCGCACTCTCCGACGCTCCGGCCGTGGCCGAGCGGATGGCTGCGGAGCGGGGAACGGTGTGGGCGGCGGACAACTCGGAGGGATGGCACGGCGGCGGCGAGTTCACCCGCTGGGTTCCGGACGGCGAGGCGGCGCAGCGGGTGGTGGACGAGTGGCGCGGACGGATCCGGCGGGTGAGGGTGATGCCGTTTCTCGACGGGATCCCCTGCTCGATCCACGGAGTGGTGACCGGCGACGGTGTGGCGCCGTTGCTGCCCGTCGAACTGCTCATCCTGCGTCGGGTGGACCGCACGGGGTTCGTGTATGCCGGCGTTGCGAACACATGGGGTCCACCGCGTCGCCTGCGGGACGAGATGCGACAGGCGGCCCGCACGGTGGGCGAGGTGCTGCGTGAGCGAATAGGGATCCGCGGGCCCTTCTCCATCGACGGGGTCGCCACGGCCGACGGGTTCCGGCCCACCGAGTTGAACCCGCGATTCAGTGTCGGCTACGGGATCCAAGCGGCTTCCGTCCCCGAGTTGTGCGGTGGCTTCTTCGTCCGCGCGTTGATCGAGGGTGCACTCGACGTCGCCGCGGCAGAGCTCGAGGAGCGCGTGGTGGCCGCCGCCGAAGCCGAGCGCCGGATTCGGATGGGCGTGCCGGTGGACGGTGTGCACGAACGGCGAGTCATGCGCCTGGCAGTCGACGGCGAAGGGGTGGCGGTGCGGGACGACGGCGACGAGCTCGAGATCGGTCCGTCGCCCTCGGGTTCTTTTCTGATGTGGCGGGTCGAGGCGGATGCGGTTCCTCGCGGGCCGTCGTTTGCTCCGTACGCCGCAGCCGCGGTCGATGAGGCGAGACGAGCTTGGCGGCTTCCGCTTCCGGCGGTCGAGCCTTCGCCGAACGCCATGACTGATTGACCTGACGGCCGCCCCTCAGATCACTTCGACGTCGACCGCCTGAATGGCGTTCACTTCGTACCCGCCGACGTTCCATTCGGGTTCGTCCGGCTGCGAACGGCCGGTCGAGTCCGTGGCACGGCTGACGATCGTGTGAAGCCCGCGCCTGGCACGCCATGTCCAGTGCCAAGGGTGCCAGGCGTGGGTGTCCGGCGCTCGCTCAACCGTGGCGTCGTGCCACGTCGTCCCTCGATCGGGACTCACCTCGACCCGCACGATCGGGCCGTGCCCCGACCATGCCCGACCGGTGAGCGTGATCTCTCCGGCTTCGACGATCCGGCGCCGGCTGAGGAATTCCGGTATCCCGGGCGGTCGCAGCAAGCTGCGGGGAAGCATGCGGGACACGGCGCGTCCGGGTTCGTCAGGCTGAGTTCGGTAGCGGTACGACCGACGATGTTGGTAGCCGTCGAACGGTTCGGTGAGCAGGCTGATCGAACGGAGCCACTTGACGTGGGTCATCCCGTACCAGCCAGGAACGATGAGCCTGGCCGGTGCTCCGTGTTGCGGCGGGAGCGGGGCGTCGTTCATCGCCGTCGCCACGATGACCTCCGGTCGCAGTGCCTCGTCCAGCGGAAGGCTGCGCTGATAGTCCTGCAGGACCCCGCCTTCGACCCCGCGGTCGAGCCCGGTGAAGAGGACCTCGACGACGTCGTCGCGCGGCCTGACCTCTGCGAGGAGGTCCGCCACCGAGACTCCGCTCCATCGGGCGGTCCCCACCGCGTGGAAGAGCCACGGCTGTGAGATCGGTCTGGGGTCGAGTCGGGCTCGACCGTTGCCCGCACACTCGAGGGTCACGGTGTGGGTACGAGGGGGCAAGCGCCCGAGGTCGTCGAGGTCGACGACGAGCGGGACCTCCACTGCTCCGTCGATCGCCATCGTCCAGCGGGTCGGGTCGACGGCGGGGATGTCGTAGTGCGTCAGCAGATAGTGCAGCCCGATGGGCGTGACCTCCCAGTCGAGGGCTTCCATCGGCAACCCGTGGTTGCGAGCGGCGAGGGCGAGTTCGTCGAGGCCGATTCCATCGGTGCTCACGGTCGTGTCACCTCCTCGTGCCGGAAATGCTATCGAGA
>DATHWB010000022.1:0-2276 GCA_035460965.1 Acidimicrobiia bacterium
CAGTTGAAGGGTCGGGAGGAACCGGTCACAGCTTACCGGGCGGTGCGGGTGCTGTCGGAACGGGGAGGTCGCGGGCGGTCGGACTTCCTGGAGCCTCCGTTCGTCGGACGGACGGCCGAGCTCCGGATGCTCAAGGATGCCCTGCACGCCACGGGGCGCGATCGCCGAGCGCGTCTCGTCTCGGTGGTCGGACAGGCAGGCATCGGAAAGAGCAGGCTGGTGTGGGAGTTCGTCAAGTACATCGACGGACTCGTCGAGGACGTGTACTGGCACGAAGGGCGCTCTCCGTCGTACGGCGACGGCGTGGCGATGTGGGCGCTGGGCGAGATGATCCGGCAGCGGGCGGGCATCCAGGAGACCGACGACGATGCCACCACCATCGAGCGGTTGCGGGGGACCGTCGCCACGTACGTCGGTGAGGAGCGCGACCGGACGTGGGTGGAGCAGCGGCTGACAGCCCTGCTGGGAGTGGGCGGATCCGTCGGGGCGGAACGTACCGAGTTGTTCGCGGCGGCACGATTGTTCTTCGAGGGAATCGCCGATCTTGGGACCGTCGTGTTGGTGTTCGAGGACCTCCACTGGGCCGATCCCGCTCTCCTCGAGTTCATCGACGAGCTGCCCGACTGGTCGCAGAACCACCCGAGCCTCGTCGTCACGCTGGCGAGGCCCGACCTGCTGGATCGGCGTCCCGAGTGGGGATCCGGGCGGCGGGGGTTCTCCTCCACATATCTGGGACCGCTGGAGGATTCCGAGATCCGCGAGATGTTGGAGGGCTCGGTGCCGGGGATCCCGCCGCATGCTCTCGATCGAATCACCAGTGCGGCGGGCGGCGTCCCGCTCTTCGCGGTCGAGATGTTGCGGATGTTGCTGGCGGACGGAAGGCTGGTGATCGGACCGGCTGGGGTGGAGGTCACCGACGACCTCGCACACCTCGAGGTCCCCAGCTCCGTTCACGCGGTCGTGGCCGCCCGGCTCGATCGCCTCGCACCCGAGGAGCGGGACATCACGCGGGATGCCGCGGTACTCGGCCTCTCCTTCACCCTGGACAGTCTCGCCGTACTGCGGGACGAGGCGGTCGACAAGATCGAGCGCCGGATGGGCGAGCTGGTCCGGCGGGAGGTCTTCGAACTGATCCGGGATCCGCGATCGCCCGAACGAGGCCAGTACCGGTGGGTGCAGAGCGTCCTGCGCGAGGTGGCGTACGGTCGCATCTCCCGCTCTGACCGACACTCGCTGCATCTCCAGGTCGCCCGCCACCTGCGGGCCTTGGCGGAGCCGGAACTGGCGCC
This sequence comes from Acidimicrobiia bacterium, assembly GCA_035460965.1. Taxonomy (GTDB): domain Bacteria; phylum Actinomycetota; class Acidimicrobiia; order Spongiisociales; family ZC4RG35; genus DATHWB01. The sequence goes on from DATHWB010000022.1 coordinate 1,290, forward strand.
GGTCGTCGCGGCGCATTTCGTCGCAGCCTCGGAGGCGGACCCGCTAGGACGGGGAGAGATGGTCCAGGAGCTCGGCGACGCCCTGCGGGCGGCGATCGATCGCGCTCAGGTCCTCCACGCCCACGAGCAAGTGATGTCGCTGGTCGAGGCCGCCCTGACCGTCGTTCCGCCGGAGCTCGAGGTCGACCTGCGGGAGATCGCCGCGCTGGCGGCCGTCCGACTCAGCGACATCGAAGCCAGCGAGCGACACTGCGACGCCGTGACCGCAGTGGCGGCGGAGTCGGATGACCCGAGCGTGATGCATCGGGCGGCAGCGCTGGTCGGGAGGGTGATGAACCAGAATCGACGGCCACACCAGGCGGCCGAGGTGCTCGAACCCCACCTGGCTCGATATCCGGACTTCACGACGGATCCCAACCTCGCCCGAGCCGCCGTGTACCTGGCTCGAACGCGGATGCTCCTCGGTGACGAGGCAGGTACCGCCGAACTCGCCGACCGCGCTTTGGGGGCGGTGGAGAGGTTCGAACTGATCGACGAGATCGCCGACGCCATGGTGACACTCGGCACTGCCCTCTCCAGTACCCGGCCTCACCACGGCATGGTGCTCTTGCGGGGCGCTCTTGAACTGACCCGGGAGCACGGCCTGACCGACACGATGTTGCGATGCCTGATCAACATCGGATACGCCTCGCCGGACAGCGACGAGACTCTGCGGGCGAGTGAGGAGGCATTCGAGCAGGCGTTACGCGTCGGTGACCGGTCGCACGCCAGCTTCGTGGCGGGGAACCTCGCCGGCTCCTACTCGATCACCATGGATCACGAGGGGATCCGGCGGCTCATCGAGGCAGATCCCTGGCGTGATGCCGATCGATTGAACGGGCTGTCGATTCAGGCGGAGTACCACCTGCGGATGGGTGACCGGGATGCGGGACTGCGGGCGTACGAGGAGGCGGTGGTCGCGGTGGACGGCATCGACGATCCCCAGTC
>DATHWB010000023.1:0-4285 GCA_035460965.1 Acidimicrobiia bacterium
CTCGGTTCGGGAGCCTCTCCGGGGGCCAGCAACAGCGGCTGTTCGTGGCTCTTGCCCTGGTCAACGACCCGAAGATCGTGTTCCTCGACGAGATGACGACAGGGCTGGACCCGGCGGCACGCCGGGTGGCCTGGGAGCTCATCCGAAAGATCCGAGCTCGAGGGACAACCGTGATCCTGGTCACCCACTTCATGGACGAGGCCGAGACACTGTGCGATCGCCTGGTGGTGATCGACCACGGGACCGTGATCGCACGAGGAACACCTCAAGAGCTGATCGACGAGCACGGCGGGGGTGTGAATGTGCATTTCACTGCTCCTGGCCCGCAACTCGATTGGCTGTCGAGCGTTCCCTACGTTGAGTCGGTCGAGAGAAGCAAGGATCAGTACGAGGTCCGCGGCAAAGGGCCGGTGCTCGCCCACGTTGCTGCGGCATTGGTCGAGCACGGTCAAGCTCCGAGCGATCTTCGCCTGAAGAGAGCCACCCTCGAGGACGTATTCCTCCGGCTGACCTCAGCCGACCAGGACCCATCATGAGGGTGTTCGCAAAGCTGTCCGTGGTCGAGATGAAGCTGATTCTCAGGGAGCCGATGACAGCCCTGTTTGCTTTCGCGCTGCCTTTGACGGTGCTGTTCGTTCTCGGCGGCGTCTTCGGCAACCAAGCGGACCTCGACGTCTACCGGGGTGTCGGTGCCATGGACTACTACATCCCAGCCTACGTGGCCTTCGTCGCCGCCTCAGTGGGACTCATCAGCCTTCCGACCCATATCGCATCCAACCGGGAACGGGGCGTGTTGAAGCGATATCACGCCTCCGGAGTCCCGACCTGGGCACTCGTCGGTTCACAGGTGGCTGTGATGTTCACGATCGCCACCGTCTCGGCGATCGTCCTGGTGATCGCCGCAGCACCTGTCTACGACGTGTCGGCTCCCGACTCGGTTCCGATGGTCGTCCTTGGATTCATCCTGGTCACCCTGTCCTTCGCCGCTCTCGGGGTCTTGCTCGGTGCGGTCATCCCCTCGTCGCGTGCAGCACAGGCTCTCGGTGTGCTGTTGTGGTTCGTCCTGTTGATGGTGGGAGGCGGCGGACCCCCACCCGAGGTCCTCACCGGAGCCATGAGCACCATCGGTGACCTGACTCCCCTGCGCCATGCCATCCACGTGATGCAGGACGGATGGTTGAGCCTCGACCCAGCAAACTCGTGGTGGGTCGTTGCGGCCATCACCCTGCTCTTCGGATTGGCCGCTGTCCGTTTCTTCCGTTGGGAGTGACCAGAGCTGAGCGTGGGCTCGTCGCAGCCCACTGAGGACAACGGCGGACACGAACGACAGAGCCCAGCCAACCCGGCCGACGGGATTTGCCCGACACGCGACCCAAGCCCGAGCGGCTGTTCCTACGCCTTCCGAGATCGATCGGAAGGTCGACGCCGTCGACGACTGCGACCTGGTCGACGGAGCCGCCGGAGGTGCGGAGAAGGCGCTCATGCCGCTCATCACGTCAGAGGACCCCGCCGCCACGCATACGACCGACCGCTCACCTGGTGAGCGCCACTCCCACGTCACGTAAGAAGGCGGCCGCCGGAGCGCCGTCGACGAAGGCGTGGTCGAAAGTGAGCGACAGCACCATCTGGTGTCCGGCCGTCACCTCGCCTGCTCGGTCGATCACCGGGACGCGTCGGATGGCGCCCACGCCGAGGACCGCTACCTGGGGCAGGTTGATGATCGGCGTGAATCCGTCGATTCCGTACACGCCCAGGTTGGTGACAGTGAACGTGCCGCCCTCGAAGTGCTCGGCCGAGAGCTCCCGGGCCGTCGCCAGATCCGCCAGTCGCCTGATGTCCGCATCGACCTCCTCGAGCGATCGGCGGACGGCGTCCCGGATCACGGGAGCCACCAGCCCTTCGTCGGTCTGGATAGCCACGGCCACCTGGGCAACGTCGGCGGCCTCGAACACGTCGCCGTGACGGTATCCGTTCATATGCGGATGCGCCGGCAGCACCTCGGCCACCGTCTTCACGATCGAGGCGGTGACACGTGTGGGAACGTCCGAACCGAAGTCGACGGTGTGATGCAGCGTGACGGCTGCGGTCTCGGCGTGCGAGCGCCGCATGTTGCGGGCGATCACGGCCCGTAGCCCACCTCCCACCGGCGCAACGGTGGTTGCCTGCCGCACGTCGGACTCGGTGATTCGGCCACCCGGGCCGGATCCGACCACATCGGTGAGGTCGACGCCCAACTCCCGCGCCAGGCGCTTCGCGGCGGGTGAAGCGGCCACCGGCTTGCCTGCCACGGTGGGTTCGAGGGCCGCCGGAGCCGCCGGAGGCGGAACATGCGACGGTCCCTCCGCCGAGTCGGTGATACGACAGATCGGATTCCCTTGTGGAACCGGCTGGTTCACCTCGACCCGCTGCACGACCCGGCCTGCAGCCGTCGCCTCGACATCGGCCGAGACCTTCTCGGCCTGCACCTCGGCGATCAGCTGGCCAGTGGCGCAGTGGCCCCCCTCGTCCACGAACCAGGCCGTCACCACCGCTTCCTCCCCCGAAGCGGTGATGACAGGCATCAGGACATCAACATCCATGGCGTTCAGCCGGCGCCGACCAGTGTCGTACTGGCCTCGACGATTCGTCCGACCGAGGGGAGCGCCCACTCCTCGAGCGGGTGGCTGTAGGGAATGGGTATGTCCGGTGTGGCAACCCGCACCGGTGGCGCGTCCAGGTAGTCGAAGGCGCCTTCGATGGCGGTCGTGATCACCTCGCCCGACATCCCGAAGCTGCGGTAGTCCTCGTCGACCACCAGCAACCGGTGCGTCTTCTCGACGCTCGCCACGATCGCCTCCCGATCGAGCGGCACGAGCGTGCGCAGATCCAGGACTTCGGCCGACACCCCGCTGTCCGCCAGGGCTTCCGCCGCATCGAGTGCCTTGTGGACTGACAGTCCCACCGTGACGATCGTCAGGTCGGTCCCCTCCCGGGCCACCGCCGCCTCGCCGATCGGGACCTCGTAGGGTCCCTCGGGAACCGGGCCGGTCGCTCGCGGATTGTTCGTCATCCATCCCAGTCCGAGCACGCCCTTGTGGAACATGTAGACCACGGGGTTGTCGTCCCGGATGGCTGCGATCATCAGTCCCTTGGCGTCGTAGGGGTTTGACGGGACCACCACCTTCATCCCCGGCAGATGGGCGAACATCCCCCACAGCGTCTGGGAGTGCTGGCCGGCGTCCGAATATCCCCCGCCGACGGCCGTGGTCAGCACCATCGGAACCTTGACGTTCCCGCCGCTGAAGTAGTGGATCTTGGCCATGTTGTTGTAGATCTGGTCCATGCAGACGCCGAAGAAGTCGACGAACATCAGTTCGACGATCGGGCGCATCCCGTTGACGGCCGCCCCGATCCCCGCCCCGATGAACCCGGTCTCCGAGATCGGAGTGTCGATGATCCGCTCCGGGCCGAACTCGGCCAGTAGGCCTTCGGTGGCACCGAAGATCCCCCCGTACGTGCCGACGTCCTCACCCATCACGAACACCGAGTCGTCGCTACGCATCTCGGTGGCGATGGCCTCTGCGATCGCCTTCTGAGTCGTGAGCTTGCGCTCGGATGTGACCGTCATGCCTCACTCCTCTCCGCGAACACGTCCTCCATTGCAGATTCGGGCTGTGGATAGGGACTCTCCATGGCGAACTTCAGAGCCTCCTCGACCTCGTCGTACATCGCCTGCTGGATCGATGCGATGTCCGCCTCATCGAGGATCCCCTCCTCGGTCAGCCGTTCGGCGTATGTCCGGAGCGGATCACGCGCCGCCATCTCGGCCTTGAACTCGTCCGAGCGGTAGGCGTCGGCATCGCCCTCGAAGTGGCCCCACAATCGGTCGGTCTTGACCTCGATCAGACTCGGCCCCTCTCCGCGCCGGGCACGTCCGATCGCCTCACCCATCACCTCGTACACGGCCACCGGATCGTTCTCCGCCACCAGCACCCCAGGGATCCCGTAGGAAGCCGCGCGATCACTGTTGTCGGCGATGGCCGTAGAGGCCGACTTCGGGACCGAGATGGCGTAGGCGTTGTCCTCGCACACGAACACCACCGGCAGGTTCCACAGGGCGGCCAGGTTCAACCCCTCGTGGAACGAGCCCTGATTGGCGGCGCCGTCGCCGAAGAAGGAAAGGGCCACGTTGTCGTTGCCCTTCCAGCGGAATGCCATGGCCGCCCCGACCGCCACCGGGATCCCCTCGCCGATGATGCCCGAGCAGCCGAAGTTGGGCTCGACGGAGAACAGGTGCATGTGACCG
>DATHWB010000024.1:0-3972 GCA_035460965.1 Acidimicrobiia bacterium
GGTCCACGTGGGGTGAACCAGGCGGCGATGAGGCCGGCGATCCCCACCAGGAAGGCGACGGTCAACGTCCGCCGCCGCCATCCATCCCCGATCATTTCGAGAATTCCGAGTCGCGACGACACGTCCACATCCTCCGGCAGCGCTCGCTCGTGGACCTGTCCACCGTGTGTGATGCTCATGAGTCTCCCCTCGTCGACCGGGCGCCGGACGCCGATGTAGGCGCAGCGCGCACCGCTGGAACATTGCGTCCAATCGGTCACGGCCGGACAGTGCCCTTGTGCTCTATCCCACCGGTCTCCGCGGACGGATGATCCGGCCGACGGACAACGGAGGTCACGATGAGCGCAGGCAAGGGTGTCCTGGCTGCGGTGGGTGCAGTGGTGGCGATGCTGGCGTTGGGCCTGATCGCCGGGGGCGGCGGTCTGTTGTGGGCGTACGGCAACGACCGGACGCCGGACGGCTTCTTCACGAGCCCGGAAGTCGCATTGGCGACGGATCAGTTCGCCCTGATCTCGACGGACATCGACCTCGGTTCGCGACCGGGTGACTGGTATCCCGACGGGCGACTGGCGACGGTTCGCCTCGACGTGTCCGCCACCGGCGACTCCCCCGTCTTCGTCGGTATCGGTCCCGAGGCGGATGTGGATCGCTACCTGCAAGGTGTTGGAATCTCGGAGGTGACCGCCGTCCGCGCCGACGCGGTCACGTATCGAGACACCGTCGGAGGACCTCCGGCAGCACCGCCCTCTCAGCAGGGATTCTGGGTCGCCTCCGCCGAGGGTCCCGCCGGCCAGAGCCTCACCTGGGAGCTGGAACGGGGCGTCTGGGCCGTGGTCATCATGAACGCCGACGGCTCAGCCGGAGTGTCGGTCGACATGGCGGCAGGCGCCAGCACCGACCTGCTCATTCCGGTCGCGCTGGGTCTGCTTGCCGCCGGAGCCGTGTTCGGCACGCTCGCTGCCCTCCTGTTGTTCGTCGCCGTCCGCCGGCCCACCGGTGACCCGAAGGTGACGACGGTGCCCACCGTGGGTGGGTACGGCGTGTACCCGGTACGGGTTGAGGGCCGCCTCGCCACCGATCTCAGCCGGTGGCAGTGGCTGGTCAAGTGGCTGCTGGTGATCCCGCATCTCGTGGTGCTGGCGTTCCTGTGGGCTGCGTTCTTTGTCCTGACTGTCGTCGCCGGGTTCGCGATCCTCTTCACCGGCCGATATCCGAGAGCGATCTTCGACTTCAACGTCGGCGTGATGCGCTGGACCTGGCGGGTGGCGTACTACTCCTACGGAGCGCTGGCGTCCGATCAGTACCCGCCCTTCACCCTGGCCGAGTCCGACTATCCCGCCACACTCGACGTGGCCTACCCGCAGGAGCTCTCTCGAGGTCTCGTGTTGGTCAAGTGGTGGCTGTTGGCCATCCCCCACTACCTGATCGTCGGTTTGTTCACCAGTGGCCTGATCTCCTGGACCACCGGGATCGGTGACACGGGGAACGCCGCCTTCCAGCTGGGCGGCGGCCTGATCGGTCTTCTGGTGCTGATCGCGGGAGTGGTCGTTGCCTTCTCCGGTCGATACCCCCAGTCACTGTTCGATCTGGTCATGGGCCTCAACCGGTGGGTGTACCGGGTCCTGGCATACGCCGCCCTCATGCGCGACGAGTACCCGCCGTTCCGTCTGGATCTCGGTGGATCCGAGCCCGATTCGGCACCACCGACGCCTCCGACCGATTCGCCCGCTGGAGACGACTCCACCACTGCCAGGGAAACCACATCGGCCTGATCGAGCGAAACAAACCGCGCAACATCCCGAAGGAGACGGCCATGACCACGACGGAGAAACGACACCAACTGCCATCGACGACAGAGCCTCCGCGGGAGATGACCAGCCGCACCGTCTGGTGGTTCTTCGCGCTGACATTCGGGCTGGGGTGGGGGATCGCCGCTCCGATGACCATCTTCATGGATCAGATCGAAGCGGTCTTCGGGGAGATGAGTGGGACCAACCCGGTGTTCATCCTCGTCGTCTGGTCACCCGCCATCGCCGCTCTCGCCTTGGTGTGGAAGCACTACGGCCGACTCGGAGTCGTACGGTTCCTCCGCCGCCTCACCCTGTGGAGGATGCCGTCACCGTGGTGGCTGTTGTTGCTGTTGGGGATCCCCGCCGTGAAGTATCTAGGGGCAGCCTTCAACGGCACGGCCGGCGACTTTCCCTTCTCACCCTGGCACGGGGTGATACCGGCACTTGCCATCGCTCTCATCATCGGTCCTGTCGAAGAACTGGGCTGGCGGGGGGTGGCGCTACCACTGCTGCAGCGTCGGTACGCACCGCTGTGGTCGAGCCTGATCCTGGGTGCCTTCTGGGGCGTCTGGCATGCCCCGGCGTTCTTGCTCTCGGGGTCACCTCAGAGCGCGTGGTCGTTCGGCCCGTACCTGATCGGGGTCCTGTCGCTGTCGGTGATCATCACCCCGCTCTTCAATGCCGCCCACGGAAGCATCCTGATGGCGGCGCTGTTCCACTTCCAGATCAACGGCCCCGCCTGGCCCGACGCCCAGCCGTGGGAGAACTACCTCTTCGCGGCGGTGGCGATCGCCGTGGTCGTCTTGAACCGCAAGGCCATGCTGACCCGAGCCAACGCCGTGACCGACGTGCTGATGCCCGACACGGGCACCGATGTGACTGAACACCAAGAACGAGTGAGCACCGACCGCCGAGCCTGAGCCCACCCGGGTGATCGAAGGGAACCGAATGCGGATGCGACAAAGGAGCGGGCCGTGTCGTCGTGCGGCGGGCGGGACCGTCGTGGAGTGTTTCGTTCCCCTCGATGTCTGGCGAGTATGGGTGCTCCCCGCTCTCACACCGCACCACGCCATCTCTACGGGCGGGTTCACCGGACGAACCCGATCGGCATCCCACACGCGCCGCACGTTCGGCGGTGTCAGAGGACGCCAGATCCCCCACCCCGAGCAAGCCCTGCGGGGCATTCTCACGTTCTCCACACTCTCGCGACGGCTCAGCGTCGTTCAGGCCGAATCATGAGCCTCTCCCCCGTCGACACCCTCGGCGACCCCCGATGGAGGGGACTCAACCGAATGGCTGGGGTCGCGGGTGGAATCCTCGGTGTACTTCTCGTTGGCGAGACCTTGGTGTACGCCTTCTTCCCTCGGGCGGACACGGTCCTCGAGCACTTCATGATCTTCGAGCAAAACCGGTTGGTCGGGCTACTGACTCTCGATCTACTCGGGATGATTGCCTACCTCGTGTTCATCCCGTTGATCCTCGCCCTCTATGTGGCATTGAGACGAACCGCGGAAGGGCTGATGGCCATCGCCGCGGTCCTCTTCTTCCTCGGCATCGCGGACTTCTTCGCCACCAACAACCTGTTCGCCATCCTCACGCTCAGTGACCAGTACGCCTCGGCGAGCACGAGTGCTGACCGCGAGCTGCTGCTCGCTGCTGGCCAAGCGATGTTCACGCTCTTCAACGAGAACGCATTCCTCGTGAGCTATGTCCTCGTGTCGGCATCGTGGGCAATGATCTCGGTGGTGATGCTGCGCAGCAAACTCTTCGCGCGCGTCACCGGTTGGTCAGGGTTCCTCGCAGGCGCTGCCGGGATCGCGGCTGTCATCCTCGAACACGCTTCGCCGCAGCAGGCGGTTCTGAACGTGGCGATCGGCTTCTACTTCGCCGCCATCGTCCTGCTCTTCGTCTGGGTGTTGGGGGTGGGCCGACGGCTGTACCGACTCGCCGCCTGAATACGCGCCACGGTCTCCCCCCGTGCCGCGCTTCGGGCTGGGATCCTCGTCTCCGCCGCCACCGTCAACCGCCGGTACTGAAGGCGACACTCCCGGGCGGGTGACCTTCCCTGGCGCCAGCTGCTGGTCCGAGTGCGGCAGCCCACGCCAACTTCCACATCCTGCGCCAATTCCGGGGCTGGGACTACCTTCCCCTCATGGCTCAGTTTCTGGACGGGTTGTTGTCG
>DATHWB010000025.1:0-5778 GCA_035460965.1 Acidimicrobiia bacterium
ACAGCGCACCCCTCACGAGGTGGGTCCACCGGACACACCGAAGATCCGGTGCGCCGCCTCATCGGACGACCTGCCCGCCGGACGACTGCTGCTGGTGGTGGGTCACCGCCCACCGGAGCTCGGCGGTTATGGCGACACCGACACCAGCCGTTCGATTCGAAGCCGTCTGGTCGACATACTCGCCGCCAAGAGGTCCCTCCACCCCGATCTCCACGTGCTCACGGCCATGAACCTCGGGGTCGAGACGTTGGCGGCGCAGGCCGCCGACGAGGTGGCGGTGCCGTTCGTGCCCGTCCTGGCGTATCCCGACTTCGAGGCGGTGTGGACACCGGATTCCCAGGAGACGTTCCGGAGGCTGGCCGCCAACGCGGAGCGGGTGATCACCCTGCAGAAGAAGAAGCCCGAAAGCCGGCAACAGGCGGGGGCCGCCGCCGCCCGCCGCGACGCCTGGCTCCTCCGCCGTGCTCACGAGGCGGTTGCCGTCTGGGACGGCTCGGACGGTCCCCTGGCCCGACAGATCCGTTCACTCGTCGACGAACTCGGCGAGGAACAGGTCTGGACCATCGACCCATCCGAATTGGCGATCTGATCGGTGTCACCCGATCGGCGCTTCCGACACGTCGGTAGGTCGGAGGATCGATGCCACAGACACTCACCACCCGGACCTTCGTCCAGAGCCCCCTCGCCATCCGTCGCCCCGTCCTCGCCGGGGCGGTCGCCGGCGCAGTGTGGGGCGTCCTCATGCGAATGTGGATGCGTTACATCTCCCCATCGCCGGAGTTCTCGTGGTCCGGAACCCTCTTCATCCTGGGTGCATCGACGATCGTCGGGGCGATCCTCGGACTCGCATGGCGGCGTCGGTCCGTCGGAGGGGCGGGCTGGTGGCGGCTGAGTCTCGCCTCCCTCCTGCTGCTCGGGGCAGGAGGGGCCGTGATGTGGCCATCCGTCGTCCTCGGCGCCCTGGCATTCGGTCGGCCGAGACCGTCCTGGATGCGGGTGGTGCTGGGTACGGCCGCCGCCGCGGCTCAGATCCCCGTCATCGGATCGATAGCCGACAACTGGCGGTTCGGGATCGGAGATGTGGTGTTGGCGACGGCCTGGTACGCCCCGATGCTGGTCTTCGAGGCGTGGGCGTTCTCCGTCATCTTCGCCCCTTCCGACGCCCGTGTCCCAACAGGATCAGGAACACCCTGATCGTCGCGGCGCTGGCTGCAATCGCACTCCTCGCCGTGGTGGTGACGGGGATCGGCCCGGCCTGACCCCGCCCGTTAGCCTCCGGCCGTCGAGGAGGAAGACGGCATGCGGGGTCTCGATGGGCGAGTGGTGGTCCTGACCGGTGGCGGTGGTGGGATCGGGGCGGAGACCGCACTGCGGTTCGCCGACGAGGGAGCCCGCGTGGCGGTACTGGACCTGTCCCCCGGAGCCGCCGCCGAGGTGGCCGAGCGCATCACTCGGCGGGGCGGTGTCGGCAGGGCATACCCCTGCGACATCACGGATGGGACACAGGTGGAACGGACCGTGGCGACGGTCGTCGAGGATCTGGGACCGGTCGACGTCCTCGTCAACAACGCCGGGTGGGACGTGTTCCGGCCTTTCCTCCAGACCGGTCCGGACGACTGGCGGCGCCTCGTGGACGTGAATCTGATGGGCCCCCTCATCATGCATCGGGCGGTACTGCCCGCCATGGTCGAGCGCGGTCGCGGCCGCGTCGTGACGATCGCCTCCGACGCCGCCAGGGTGGGATCGTCCGGAGAGGCTGTCTACGCCGCCTGCAAGGCCGGGATGCTCGGACTCTCGAAGACGCTGGCACGCGAACACGCCCGTGACGGGATCACGTTCAACGTCGTGTGTCCAGGACCGACCGAGACAGCCCTGCTGGACGGGGTCACGGCGGCCGCATCGGACCCGGACAAGCTCCGAGAGGCATTTCGCAGAGCCATCCCGATGGGCCGACTCGGCCAGCCGACCGATCTGCCGGGGGCGATCTGCTTCTTCGCCAGCGACGATGCAGAGTTCATCACCGGCCAGGTGTTGAGCGTGTCCGGCGGCCTGACGATGGTGGGTTGATCGGTCGGTCAGGTTCGCTTGAGACTGACCATCCGGGCGGACTCCACGAGCGCAGCCGTGTAGGGATCGGACGGATTGGCGAGGACGTCGGTCATGAGACCCGCCTCGACGATGCGGCCGTCCTTCATGACGATCACCTGTTCGCAGATACGGCTGATCACCGCCAGGTCGTGGGAGACCATCACCAGCGTCAGACCGAGTTCCGCCCGCAGGTCCATGAGCAGGTTCAACACCTGTGCCTGCACCGAGACGTCGAGTGCGCTGGTCGGCTCGTCCGCGTAGAGAACCTCCGGTCCGACGGAGAGTGCCCGAGCGACGCCGATCCTCTGCAACTGACCTCCGGACAGCTGATGGGGAAAGCGGGGCAGCAACTCATCGGTCAACCCCACCCGCTCCAGCCACTCCGTCATCTCGGCATCGGACGGGGCACGGCGCTCGATGGCGCGCACCGGCTGGCTCAGGGATCGGCGGATGCTCATCCGCGGGTCGAGGGAACGACGGGGGCTCTGGAACACGATCTGGTTGCGGCGCCGGAGCTCGCGAGGATCGTCCTCCAGCCACTCCTTCAGCTCCCGCCCGTCGAACCTCACCTCACCCTGCTGGTGGACCAACAGCCCGCACAGGATGCGCACCAGCGTCGACTTGCCCGATCCCGACTCGCCCACCACTCCCACCGACGAGGCGGCGTCGATCGACAGGTTCAGGTTCTCCAGCGTCCATGGCAAAGCACCGCGACCACGCACGCTGGGATATCGGAAGTGGAGCCCGCTGACTTCAACGAGTGACATCCGCCACCCCTCCTCGTTCCGTGGCACCCTGCGTCGGGTTCCAGCACTTGAAGATGTGCTCCTGTGACGCCATCGAGATCCCGGGCGGATCGGCACATGCGTCGATCTCGGAGGTACAGCGGCCCCGGAACCGGCACCCGGACGGGAACTTGCCGAGTGCGGGCACGGATCCCCGGATCACGTCGAGCCTCTGGTTCACGACCTCCCCGAGCCGCTCGTTCTCGGCGATGCCCGGGTTGGCGTCCACCAGAGCCTGGGTGTAGCGGTGACGTGGGTCACCGATGACGTCGGCGGTAGGACCGAGCTCCACGAGATGACCGCCGTAGACCACGGCGATGCGCTCGCTGATGGTCTGGATGACCCCCAGATCGTGGCTGACGAAGAGGAGACCCATGTTGCGGGACACGCTCAGGTCCCGCAACAGGGACAGGATCCCGTTCTGCACCGTCACATCCAATGCCGTCGTGGGTTCGTCGGCGATGAGCAGGGTGGGATCGCAGGCGATGGCGATGGCGATCAGCACACGTTGCTGCTGGCCCCCGGACAACTGGTGCGGGTAGCGGCGCAGGAGGCTCTCGGCGTCGGGCAGACGGACCTGGGTGAGGAGATCGACCACCCTCCGGCGCACCTCGTCCTTCGAGAGATCCATGTGGAGCTTGACCGCCTCCGCCACCTGGCGACCGATGCGCATCATGGGGTTGAGTGCCTTCGCCGGGTCCTGGAAGACCACGCCGATCTCGCGGCCCCGCACCTCGGCCATCTGTCCGTCGGTCAAGCCGACCAATTCCCTGCCCTCGAACCGGATGGAGCCCCGGACCACGGCGTCGTTGGGAAGGAGGCCGACGATGCTCATCGCGGTCATCGTCTTGCCCGATCCCGACTCGCCCACGATGCCGAGGCGCGTTCCCGCCTCGACCGCCAGGTGCTCGATGTCGACGATGGTGTGACGTCCGATCGTGACGGTGAGATCGCGTATCTCGAGCATCACAGCAGTCCGGACCGGGTCGACTGCTGTGGGTCGAGGATGGATCGCAGCCCGTCACCCAGGAGATTGAACCCGAGCACGGTGAGCACGATCGCCACACCCGGGAAGAACATCAGGAACGGCGCCGCCTCCAGGAGCGGCTGCGACTCCTGCAGCAACCGCCCCCACGAGGGGGTGGGCGGTTGCGCCCCGACACCGAGGAACGCCAACGCCGCCTCGATCAGGATGGCGGCGGCGAACATCACCGATCCGAGCACGATGAGCAGGGGGCCGATGTTCGGGGTGACGTGGTTGAGCAGGACGTACCACTTGCTTCGCCCGTACGCGAACGCCGCCTCCACGTAGTCGAGGGCGAGTATCTGCCTGGCCGGACCGATCGTCACCCGGGCAGCGATCGGGATGAACCACACGATGATGGCGATGATGGCGGCCTGGTTCCCTGGGCCGGTGGAGGTGGCGAGGACCAGCGCGATGAGGATGCCCGGCAGGGCCACACCGACGTCGATCACCCGCGAGAGCACGTTGCGCCACTGCGGGCCCGCCCCGGCGGTCAACAGACCCAGCAGGCCCCCGACCACGATCGCCACCGATGTCGAGAGCAGGCTGACGTAGAGCGAGTTGCGTGCTCCCACCATCAGTTGGCTGACGACGTCGCGCCCGAACTTGTCGGTGCCGAACAGGTAGCCGGGGCTCCCAGGAGGGAGCAGCCGATCGGCGACCACGATCTTTGCCGGGTCGTGGGGCGTCCACAAGAACGAGAGGAACGCCACGAACAGGAACGCTCCCACGAGGAACGACCCGATGAAGAGCGGCAGCGGCAACCGGCGCATCCGACGCCAGAAGCCGGGGCGGCCGTTGCCTGGATCGGGATCGATCACGGCGGTCGTGCCCGAGAACTCCGGCCCCGCGCCCTGCACGTCGTCACGCAATTGCCTCACCCCCCTGACTGTCGCGAATCCTGGGGTCGATCAGCACGTAGGCGATGTCCATCAGGAAGTTCATCACGAGGATCATCAGCAGGATCACCAGGATCAGGGACTGCACGACGATCACTTCACGGCCGAGCACCGAGGTCACGAGCAACCGCCCGATACCGGGGATCACGAAGACGTTCTCGATGACGACGGTGCCCGCCATCAGAGAGCCGAGTTGCAGGGTGCCGACCGTCACGAGGGACACCGAGGCGTTGCGCACTCCGTGCACGAGTGCCGCCCCGCGCCGCGTCCGACCCTTCGCCCGGGCAGTGCGGATGAAGTCCTCGTCCATGACGTCGAGCATCGCCGACCGTACGTAGCGGGTGAGCACGGACGTCATGCCGAGTGACAGGGCGAGGGTCGGCATGACCAGTTGCCGCACCGAACGCCAGAAGTCGTCGAACGGCGAGGTGTAGCCGCCGGTCGGCAACCAGCCGAGGCGGATGCCGAAGATGACCACCATGATGAGGCCGGCCCAGAACGCCGGAATGGCGATCCCGATCTGACTGAAGACGTCGACGATCCCGCCCCTGATCTTCTTCGAGTTGATGGCCGACCACGTCCCGAGGATCAGCGCCAACGGGGCAGACAGCAGCAGCGAACCGAACGCCAGCAAGGTGGTCGGTCCCAGGCGACGGAGGATCTCCTGATAGATGTCGAACCGGGCCGAGTACGACGTACCCAGATCTCCCGTGAAGACCCCTGCCAGCCACTCCCCGTACTGCACGAACCAAGGGCGATCGAGCCCGAGCTGCTCGCGCAAGGCCTCGTACGCCCCGGGGGCAGCCTCCTGTCCGAGGATGATGAGCGCCACGTCTCCGCCGATCGACCGCAACAGCGCGAAGACGATCAGCGAGCCCATGAGCGCTGCCAGCAGCAGCGAGAACACAGACCTGGCGATCACACGTGCCACGCGTTACATCCCCCCTCGTACGTGTGACGAACCCTGTGGGGCTCGCCGCCC
>DATHWB010000026.1:0-11000 GCA_035460965.1 Acidimicrobiia bacterium
AACCGACACGGGGCCACCGTACCGACGCGCTCTCCCTCCTTACAAACCGTACGGTCGGTCCGTAACCCGGGGTGGCTCAGCCCGCCAGGCCGAGCGCCCGAGCGAGGAAGGACGCCATCGCATCTCGTGCCACCGTCGCCCCCGGACAGTAGGCCAGGGGTTCGACCGAACAACCGGTGGTCACGCCCGCCCCCAGCAAGCCCTCTGCGGCCCCGGCGAACCAGGCATCGGCCGGAACGTCGGTGAACACGCCGACGGCCTCTACCTCGGACAGCGAAGGAAAGGCCCGGGTCATGAAGACGGCCATCTCCGCCCTGGTCACGCCGGCGTGAGGGCGGAACGTGCCGTCTCCGTACCCGATCGAGATCCCGAGTTCGGCGAGGCGCTCGACGTAAGGCGTGTACCACTGGCCCTGAGGGACGTCGCTGAAGGAGCCCGCCGACGACGGTGGTGTCGAATCGCCGATCGCTCGCAACAGGAAGGCGGCCATCTCCGCCCGGCTGACCCCGCGATCCGGGCAGTACCGGTCGAGGGTGGCGTTGCAGCCGGTGCTGACGCCGATCGAGGCGATCGCCTCGATCGCGCCCTCGTGGAAATTGCCGTTGTCGTCGATGAAGCGCTCGCTCACGGAGGCCCCACTCACTGCGAGGGTGAACGCCACCCCGTCGTAGCCCACGACCTCGATCGTCACGCCGCTGACCTCGAAGACCTCGCCCACGCCGTGGACATGGTTTCCGCCCCAGGGTTCGGACGGCACCGGCACCTGCGACGTTCGCCGTTCCACCCCCCAACACACCTGGATGGCGGTACCCCCACAGGCAGAACCGCGGTGGTCGATCCGATAGACCTCGATCCCCTCGAACGGGATGCCGCCGTCGTACGCCGCCCGCACCCTCGCTCCCAGCACGTCGTACACCCCGACCGGGCCGTCGGTGGGCAGCACGATCAACTCGGAGGCACCCCCTGCGCCGAACGGCGCCAGGCGGTAGGTGAGCGTCCCCCCTCGATGGAACCGGACGCGCCCCACATCGAGCCAGCCGGCCGCGTAACGGTTCAAGGCGAGCGTCCCGATGTCGAGCAGGTCGCTGTCGCCACCACTCATCAGGTCCATTCCGTTGTCGTACTCGTACACCACCTGTCCCCCGAAGGAGTCGAACTCGCCGCTGAACGAGTGAGGGAAGTGCACGGCGTGGCCGATCTCGTGGGCGATCGTTCGCAGTGCCGGAGGATTCCCGGCCACCGAGGTGACCGTCGCTCCTCCCACCACAGCCCAGCGGCCGTTGGCCGGATAGGTGCTCGGACAGTTCGCCTGACCCTCGCACCACACGCCGGGGGTGGCGAAGCCTCCCGAGTACGGCACGTCCACGACGATCAGAGCCCCATGCGCCACGCCCGCCGACGCGGCGGCCACCGAGCTCCGGCACTGAGACTGATCGTCGAAGGGATCGGACGGCCAACCCGTCTGGCCCACAGACACCGTGCCCCCCGCGCTGAACGAGGGCCGGTACCTGCCCTCGGACAGCCACGAGAAGTAGGGATCCAGCTGGCCGTTCAGGAAGGACGCCACCGTCCCCGCGTCCAGCACCAGCCCACCATTGGTCGTGTCACAGATCCACACCTCCCACGTGTCGACGCCAACCGAATAGGCCCGCACCCGGTCGAGATGACCGATGAGGGCGAGCTCGTCGGGGTCGAAGGGGTGGGACGTGGCCAAGGCCGCGCCGGGCACGCTCATCAAGAGCGCGAATACCACCGCTCCGAGTCGGAATCTTGATGTCACGTGTCCCCCAGCATCGACCGACGCCCTCGACGGGCGGCCATCCGGCAGGGCGGTGAGGTCCGCCCGAATGACGTCGACCACGCTACCTACGATCGAGCCACATGACAGAGCAGACGGAGTTGCAGGCACTCAACACACGCATCGTCGAGCAACTGACGGGCGCACCCGGACCAGGCGCCCTACCGGTCGCCGCCGTCCGACGCGCCCGGGAGGAAGGCCGGTCGGTGTTCGGTCCCATCCACAGGTTCGACCGGGCGTCCGACGAGACGCTGGCGACTCCGCTGGGGGAAATCCCGGTGCGAGTGATCCGTCCGACCGGAGCCACCCGGGGCGTGTACCTCCACTTCCATGGCGGCGGCTGGGCACTCGGCGGCCCCGATCATCAGGACCCGCGCCTCGTCAGGCTGGCCGATGCCACCGGACAGGTGGTGATCTCCGTCGGGTATCGGCTGGCGCCCGAGCATCCGTACCCCGCCGGACCGGACGACTGCGAGGCGGCAGCCCTGGCGGTGATCGGCAGGGCGTCTGCCGACCACGGCTCGGACCGCATCACCATCGGTGGGGAGTCGGCCGGGGCACACTTGGCGGTCGTCACCGCCCTACGACTCCGCGACCGGCACGGTTTCACCGGGCTGCGCGCGGCGAACCTGCTGTATGGCGTCTTCGACCTGGCCGTCACACCAGGCGCACGCTCGTTCGGAAGCGGGCCGCAGGTCCTCACGACCGACTCGATCCGATGGTTCGTCGACCAGTTCGCCCCAGGGCTGGACGTCTCATCGCCGGACCTGTCGCCCGTACACGCCGACCTGGTCGGGATGCCGCCCGCGATCTTCACGGTGGGCACGAACGATCCGCTCCTCGACGACACCCTGGCGATGGAACGACGCTGGCGCTCCTCAGGCATCGACACCGCGCTGCAGGTCTTTCAGGATGCGCCCCACGCGTTCGATGCGTTCGACGTAGCTGCCTCCCGCCGCGCACTCGACGCGATCGAGGAGTTCTTGTCGCAGCGGCTCGGCGCGTGACCGCGTCACCTCTCCCCCGCAGCGGCGGCATTCTCCTCCACCCGACGTCACTGCCCGGGCCAGGTGTCGGCGACCTGGGACCCGGTGCACGCTCCTTCGTCGACTTCCTGACGGATTGCGGGCTCCGGTGGTGGCAGATGTTGCCGCTGGGTCCGACCGGCTTCGGCGACTCCCCCTATCAGGCTTCCTCCACGTTCGCCGGGAACCCGCTCCTGATCTCGCTCGTCGACCTCGTCCAGGACGGACTGCTGCATCCGCACGAGATCGAACACGACCTGCCCGAGGATTCGGTCGACTTCGAGCACCTCATCCCCTGGAAGTCGGCCCTCCTCGCCACGGCAGTCGACCGCTTCCGGCGTCGGGGTGCTTCCCCGGGGTTCACCGCCTTCGTGGATCACCACGGAGAGGTGTGGCTCGACGAGTTCGCACGCTTCACGGCCCTGAAGCGGGAGCGACTCGGCCGCCCGTGGTGGGAGTGGGAAGACGGCGTGAAGGATCGAGAAGCGTCGGCACTGGCGGCCGCTTCCGCCCGGCTGGACGACGAGATCCGGGCGGTGAAGGTCGAGCAGTTCCTCTTCGACGGAGCGATGCGCCGTCTTCGGGAGTTGTGCGCGGATCGATCAGTCGGGATCGTCGGCGACCTCCCGATCTTCGTGGCCCACGATTCGGCGGACGTGTGGGCCAGTCGGGAGCTGTTCCTCCTCGACTCGCACGGGCGGCCGACCGTGGTGGCGGGTGTCCCACCCGACTACTTCTCCGCAACCGGTCAGCGATGGGGCAACCCTCTCTACGACTGGACCGTCCACACCGAAACGGGGTTCGCATGGTGGGTGGAGCGGATCCGTCGCTCGCTCGAACTCTGCGACCTCCTCAGGATCGACCACTTCCGGGGATTCGTCGCCGCCTGGCACATCCCCGCGGAGGCCCCGACCGCCATCGACGGGGAGTGGGTGCCGGCCCCAGGACGGCAGTTGTTCGAGCGACTGCGCGTCGAACTGGGTGACCTACCCCTGATCGCAGAGGACCTCGGTGTCATCACACCGGATGTCGAAGCCCTGCGCGACGACTTTCACCTGCCCGGGATGAAGGTGCTCCAGTTCGGTTTCGGAACCGAGAGCGCCCACGCCATCGACCGGTTCCGCCGGCACGTCGTGGCGTACACCGGCACCCACGACAACGACACGGCGCGCGCCTGGTTCGACGACGATTCGCCGTCGCGGCGGCCGGAGCGGCGGCAGGCGATCAGTGCGCTCGGTGCCGAGACTGGCGCCGACTTCGCCTGGAAGCTGGTGGAAGCCGTCTTCTCCTCCGTCGCCGCGGTGGCGATCGCTCCACTCCAGGACCTGCTCGGACTCGGCCGCGCCGCACGGATGAACACCCCGGGGACCGACACCGGCAACTGGCGGTGGCGCTACCGGGCCGAGGATCTCACCGACGAGCTGATCCGACGCCTCCGCGACCTCGTGAGACGCACCGGTCGAGGATGACGACGATCGCGTTCTGGAAGCCGTACGGGGTCCTCACCCGCTTCACCGACGACGACGGTCGCCCCACCCTGGCGGACTGGATCGATCGCCGCGACGTGTATCCGGCAGGGCGGCTGGACCGCGACTCGGAGGGTCTCCTCCTGCTGAGTTCCGAGCCCGAGCTGCGCGGGCGGCTGACCGCCTCGCGACACCCCCGCGTGTACCTCGTCCAGGTCGAGGGCACGATGGACGAGGATTCGCTCGACAGGATCCGAAGCGGCGTCGTGGTCCGAGGACGGCGCACCGCGCCGGCTGCAGTTCGTGCCATCGACGAACCCACGTGGCTCCCTCCCCGCGACCCGCCCATCAGATACCGTGCCAGCATCCCGGACATGTGGATCGAGCTCACACTGACGGAGGGCCGGAACCGCCAGGTGCGGCGGATGACTGCAGCGGTCGGACATCCCACCCTCCGCCTCGTCAGATGGGCGGTCGGACCGGTCACCCTCCACGGGCTGGCGCCGGGTGCCTGGCGCACTCTCTCCCCCGGGGAGGTCGACGAGCTGCGGCAGGAACTCCGATGACCTGGGACCCGGACGTCTACGAGTCGTACGCGGACCACCGCCTGCGTCCCGGTGTCGAGCTGCTCCGGCGGATACCCTCCGTCCACCCACGACGCGTCGTCGATCTGGGTTGCGGCACGGGCCGCCTGACGGCCGAGCTGGCGAGGCGTTGGCCCGAGGCGCGTGTCGAGGGCGTGGACTCCTCGGAAGCGATGCTCGACCGTGCACAGGTCGGACCGGTGACCTGGGTGGCGGCCGACATCCGCGACTGGGAGCCGGACGAGCCGGTGGACGTCATCTACTCGAATGCGGCATTGCACTGGCTGGACGACCACCCCGACCTGTTCCGGCGGCTGGCGGCGCACGTTGCGTCGGGTGGGGTCTTCGCCGTGCAGATGCCGGGTAACTGGGACCAGCCCTCGCATCGCATTCCTGCGGCCATCCTCGACAGCGAGGGGTTCCCCGAAACCGCCAGAGATGCCTTGCTGCGCGACCGGGTTGCCGGCCTGGAGGAATACCGGCGGTGGATAGGGGCAGGATTCCGGTTCGACCTGTGGACGACCACCTACCACCAGGTGCTCGCCGGGCCGGACCCGGTGCTGCGATGGGTCATGGGCACCGTGCTCCGTCCGGTCGTGGAGGTCCTCACCCCAGCGGAACGGGACCGATTCCTCGCCCGGTGTGCCGGCCGCTACCGGGAGGCGTATCCACCGGAACCGGACGGAAGCACGGTTCTGCCCTTCCGACGCATCTTCATCGTCGCCCTCCGGGACTGAATCACTTCTCGATCGGAACCCTGACCGCGTTGCCGTACTCCGTCCAAGACCCGTCGTAGTTGCGCACCGAGCCGTAGCCGAGCAGATGAGTGAGGACGAACCATGTGTGGCTCGAGCGCTCACCGATCCGGCAGTAGACGACGACGTCGTCGTCCGACGACAGACCTACCTCGGACTCGTAGATGTCTCGCAGGTCCTCGAGAGACTTGAAGGTCCCGTCGTCATTGGCGGCGCGCTTCCACGGGACGTTGGCGGCATTCGGGATGTGCCCGCCGCGGAGTGCGCCCTCGTTCGGGTAGTCGGGCATGTGCATGCGCTCGCCTCGAAACTCCTCGGGCGAACGGACGTCGATCAGGGGCTTGGCGGCCTCGCTCTGGGTCACGGCGTCCTGGATGAACGCCCGGATCGGTGCATCGTCGCGCTCGACGACCGGGTAGTCGGCGGAGGGCCGATCCGGCACGTCGGTGGTCATCGGCCGACCCTCGGCCACCCACTTCTGCCGGCCGCCGTCCATCAGTCGGGTGTCCGGGTGACCGAAGAGGCTGAACACCCAGAGGGCGTACGCCGCCCACCAGTTGAAATTGTCCCCGTAGAACACCACGGTCGTGTCCCGTCCGATCCCATGGCGGGACATGAGTTCGGCGAACGCCTCGCCGTCGAGGTAGTCGCGGACGGTCGAATCGTTGAGGTCGGCATGCCAGTCGATCTTGACGGCACCGGGGATGTGACCGGTCTCGTAGAGCAACACGTCCTCGTCCGATTCGACGATGACCACGTGGGGATCGTCCAGATGCTCCGCCACCCACTCGGTCGACACGAGCTTCTGCGGGTTGGCGAACTCCTGGAATGCGGGCGACGAATCGGCGGGAACTGGCATCGTGGTCTCCTCGTAGGTCGAATCCCGAGCATATCGGGCGAGGTGGGACGTACCCCGGTCCACCCCCGGTCGAATGGGAATTCCCCCTGTGCACGCCGGCGTGCCTACGGTTGCAGCCATGGCTTTGCCCCCACGACTCGACCGGATCGTCCGCCTGATGCAGTCCTCGCCGAAGGAGATCAAGATCGAGGCACTGTTGGACTACTCGCGGCGGATCCCGCCCCTCCCGGAACACATCTCCCGGGACACTCTCGAGCAGGTTCACGAGTGCCAGACCCCGTTCTTCCTCATCAGCGAGGTGGATCGAGACGGCACCGTCCACCTTCACTTCGACGCGCCACCCGAGTCGCCCACCGTCCGCGGATTCGCCGGCATCCTCCTCGATGGGCTCGACGGCGAGCAGAGCACCGTGATTCTGTCGGTTCCGGACGACTTCTTCTACGAGATGGGCCTGGAGGAGGTCATCACCCCGCAGCGACTGAACGGCATGGGCGCCATTCTCGCCAGGATGAAGCGCCAGGTGGCCGAGGCGTCCTCGTCGGTCTGACCGATCACTTCGGCGCCATTCGAATCCCGCCATCCATGCGGACGGTCTCACCGTTCATGTAGTCGTGGATCAGGAGGAACTCGGCGAGTGCGGCGTACTCGTCCGGCCGGCCCAGTCGCTTCGGAAAGAGCACCTGTTGGCCGAGCGAGGCCTTGGCGTCCTCCGGCAGCGCCGCCAGCATCGCCGTGTCGATGATTCCGGGAGCGATCGTGTTGACGCGGATCCCCACAGACGACAGGTCACGGGCGATCGGGAGCGTCATTCCCACCACTCCTCCCTTCGAGGCGGAGTATGCCGCCTGCCCGATCTGTCCGTCGAACGCCGCCACCGAGGCCGTGTTCACGATGGCTCCACGCGATCCGTGGTCGTCGACGGGTTCGAGCGCCGCCATGGCTCCTGCCGCCAGCCGAATGCAATTGAACGTGCCTGCGAGGTTCACGGCGAGCACGGTCGAGAAGTACCCGAGGTCGTGCGGGGTGCCGTCCCGATTGATCGTCCGACCCACCGATCCGATCCCGGCACAGTTGACGAGGCTCCGCAACGGCGCCATCTCCCCCGCCACCGCGATCGCAGCCGCCACCTGGCTCTCATCGGTCACGTCCGTCCCGACGTAAGCCCCCCCGATCTCGGCGGCCACCGACTCACCGGCCTCCTCGTTGAGATCGGCCACGACCACCCTGGCACCGGCACCGGCCAGCCGACGAGCGGTGGCTGCACCCAGTCCTGACGCGCCACCAGTCACGAGCGCGGACGTGTTCTCCAGCAGCATGATCCTCCAGTCGATCGGTGGTCCGACGCTACCGTCCCATCCCGTGATCGGGGTCTTCGACTCGGGCCTGGGCGGACTCTCGGTGGTGCGCGAGATCCTGCGCCTCGATCCCGGTGCCCACATCCTGTACCTCGGGGACCGGAGCTGGGCGCCCTACGGGGTGCGCTCCCTCGCCGAGGTGCGCCGGCGGGCCGTGACGGTCACCGAGCATCTGCTCGACGGTCGAGCCGACACGATCGTGGTGGCATGCAACACCGCTTCCGCCGCTGCCCTCACCCACCTCCGACTCCTCCACCCGGAGCGGTCGTTCGTCGGAATGGAACCGGCCGTGAAGCCGGCGGTATCGATGACCCGCAGCGGGATCATCGGAGTTCTCGCCACGCCTGCGACGTTCCAGGGGGCGCTCTACGCCTCGGTCGTCGACCGCTATGCGGTCGGCGTCGACGTGATGGAGGTTCCGTGCCCGGGCTGGATGGAGATGGTGGAACACCCGATGGACGACGCCGAGCGCCGGGCCACGATCGAACGGACGGTCGCCCCGCTCGTCGCAGCCGGGGCGGACGTGCTGGTGCTCGGATGCACCCACTACCCGTTCCTCCGGTCCGACATCGAGGAGGTGGCCGGCCCCGGCGTGACGGTCGTGGACCCCGGCGAAGCGGTGGCCAGGCAGGTGATCCGGACCGCTGTCCCGGACCGCCGGCGTGGAGTGAGAATCACGGTGACCGGGCCGGTCGACGGCGTGGCTGACCGCATCCGCTCCCTGGTCGGGTTGGACCTGCCCGTGGAGTCCGTAACCTTCCCCGACAGTGACATCTGACACCGACCCGACGCCGGAACTCGACCCCTGGGATCAGGCGCTGCTCGACGCGCTCGACGGCTCCGACTCCCTCGCGACCCTGGAGGAGCTCGCCGACTCGGGAGGAGTCTCCCTCCCGCTGCTCGAAGCCCTGGTTCGAGGGGGACTGCTGATCCCCAAGTCCAGCGACCCCGAGCTCTTCGACGCGGGCGAGGCGGAGGCGGTGTCGGCCGGCCTGCAGTTGGTGGAGGCGGGGCTCCCGCTGGCTGAGCTGATGAGTCTCGCCAGGGCGATGGACGAGGCGATGCGCCCCATCGCGGTGCGGGCGGTCGAGGTGTTCGCGACATTCGTCCGCGATTCGGTGGAGGCGACCGCCCAATCCGACGTGGATGCCGCCGCTCGACTGGTCGAAGCGTTCCGGACGATGCTTCCAGCCACGAGCCGGTTGGTCGGCCACCACTTTCGGGGGCTGCTCCTGGCCCAGGCCCGGGCGAGGATGACCGAGGATCGATGACGCGGATACGCGCCGCCGAGATCGACCCGCTGTCGACGCCTCTGGCCTTTCGGCCGGACCTGGTGTGGATGTCGACGGGAGTCTCGATCTTCGGCTGGGGGGAAGCACTGCGGCTGGCCGCCGGGTTCGGTGCAGACCGGTTCGCCCGGGCGGAGGCGGGGTTGGCCGACTGGATCGATGCGGCCGACACGGATCTGGGGCCTGGCTTGGAGCCGGTGGCGTTCGCCTCGTTCACGTTCGACGACAGGTCCGCCGGCTCGGTTCTCGTGGTGCCCGCCCTGACGATCGTCCGGCAGGGTGACCGCTGGTATCGCGTCACCGTCGACGATGCTCGATGGGACGACGTCGTTCCCGCTTCGGTGCCCGACGGCCCCGCGGACCGTCCCCGTTATGCCGGGGCGTCGATACCGGATGTCCAATGGCTCGAGTCCGTGGCCACTGCCATCGAGCTCATCGCGGACGGCGCCGCAGAGAAGGTCGTGCTCGCCAGGGACTACGCCCTCTGGTCGAAGACCCCCTTCGATCCGGTCAGGCTCCTGTCCCGGCTCGAGGACCGGTTTCCCGACTGTTACGTGTTCCTCGTCGACGGTCTGGTCGGGGCATCCCCCGAGCTCCTCGTACGACTCGACGGCCGAATCGTGACCTCCCAGACCCTGGCGGGTTCAGCGGCCCGCTCGGACGACCCCGTCGAGGACGAGAGGCTGGGCAAGGAACTCCTGGCCTCCGACAAGGAACTGCGCGAGCACTCCAGCGCGGCGGCCTCCGTCGGGAGGGTGCTGGGAGAACTGTGTGACCGTCTCGAACGCGAAGCCGAGCCGTCCCTGCTTCGTCTCGCCAACGTCCAGCACATCGCCACGCGCTTCGAGGGCGAGCTCGCCCGCCCCATGTCGGCGCTCCAGGTCGCCGCCCGTCTCCACCCCACCGCCGCCGTCGGTGGCACACCGACCGGCGCCGCCGTCGAGTTGATCCGTCGCCTGGAGCACATGGATCGCGGTCGCTACGCCGGACCGGTCGGCTGGATGCGTGCCTCCGGCGACGGCGAGTTCGCCATCGCACTCCGATGTGCGGAGCTGTCCGGCGCCCGTGCCCGGCTGTTCGCCGGGGCGGGGATCGTGTCCGGCTCGCTTCCGGAGGCCGAACTCGAAGAGACACGGATCAAGCTGCTGGCGATGCAGTCAGCCTTCGAGTGATGCCACCACCGTGCGGGTGAGCTCTCGGTGGTCCTCCACGTTGAGGGAGCGGTCGGTCTGCGCCTCCAGGATCCAGGTTCCCCCCGCCGCCAGGGCAGACAGAACCTGATCCTCCGTCCGCTCCAGCCGCTGGTACCCGATTCCATGGAACTCGGCGAGGAGCTCGAACGATCGGCCGTGCGGAGTCCCGAACACCCGCTCGAAGACATCGTGCTGCCGCGACTGCGGGAGAAACGAGAAGATCCCGCCCCCGTCGTTGTTGACGACCACGAACACGACGTCCGGACGCGGATCCACCAGGAAGCCGTTCGAGTCGTGGAGCATCGCCAGGTCTCCTGCCAGCGCCACCACCGGGCCACCGGTGCCGGCGGCGACGCCGAACGCGGTGGCCACGAACCCGTCGATCCCGCTCGCACCGCGGTTGGACACCACCCGCACCGCTCCGGGAGCCATCGCCAGGTCGAGGTCACGAATCGGCATGCTCGACGCCGCCACCAGGACTCCATCCGCCGGGACCGACCGGGCCACGTCTCGAGCGATCGCCGGTTCGCTTCCCGGACGGGAGTCCAACCATCGATCCAGCGCCGCTCGGCCCCTCGCCTCGCATTCGAGCCAGAGCCGCCGCCAAGCGCCGCTGCGGTGACCGACCCCTCTGATGCGGGGGACTCCCCGCATCAGCTCGGCCGCCGGGTCGGGC
>DATHWB010000027.1:0-6202 GCA_035460965.1 Acidimicrobiia bacterium
CAAGCTGGCCGACCCGGAGATCTGGTCGGTGCTGCAGCGGCACCTCACCCGTCCGCGGGTCCAGCACCAGTCGCCCGGACGGGCCACTTCTTGAAGGTCACCAACGGCAGGTAGAACCACGACCATCCCGCCAGGGCTGCGATCAGCGCCAGAGTGACGCCACCCGCCGTCGAACCGAGTCGAACCGACGCCACCAGGTAGGTCGAGGCGATGATCGAGACGAGAAAGCTGGCGGTACCGGCCACCGTCAACATGAGGGCCACCTTCACGTGGGCATGCGATCGGCGGGGTATCCCGTCGATCAGTCCCCTCACCCGTTGGTGAACGCTCGGGGAGATCAACAACACCGCCGCCACCGCTGCCGAGAGAAACGCCACTCCGTAGGTGACCCTGTCGACGGTCGAAATCGCCCCGAAGTCGGACTGGAAAGGGAGGGCCAACAGGAACCCGAACAGCACGGTCACCCCCGGGATGGTGGTCCGGAGCCCTTCCATCAACGCCCGGAACGTGTCGTCGGCTGACTCTTCCACGGTGGAATTCGGCATTGCTGGAACGCTACACCGCCGACCGGCGGGCGGCTCAGGACTGATAACCGGCGACGAGGGAGCGTTTGAGGTCGCTGAGGGCGGTCGTGAGAGACACGTGGTAGCGATGGGGGTTGACCAGGCGACGCACGCCCGGATCGAGTCGTTCGATGTCTCGCACCCTCCGCCGGCGGGCGGCTTCGATTCCGCCCGGCTCCGAGGTTCGCCTTCCGGCGTCGAGGATCGTGGTCAGTAAGGGTTCGATCTCGGAAATGCCGGTGGGCTTGAGGGTCCGCACCACGCCCGGGAGCGAAGGGTGATGGATCTGGATCGGGTGGGACGGATCGAGCTCTTCGTCGGCCAGGCCCATCACGTCGGCCGTGGCGTACCCGCGCTCGTCGTACACCCTCCACAGGTTCTTGGCGCCCGGATTCTGCACCTTCTCGGGTGTGTCGGAGATCTTGATGGCCGGAACCCACGCTCCATCCTCCCCGCCGACCGCCACCGTCTTGTAGACCCCGCCCAGGGACGGGTCGCCGTCGGAGGTGACGAGCTTCGAACCGACGCCGTGCACGAGCCTGGCGATGAGGCGATCGGCATCGACACCGTAACTGGGCGCCTCGACCGCGATCTGGTTCTTCACCTGCCAGATCGTCAACTCGTCCAGCCCGCTCGACAGCACGATACGCGTGTCCTCGAAGCCGGCCGCGTCGAGCAGCTCGGCAGACCGCACCGCCAGGTGGGCGAGGTCCCCGGAGTCGAGTCGGATCCCCACAGGCTCGTGACCGCGGGCTCTCAGTTCCTCGAACACCGTGATGGCGTTCGGTACGCCCGAGTCCAGCGTGTCGATGGTGTCGACCAGCAACAGGCAGTCGTCCGGGTACACCTCGGCGTAGGCACGGAATGCCTCGAGTTCCCCACCGCCGATCGCCATGAAGACCTGCACCATGCTGTGGGCGTGGGTGCCGGAGGAGTCCACTCCCATCAGGTGCGACATGCCGACGTTCGACGACGACACCGCGCCTCCGATGAGTGACGAGCGCGTGGCGGCGTTGCCCCCCAGTCCCGGTGCCCTCCTCAGGCCGAACTCGATCACCTGTCCGCCCGCGGCCGCCTCGACGACCCGCGACGCCTTGGTGGCGATGAGGGTGGCGAAGTTGAGATGGTTGAGCAGGGAGGTCTCGAGCACCTGGGCGACCGCCAACGGTGCTTCGACCACCGCCACCGGGGCGTTGGCGTGGACGATCCGGCCTTCGGGAACCCCCCGCATCGTGACCGCAGAGAACCCGTCCATCTCGCCCAGCCATGCCAGGAAGTCGTCGGCGAAGACCCGCGTCCCGCGTGCGGACCTGATTCCGGCCAGCACTTCCAGTTCCGCCGGCCCGAAGCGGGCTTCGTCCATCCAGTCGAGCAGCGGTTCCAGGCCCGCCGTGACGCAGTAGCCGGCCTGATGCAGGCCGTAGTCGGGGTACGAGCGGAAGAAGTGCTCGAACTGGGCGGGCCGATCGGCGATGCCCGCCCGGTAGTACAGCTGGGCCATCGTCAGCTGGTAGTGGTCGGTGAACAAGATGCCCTCGGCGATGTCGCGCACAGCGCCAAGCTAGTGCCCCGGCTGGTGGTCGCGGTCCCGTTCGGCATAGGCTCGGCCTCATGCTCGACTTCACGCAGACGACGGCCCTGGTGGTGGTGGACGTGCAGAACGACTTCGCCGATCCGGATGGCGGGTTGTACGTCCGAGGCGGCGAATCCATCGTGCCGACCTGCAACGCCCACATCGTCCGCAGCCTCGCCGCCGGAGGACTCGTCGTCTACACCCAGGACTGGCACCCGGAGTCCACGCCTCACTTCCAGAAAGACGGCGGGGTGTGGCCGGTGCACTGTGTCGCCGGGACGTGGGGTGCAGAGCTTCACCCGAGACTGGTGATCGCCGGCCCCACCGTCCGCAAGGGGTCGAACGGCGAGGACGGTTACAGCGGGTTCACGATGCGGGATCCCGAATCCGGCGAGACGACTGCCACCGAACTCGACGGCCTGCTGCGGGCACGTGGCATCGACCGGATCGTGGTCGTGGGGCTGGCATTCGACGTGTGTGTCAGGGCGACCGCCCTCGACGCGGTCGCGCACGGCTACGAGACGGTTGTGGACAGCGGCGCATCCGCCTCGGTGGAACTCGAACCCGGCGACGGGTTGCGGGCCGCCGACGATCTGCGTGACGGTGGGGTCACCGTCCTCTAGCTCGCCGGTCGGGCCTCCCGTCGGTTGAGGTAGGCGTGCCCACCGAATGCCAGGCCACCGATGGCCGGCAGCCAGTAGCTGATGATCCGGAACGTCAGCACGGGGGTGGTCGCGACGGCCGCCGGTATCCCGAAGAGCACGAGGACTCCGATCAGTCCCGCCTCCGTCACGCCCAGTCCACCGGGGCTACCCGGCAGACCACCGACGATCTGGGAGACCCCGAATGCAGCCACCACCTGCGAAGGGGCCATCGAGATCCCGAACGCGATCAACGTCAGACCGAGAGTGGCGGCTTCCAGCAGGGTCCGCGTCGCGATCAGACCCCACGCTCGCCGGTCGACCGAGTGATCCACCAGTACCGCCCGGACGCGTTGCCGCCAGCGGGAGGGAACGAGGTGGACCAGATGTCGCAGGCGACCTCCCAGGCCGATCAAGACGGCACCCAGGGCCACCAGTACCAGTCCGGTCAGTCCGGTCGTGCGCGCGGCGTGACCCGGTGGATGAAGGAGCGACGCCCACACGAGCCCGATCCCGGTCGCGCCGGCCAGTCCGCCGTATGAGAGGACCGTGGCCCTCACCGCGGCGCCGGCGGTGCGCTCACCCTTGTTGGCGGACCACGCCATCGCCACCGGCGTGACCACGCCGCCCGCCGGGATGAGACGCGCCACTCCCGTCCCCACGAGTGCCGCCCGGAATGCCGTCCACGGCGACATCTCGACGCCCGCCGAGCGCGCCCCCTGGCGATAGAGCGCGCCGAACGCGTACTTGGCCCCCAGCTCGGTGAGTGCCGCCGCCAACAGCAGGGCCACCGTCCCCGCCGCCAGCGTCAGGTCCGTCGCCCGCGATCCTGCGAGCCACAGGTAGGTCGGGAACCCCACCACCAAGAGGGCGGGCAACCAGAGGCTACGGCCCAGGCTGATCGCCAGCGGCCTCGACGGCGCCTCGACCGGCCTGGGATCGTCGTCGAAGACGATCCGGCGAAGGACATCGGGGGCCTCGAGCCCGGAGTTCCCCTGCGCCCGACGAACCGCCATCATCACCCCGAGTCCCCCGGTGAGGAGCAGAGCCGCGCTCGAGGGCTCGAACCAGACGGCGAAGGCCGGCAACAACCCCCAGCCGATGAAACCCGCCACTCCTCCGCCGATGAACCACCCGGCGACGGCCCACATGCCGGGCCACAGGATCAGCCACGGAGCGAAACCGACCACGGCCCCCGCCGACGTGGCGAGACCGCGCCCGCCCCGGTCCCGCCGCCACACGGGCCAGTTGTTCCCTGCCACCGCGGCCAATCCGATCACGGCGAGCGATGGCGCGCTGAATCCGACCTGGCGAGCCACCACGACCGGGATCAGGCCCTTGAATCCGTCGAGTACCGCCAGTGTCGCGCCCGCTCGGAGTCCGATCGAGCGCGTGGCGTTCCCGGCACCGGCGTTTCCGGTGCCGACCTGACGGAGATCGATGCCCCACAGACGCTCCACGAGCCTCACTGCGGGTAGCGAACCGATCCACCAGGTGACGAGCGCGGCGACGACGATCATCGCGCGTGCCTGTTCGTCACTGTCGCCTGCCGCCGACCCACGAGTTCGCTCCGTTCCTCGACCCGTCGGACGACGGGCGCGGATTCGACAGGATATCGGGACGCGAGCCCGGCAGGACGCCGATTCGCCGCAACCCGGTAACGGGGGACCCGTCCTCCCGCGCGTCGTCTCCGTGGGAGTGGGTCGGGGAGAACAGCCGCGCCGCCGGGGAGAAGCAGATCCTTCGGACGCGATCGAGCCCCGTGTCCGATCGCTCACGAGGAGTCTTCGGACACGGGGCTCTGAGTCAACCCGCCTTGCGGCTGCCTCGTCGGCTCGGCGGGGGGTCGGGTAGCCCGTAGGCGGTGCACCGGCACTGAGGCACGGAGCACGCCGTGGCTTCACGATGCTCACGTCGCGGATGCCCGCACACGGTGCATCGCAGCCGCCCGCCGTCGACGGGCGCGACGTGGGTACTGGTCAGTTCCGGCGCGCCTTGGCGACGTTCACGGTGAGCTGACGACCGTCGACGCTGTGACCGTCGAGCGAGTCGATCGCTGCCTTCGCCTCGGCCGGCGTGGACATCTCCACGAAGCCGAAGCCGCGCGAGCGGCCGGAGTCCCGGTCGGTGATGACCTGGGCACTCTTGACCTGGCCGTGCGTTCCGAAGAGCCTCTCGAGATCCGAAGAGGTGGTGTCGAACGTGAGATTCCCCACGTAGAGGTTGGTGGACATTGGCGTGCTCCTTTGAGCTTGAACCGTCTGGACGGGCGCCCCGCCGGAGGTGCTTCGGGAGCTGAGCCTGGGCTGCAACGAGAACCGGCAAGTCATGCGTTCGCCCCACCGGACGGAGCAGGCAGGGCAGGCGACACGCGCATCGAACGCGTGGTTGTGACCCCCAGACTAGCCGCTGGCGGAAGGTTCCGTACCGCCTCCGCGCAGAACCACCTGCGTCTGGGTCGACTTGGCGACGAGATGGTGGTCGTTCCGGATCTCGGTCTCGACGACGGCAGTGCCCGATCCGACGTGCAGTGGCCGGGCGGTGGCCAGTGCCCGCCCGCTCCGCACGGCGCGCAGGAAGTTGGTCTTGGACTCGATCGTCGACGTTCCCGATGCCCCGTCGGGAAGGTTGAGGAAGGCGCACACCGCCCCCGCCGAGTCGGCCAGCGCCATCAGGGCACCGCCGTGCATCGCTCCCCCGGCCGTGCACAACTCCTCGGACCAGTCGAGTGCCAGCACCACCTCGCCAGGATCCAACGAGACCGCCACGATTCCCAACGTGGCACACAGCGGCATGCTCGACTGGATGAATTCGGTCGAGTCCAACCCACCCGCCATACGACTCCTCGAACGCTCAGCTGTCGATCAATGTGACGGACCGTACCTCGTGCCGGCCCCGCATCTCCTGGAGAACCCGGTCGAGCTCGAGGTCGTCCGCAGTCACGATTCGCACCCAGACCTGACGCAGTCCCTCGTCCTCGTCCTCCACCTGGACGTCGTCGATGGACCCTCCGATCTCCTGCAGTGAACGGAGCAGCGGCCCCATCGTTCCGTGTCCTCTGGCGTACTCGACGTGGACCGTGCGGGCGGCGCGCCGCCGGATCAACGGCTTCAGCGACGACAGGCCGAACATCAGGACGAAGGCCGCCACGGCCGCGATCGCGGCGGGTACCACCATGCCGGCACCGACCGCCACTCCGAGGGCGGCACTCAGCCACAGGGTGGCGGCGGTAGTCAGACCTCGCACGGTGCCTCGGTTCTTGAGGATGACTCCCGCTCCGATGAAGCCGATGCCGGTCACCACCTGCGATGCCACCCGGGTGGGATCGGCACCCACGCCTGCCCTCGGCGCCGACACCGGTGAGCAGACAGGCGGCGAGCGCCACCAGCGCCTGGGTGCGGATACCCGCCGGGTGCCCGCGGCTC
>DATHWB010000028.1:0-3815 GCA_035460965.1 Acidimicrobiia bacterium
GGCTCGGTCGGGTCGTTGCTGATGGTGTCGGCTTGCGTGAACGGGATCTCGCCCCACATGTCCATGAGCGGCGTCTTCCACTCACGCCAGAACGCCAGGGCACGCTCGCCGTCGGATCCCGAGTGACAACCCCGGACGAGAACGAAGGACTGACCGCGCAGCTGCTCCGGCACCTCGTCGAACGGCGGGTAGTTCATGAGGACGACGGACGAGGTCAGTTCGGCGGGGGCGGTGGCCGTCCACTCACGCCAGCGTCGCATCACCTCTCCGGCCGACTCAGCGGGGTAGTAGAGGTTGCCGGCGTACGCGGTGGTGACGGGATACAGGGAGATCTCCATCGACGTGACGACGGCGATCGAGCCTGCTCCCCCGCCGCGCAGCGCCCAGAAGAGGTCCGCGTGCTCGTCGGCCGACACAGTGAGGAGGCGGCCATCGGTGGTCACGACGTCGAAGGAGCGGACGCTGTCCGACGCCATGCCGTAACGCCGCCCCAGCCAGCCGAAGCCGCCTCCGAGCGTGTAGCCGACGGCGCCGACGCCGGTCGACGAACCCAACAGCGGCGTGAGTCCGTGGTCCTGGGCAGCAGTGAGGACCGGCCCCCACGTGAGTCCGGCGCCGACCTTGGCGGTCTGGGCGACCGGGTCGATCTCGAGCGAGCCGATCCGTCCGGTCTTGATCAGCATCCCCCCGTCCACCGGCAACACCGGTCCGTGCCCGGTGGTCTGCACGCCGATCGCCAGCCCGTGGGCGCTGGCGAACCGGACAAGCTCCACGACGTCGGCGACGGAAGCCGGAAGGCCGATGATCGCCGGGCGGTGCTGATACAGGCGATTCCAGGACAGTGTGGCTTCGTCGTAGCCGTCGTCGCCCGGCAGGTGGACGTCCCCGGCGACGCGGGAGCGGAGCTCCTCGGCAGGGGTCGAGAGCATGGTCATGTGTTCATTCCCTTCATGATTGCCGCAGTCTCAGACGTCGTTTCTCCCCGATCGGTTTCCGCGAATCCGACGAGATTCTCCCGAGCCGCCGACGACGCGTCGAACCGTGGGCCCGGCAACACAACAGGTGTGTTCCCGAACCCTGGGTTCGGGAACACACTCAGTGTGTTGGCCAGCCCACGGTTCAGCTGTTGACGATGAAGGTGGACGTGCCCGAGGGATTGGCGTCGTAGCTGTTGGTGGTGAGCTTGCCCGCTGCGGGCAGCGTCAGGGCGTTGAGGGCGGACTCGAACACCGACAGCGAGTTGGACGCGCCGACCGTGAACGTGTCGTTGGTGTCCCACCGCAGGCGGTAGTACTCACCGGCGCCGAACACGTCGACGGTCCGTGCAGCCGTGTTCACCGAATAGACGTCGTAGGTCGTGGCCGTGCCGATGCTCGGCGCGACGACCACCGTGAGATGCCTCAGGTCGACGATGGCGCCGGCTGCGAGATCGATGACGCCGTCGTCGTCGACGTCCACGGTGGCGTCGATCGTGCCGATACCGGTGGACGAGGCGGTGTAGCTGAAGGCCGCCACACCCGAGCTGTTGGTGAGCACCGTGGCGCCACCCGGGTTCGCGCCGGTGACCACGAACACCACTTCGGCATCGCGGATCGCGGCACCGAACTTGTCGGTCACCGTGGCACGCACCGTCACCGTCTGCCCGACGAGGGTCACGTCGGTGTTCTGGCTGAGGACCGCCGAGTCGTTCCGGGGCAGATCATCGTCCCATGTCACCTTGGCGGTGGTATCGAACTCGGCAGCGCCGTCGTCCTTGCCGTCGCGGTCCTTGTCCCAGAACGCCGACACGGTGTCTTCGACCGCCGGGTTGTCTGCGTTGGGATTGGGGTCCGATGGGCCGTTGTACGAGAAGACGAACCGGCCGTCCAGTCCCGTCTTCAGGGTGTGAGACAGGACCTGGCTCCCGCCGCGGGTCACCTTGACCACGATCGTCTGATCGGGGGCGACGATCCGGGTGCCCGCCGAGTCGGCGAGCCAGCCCTCGACGGTGACCGTCGTCCCGAACTTGACGACCTTCGACGGCATCACGAGCGCGGCGGGCACACCCGTCCACTGCACGTCGACCGTGGCGTAGTAGGGCACCTCGTCGGCATCGAAGATCTGGCCGCTGTCGCCGATCCAGGCGTAGACCCGGTTCACTTCCAGGACGGTATTGTGCGTCAGCAGGAGCTGGACCCGACCCTGCGAGTCGGTCTTGGGGTCGGCATTGTCGATGCGGCAGTCGGTGCCGGTGGCGGCATCACCGCCGGGCAGCATGGCGTCGGTGTCGACGATGCAGCGACCGCCGGCGTCGAGCGACCCGACGAAGACGTCCACACTGCGTCCGACCACCGGGGTCCCGGCGGGAGTCCGCACCGTGGCGACGAGCAGCACCTGCCCGTTCGTCGGCGACACGGTGGGCGTCGCCTCCAGGGTCACCCGGTAGGCGAGCGCTCCGCCGGCCGACAGCTGCCGGGACAGGAACAGGGCCATCTGCCAGCGTTGTACGAGGGCGTCGGGGGTGTAGGTGGTGGTGCTGGTCCCCCGGGCGATCCCCAGTTGGGCGAGCTGGTTGATCGCCATCTGGGTGTTGGCCGGGTGCTGACCGATGTCGGTGAATCCCTGACCCGTGCCGCTCGGGAGGATGTATCCGGCTCTGGCGTGGAGCCGCGTGAGGAAGAGCGCCATCTGCCAGCGGCTCACGGGTGCCGCCGGATCGAACCGGCGCACTCCAACCCCCGTGGTCACGCCGAGTTCGGCGAGCTGGTTGATGGCGAGCTGCACGTTGACCGGATACGTGCCGATGTCGTCGAACCTGGAGGTCGGGTTGACCGCCAGCGCGATGCCGAGGTCGTCGGCCATGCGGGTGATGAACAGTGCCATCTGCCAGCGAGTCACGTCACCGGTCGGGTCGAAGCGGGTGTCACTCACGCCCTGGGCGATTCCGTAGTGGGTGATGCAGTCGATGGCGTCGACGGTCTCTGCCGTGAGGCCCCCCAGGTCACGGTAGGAGGAGTTCGGGAGGTTGGTGGGGCAGGCGTTCACGACGGCGGCCGAACCCGCCAGGGGGAACATCGTGACGAGAACGGCGAGGGCCGCTCCCACCGCCACCAGGCGGCGACGGGCGGACCGGATTGCAGACACTTCTTCTCTCCTTGTCGAATGGTCGGCGGTACGACGCTCGAGACGGGCGTTCGGTTCCGTCGCGCTCCACATTCGTTTCGCCGCCAGTCTCCGTCCGAGGCGGGTCACCCGGCTAGAGCAGTTCGGCGGATTCTCGGAGGGGGAGGGAATGGCCCCGGGGAGTTGCCCCGGGGCCATCCGAGGTCAGTGGCTGAACTCGAGGACGATCTCGCCGTTGGGATCTCCACCCGGCCCGACGTCGAGCGCCCCCGGAGCGATCGTGAGCACCCACTCGGTGTCCGGAGTCGTGTCGGGCTGCGCTGAGAAGAGCAGCAACATCTGGTTCGGTCCTGGTCCAGCCATCAGCGAGGAGGCAGAGATCGTCACGCCAGGAGAAGCCTTCCGGAAGATCTGGAAGTCGTCCAACTGAGCACCGACATCGAACGCCACATCTGCATCGAATGTCAGTCGGAGACCTGACCAGTCGTTCTGACCATCGTTCGGCTCCGTCACCTCCCAACCGGTGACCGAGAGAGCCACCGGCGTGTCGACGGCGACCACCATCGACTTCTCCGAGTGGTCCTGGTCCTCGATCTGGATCGCCTGGAAGTCGTAGGAGGTGGCCGGCGTGAGCCCGGTGATCACGAGCTGGGTGCCGGGGGTGGAGGGATCCTCGTCCGTGCCGTTGAGAACGGAACGCAGCAGCGTCGTCT
>DATHWB010000029.1:0-24584 GCA_035460965.1 Acidimicrobiia bacterium
TCGAATCTGTGCAGAACGACGCTCCAGGTGCCACTCCGTTCGGGAAGTGGAATCCCGGCCCGGGACCACCCGGGACGGCCGCACCGTCGGATGCATCCACCTGCCCCGCGGGAGGCCAAGTCGTCGAATGATCGCCGCCGACTACGTAGTCACGGACCACGTGGTGCCCGTGTACCACGATCCCCAGGAACCCCACGTCGCTACACGTTGCCTTCGTCGGGGCTGCCTGTGCCACCAGCGACATGGTCAGGAGCACGGCTAGAGCCACACCCCACACGACAACGCGTGTTCTTGTTCTTCCTCTCATCGTCCTCACGTCCTTTCGACGACGGCGTACAACTCGTCGGCGACGAGACCGTGAGCTTCCCGATGAACTGTGATGGCATCGTCGGCCTGCGGTGCATCGACCAGGCAGAAGATCTTTCCGGCCGCCTCGTCGACCCAGTACCGCAGATACTTCACTCCGTACGGTCCCTGGGTCTCGAGGTCTTTGCGATGGGCTTCGGCTACGGCGTTTGCATTCACCCCACCCTCGATGGTGTGGACATCCATGAACAACGACATCGTCCCTCCTGTGTTCGATTTCCGAACGATGAAGAGAACCTACGAATCACTGCCGACGGCGGCATCGGGAGAAATCCCTATATCGGGCGATCAAACCCAGTCGTTGCTGTGAGCCAGGGCCGCAGCCTGAACCCGGCTGTCGACGCCGAGCTTTGCCAAGATCGCCGACACGTGATGTGAAACCGTCTTGGGCGAGATGAACAGCTCTGCAGCGATGTCGTCGTTACTGCAGCCACCAACAATCAACGCAAGCACGTCTTGTTGGCGAGCGGTGAGGCCCGCAGGATGAGCTTCGCTGGCCTGCTGAGCGCCCCGGGGAATCCCGGTGACGCCTTGTTCGCGCAGCCTCCTCCGCAGCCCATCGACCACGCCGAGTGCACCGAGGCGCTCGAGTTCACCGAAAACCTCCCGGAGTGACGCTCCGGGCGTGAATGCATCGACGATGGCCGCCTCGACTGGGTATCCGGACTCTTTCCAGCGGACGGCCGACTTGATGGAATCACCGACGATCTCGTCGTCGACCGGACCAGGCAGCGGTCCGGAGGGCGGGTCGATCCCCAGTCGGAGAGCCCAGAACGCCAGACGGCTCAGTGCCCATCCGTCCTCGACTCGCCGCGCGGTATCCGCCATCCTGGCGTACCGGTCCGCCGCCGCTCCCTCATCGAGGAGACCGAGCCATGCGGCTTCCATGGCGAGTTCGGTGGCGAGTAGATCCTCGGCGTATCCCACCCC
Organism: Acidimicrobiia bacterium; assembly: GCA_035460965.1. Lineage (GTDB taxonomy): Bacteria > Actinomycetota > Acidimicrobiia > Spongiisociales > ZC4RG35 > DATHWB01. The sequence continues at coordinate 1,297 of DATHWB010000029.1, forward strand.
CGTATCGGTGCGAGACAGTCCCAGATCGAGCGCGGCCAAAGCGCCGGATTCACCAAGCCGCATGAGCCGCCGCGCCTCGACGAGCGCCACCTCAGCCTCGGTCGAGAGACAGGTCGAACGCGGGAGCACCCGGTCGAGGGCTTCCGCCGCAGAGTTCCAGTCACCCTGAAGCACCGAGATGTGGGCGCGTGTGACTTCCACGGCGACGTACCAGGCATCGAGTTCTTCGGAAGCGAGGTATGCGAGACCTTCGTCCATCTGCCTGACCGCTTCCGCGAGCCTCATCTGCTGGAACGGGAGTGCCCCAAGGGTGTAGACGGCCCTTGCTGCGGCGTCGAGGCTGCCGACTTCTCGAGCCACCCGTCCACCCTCTTCGATCGAGCCATACCCTTCGTCTCGGCCTTCGTGCACCAGTGAGCTTCCAAGCGTGATCAGCGCATCGGCCTCGACGGCCCTGGCACCACATGCGCGAGCGGCGGCGACGGCATGTCGCGCGAGGCTCACGGCATCGACCGTCACCCCGCGCGCAAGGGGGATCACTGCCAGAACGGCCTCCGCGCGGGCCAATGCCACCGATGGTCCAAGGGGCTGGAGGATGGCGACGGCCGCCTCGGCGTGGCGCTCTGCCAGATCGATGTCACCTTGTCGCATGGCGAAGAACGCGACCCAGGCGTCGGCCTCACTTCGCTCGAGGTCATCCTGTGCCAGGTCGAGCGATGTCCGGGCGATCTCGATGGCCTTCAGGAAGTCGTTCACCAAGAGGTGCTCGTACGCCGCCGCCCGCAGAACGGCCGCGATCTCATCGGTTGGGACAGCTCGTCGATGTTCGTACGCCCACCCATAAGCCCGCGCCGCCTCTCGGTGTGACCCGGTGCGGGCCGCGGTTCGAGCAGCATCGACAGAGAAAAGGGCAGCCTCCTTCCCGAGACCTCCTCGGTGGCTGTGGTACGCGAGCTCCGCCGTGCGAACGAGGCCCGATGTGTCCTTCTGCAGGAGACTGACGATGTGGCGGTGGAGCCGGCGGGTCCGGGCCGGCGGCATCGCTCGTGCCACCGCGTCCCGGATCAGGTCGTGCCGACAGCGGATGCGGCCGCCCGCCACGACGAGGAGGCGACGGCGGCAGGCCAGGTCGACGGCATCCTCACGATCGGCCACGAGGTCGAGGGCGATTCCGTCGGCCATGAGAGAGACCAACTCAACCATTTCCCGGGCCTCCGGCGACAGCGACCCGACCGTTGCTTCGACGGCGTCGGCGATGGTGGCAGGAATATCAGTGTCAGGGTGACGGAGGATCTCTTCGACGAAGAAGGGGCTGCCTGAGGTCGTCGCGTGCACCGCGACGGGGTCGACTGCCGTGTCACCTGCCAGACGACGCACCCCGTCGATGGTGAGAGGGGGAAGCTCGATCCGAGTCGCCAGGCGACCGATGTCGGCGGTCAACACCTGAAACGGATGGGCAGGGTCGATCTCTTCGGGCCGCAATGTGCCGATGACGATGCTCGACGTTTGCGCGACATGTCTGCCCAGGTGCCGAACGAGGCCGAGCGTCGCCTCGTCCGCCCACTGCAGGTCCTCGACGACGAGAACGGTTTGCTCGGAGCGGAGAAGTTCCAGCATCGCCCGATACACGGAGGGTCGGAGACCACCACCGAGTTCTTCATGGACCGCGTCGGAAAGTGCATCCGCCGTGGCGAGAAGCGGCCCGAATGCGAGCGGCCGACCAAGCGGCTCACAGGACAGAGAGATCGTCCGAAATCGATGGTCGAGCCCGTCGACGAAGGCCCCGACCAGGGACGTCTTGCCATGGCCGGCCTCCCCAAGGACGAACACCAAACCGCCCTGCCGAGCCGAGTTCTGGGCGATGCTGTGCAGCATCTCGAGTTGCGTGTCACGTTCGACGAGTGGAGCCACGTACATCGGATCGTACGCACACCCTTCACGGACCGCGCCGTCGGGGTGTCCGAGTGGCCCGCGGAAAGTCAGCGCAGGTGGGCGCTGCAGGGATCGAACCTGCGACCTCTGCCGTGTGAAGGCAGCGCTCTCCCGCTGAGCTAAGCGCCCGGGAGGCGAGGATCGTACCACCGGTCTCTCTCCGACTGTCCAGCAGGAAAGGCACCGAAAGGGACCATCGCCCCTGGCATGGGCACGACGCCCGCAGGGACAGTGACCACATGGATGTCACACCTTCCGCGCCCACCGGCCGTCTACTGGTGATCTACGAGTCGATGTTCGGGAACACCAAGTCGATCGCCGACGCCGTCGCCTTCGGACTGGCCGGCGACGTCGAGTTGATCCCGGTGGAGGCAGCACCGACCACCCTCGGACCCGACGTCGATCTGGTCGTCGTCGGAGCGCCCACCCACGCCTTCGGCCTCAGCCGTCGATCCACCCGGAACTCGGCGCTCAGACAGGGCGGCGAAACGCTCACACCCGAGGATGTCGGGGTGAGGGAATGGATCGGCGCACTCGAGGTCTCCCCCGGCACCCTCCTCGCCACGTTCGACACCAGGATCGACCGCCCCCGACTCCCCGGATCGGCGGCACGCTCGGCCGCCCGCCTCCTCCGGCGCAAGGGCATCGAACCGGTCGTCTCACCCGCCAGCTTCTTCGTGATCGGCACGTCGGGACCATTGAAGGAAGGGGAACGACATCGCGCTCTCCGGTGGGGCGCGGCGCTCGCCCACCTCATCCGCCGCCGGGCCGACAGCCGCACCTTGAGCGCAGTCTGAGGCTTCGTCGACCCGGGTGGTTGAATCGCAGGGCATGTTTCTGCGCGACTTCGAAGCCGTCGTCGATCGGGTGCTCGACGAACTCCCCGACTGGGTGCTGGACCGGATCGACAACCTGATCGTGGTCGTCGAGGAGCACCCGAGCCGCGAACAGGATCCGAGCGGGAACGGGATCCTCGGCATCTACGAAGGGGTGAGCCTCCACGACCGCTCCGGCGACTACTCGGGCTTCATGCCGGATCAGATCACGATCTTCCGGCAGCCACACCTGCGGATGGGGCTGGAGGGACCCGCCCTGGAAGCCGAAATCCGCAAAACGGTCTTGCACGAGGTCGCCCATCACATCGGTATCGACGACGACCGCCTGCACGAACTCGGGTGGGGCTGATCTCGCTCCGTTCGCTCTCGCCGTCGAGATTGTGACGTTGGCCACTTCCCGTTCCCTGGCCCCGACGCCCACGATGTGCGAGTGAAGTTCCTCGGCATGCCCGTCGCTCTGGCGGTCCTCCTCACCGCCGTCTGGGTCGCCATCGACCACGACCCGGACCCGCCACCGGTCACGTTGACGTTCGTGGGCGACGTCATGCTCGGGCGCTCGGTCGGCACGGTCGTCGCATCCGACCCCGACGGGGTGTTCCGCGATGTTCGGCGCATCCTGCGGGCCTCCGACCTGACCTTCGGGAATCTCGAGTCCCCTCTCACGTCCCTTCCCCACCTGTCGTCGAACCCGAACGTCCTCACCGCCGAGCCTGGGGCCGCCCGGCTGCTGGCGGAGGCGGGGTTCGATGTGCTCGCTCTCGCCAACAATCACATCGGCGACTCCGGACCGTCTGGAGTGATCGACACGGTCGAGGCGCTGGCCGCCCACGGTCTACGGTCCGTCGGTGCCGGATCGACCGGACGGGCGGCGGCAGTGCCCACCAGGATCAACGTCGACGGTCTCCGAATCTCTGTGCTCGCCTTCGACGCGACGGGGGCAGGGCTCGTCGCAGGCACCGAGGCCGGAGTCGTCCCCTGGGATCCGTCGAGTGCCCGGGCGGCCGTGGTCGACGCAGCATCGTCCTCGGAGCTCGTCGTCGTCTCGGTCCACGGAGGTGTCGAGTACCTGCCGGAGGCCGACCCGCGGGTGCTGCGGATCGCGGATCTCCTCGTCTCGTGGGGCGCCGACGTGGTGTGGGGGCACGGTCCACACGTGCGGCAGCCGGTCTTCACGACGAGTGACGGGGCGCGATCCGCTGTCGTGGCGACCAGCCTCGGCAACTTCCTGTTCGACCAGCGTGGACCTGCCACCGGGGAAGGCATGGTGCTGCAGGTACTCGTCGATCGCCGCGGTGTGATCGCCCACCGGACCGGCACCACCTCCCACCTCGACCTGCGGGTCCGCTTCACGGGATGGGAACTGCCGGATGCCGACGCCGTCCTCCTCGACGGTTCGTGGTGGAATCTGCATCGGCGTCCTCCCGTCGTCCCCCGATCGGCCGCACACCCCGAGCCTTTCCCGTGGGGCGAGGTGCTGGCCGCCGCCACGGGCCGGCTGACAGGCTCCGACACCGAACTGGTCGTGTCCTACCGTGCTCGGTCGGGTCCCCACCCCGTCCGCGACGGGATGACGGGGGTCATCTGGACCGACCCTGACGGGTACACGATGCACCTCGGGGTGTTCCGGCCGGACGATCTCGCCCCGGTGTGGCAGGCGGGCATGGTCCCTGCGCCCATCGCCGACCTCGCCGTCTGCCACGGCTCCCTCGCCCTGGCGTACCGCACCCTGGACTCTGCCGAGGTGTGGAGCGCGGGAGCAGCCGTGTGGCGTCCGGCAGGACTGACGGCATCCGACTTCCTCCCCGGACCCGGTGTGCCGTCATGCGGTGATGTCGACCTCGACGGCCGCTCGGATCCCATCGTCCTCGACCGCCGAACGACAGACGACGTTCGGCCCTAGGCGCCGGCGCCCCAAACGGGCACGCTGAGACCCGTGAAGAAGACACTCACCCTCCTGCTGGCGTGCGGGCTGATCCTCCAGGCCTGCAGCGCCGCCACCGACGACACCACGACCACGGCGCCGCCGACGACCACCGTGCCGGCCGGCACCGGTCAGACCGGGCAGCGGCCGCTCGAACCATTCGCCGCCTTCGCGGAGATACCGTTGCTCGACGACAGCACGCCATACGCCGGGCCCCCCACACCCGACTCGCTGACCGGTGTGCTGTGGTCGGATCGTGTTCCGGAGAACGCCCGCGGATTGCTGGAGTCGCACGGGTTCGTCGTTTACGACGGCGGAATCGGGCAGTTCCACGAGGCGTACAGCCACGTCGACCAGACCGGGCGCCAGCCGCTGTTCGTGACGGTCGACTCCGCCTACCACTACTGGCATCTCGCCTTCTCGAAGATCCTTCGTGACACCGAACAGCAGGTGCTCCTCCCGATGCTCGAAGACTTCGCCACCTCCCTGTCCGCCCGGGCTTCGGAAGTCGGGGAAGGGCACGAGGAGGAGGCCAGCAGGATTCTCGGACTGGCGAACCTGCTCGAAGCCCTGCTGGAGATCGGTGATCCGCCGACGGGTGCGATCGCTGACGAAGTCGCCCTCATCACCGATCACGCAGGGTTCGCCACGTCTCCGATCCTCGGACTGGACGTCGACTATTCGCTCTTCGGTCCCCGGGGGCACTACACCCGCACACCCGAGCTGGGCCGCTATTTCCGGGTGATGTCGGTCCTCGGCCAATACGGCTTCCTGGTGGCGGATCCTTCTCAACTTCGAACCGGGCTCCTCCTCGCCGACTCGATCGCATCGGACGACGATCTGACGGCCACCTGGAGGGGCATCTACGAGCCCACCGCCTTCCTCGTGGGGCTGGCCGACGACTTCACGCCGCTGGAGTTGGTTGCTTCGGCCGACGCGGTGGACCCGAACTGGCGGACGGGGCCGGTCGACGACGCCTTCCTGGCACGCGTCGCCGGTGACCTCGCCGGAACGCGGGCGGTGGCCATCGATCCGGAGAGGGCGTCGATGCGGATCATGGGCGCCAGATTCGTCCTTGACTCCTTCATCCTCGATCAGCTGGTGTTTCCCAACGTGACCGACGGTGCGGGGGCTGGGCGCATGCAGGCATCGGTGCTCGATGTGGCGGCAGCCTTCGGGAGCGACTGGGCGTACGACCTCCAGCGCCAGGCCGGCGTACCGGACGAGTATCCCGAATACGAGCCCCAGATGGCCAAGGTGCGGGAGGTCGTCGCCGGCCGAACCGCCTCACACTGGGCCGGCACGGTCTACGACGCCTGGCTCTACGCCATCTCGCCCATGTGGGCACCCCACGGGGTGGCGTACCCCGAGTTCATGCGCAGCGATGCCTGGGCCGCCAAGTCCCACACGACCGGGTTCGGGTCGTACGCCGAGCTCAAGCACGACACGCTCCTCTACGCCAAGCAAGCATTCGCCGAAGGTGAGGGTCCGTCGGTCCCCGCCGAACCCCGACACTGGGTCGAGCCCGAACCGGTCGCCTACGAACGGCTGGCGGCCGCAGCGACTCTGATCCGGGACGGCTTCACCAGCCGTGGCCTGCTGACCGAAGACTCGGCCGACATCCTCGACCGGCTCGTCGAGATGTATCGGCGGTTCGCCGACCTCGCGCGCGACGAACTGGCCGGAGAGCCCATCTCCTCCGAGGACAACGAGTGGCTCGAGAGCATCGCCTCACGATTCGAGTTGATCTGGCTTCTCTCGGCGGCGGACGACGACACGACAGACGCCCAGACCGGCGGCTTCGGGTCGGGTCCCGACGAGATCGCGGCCGTGATCGCCGACATCATGTCGAACCCGGAGGAGGCCCTGCAGATCGGCACGGGTCACATCGACCTGATCTACGTGCTCGTCCCGAACGACGACGGACAGTTCCAGGTCGCCCGCGGTGCGGTGTACTCGTTCTACGAGTTCTGGGTCCCGAGGGGCGAGCGCCTGACCGATGAGGAGTGGCGGACGATGCTGCACGAGGGTCGCGCTCCCGACCGTCCCGCCTGGATCACGGACTCCTTCACCGGCTGGGGACGCTGACAACCCGGTCCGCGCCGGCGGCATCACGCCTGACAGCCCTCTCGGTACCGGTGCTGCGATCGCCGTCGAAACCCTCTTTGACGCGCCGGAGCCCGATGCGAATCCGGATTGAAGCCGGTCGCATCGGGCTCCTGAATCCGAGCTTCAGGCGCGCCGAGTACGGGCGATACCCGCCTCCCGCAACGTCTGGGCGGAAACTCCCGCCTCACGCCACGCCGAGTAGGTGATTCCCTTTCGGTCCGAATAGGAACTCGCGACCTCGATGAATTCCTTCTCGATGGCGTCCGCATCCAACGATTCGTCGAGTTCCGACATTTGATCCTCGGCGTCGAGCCGGCTCTGGATCATTTCGAGCCGCTTCAGCGGGTCCTCTTCGGCATCGATCTTCTCGTTCAGTCCGTCGATCCGCTTCTGCAGCGACTCCTTCGTCACCGGCCGGCCGGGTCGGCGGGAACCCACCATTTTCAGGTACTGCTTGACAGCACGTCCTTCACGGCGACCGCGCGCCAGCGCAGCCTTGTGCTCATCGGACATCGCCATCGGGATACTCCTCTCGGGGTGGTAGCTTCGGGACGCACGGCCGGACCACAGAAGTTCGCGGAACCGACACGGTCATCACAATATTCGACATGCTATCGCGGGAGATTACGTATGGACGAACTGATCGAGGCCATCAAGCAGAAGACGGGGCTACCGGCCGACAAGGCAAAAGGGGCTGCCGAGGCTGCACTCGAGTTCCTGCAAGACAAACTCCCGACCCCCCTCGCCGGCCAGATCGAGGGCTTCCTCGAAGGCAACGCGGACAACATCGCCGACACGGTGGGAGACGTCGCAGACAAACTCGAGGGGTTCCTCGGCAAGAGCTGACCATCCCCCGCCGCGGGCTTTGGGCAGCGCTTGCTCGGACGCCGTCCAATACCGAGCGCAACTAGCATCCGCCGCCTTCCGCATTGCGGGCCAGAAATGACTGCGCCGTCCCCACAATGACACTCTCCCTCTTCGCCTCCATCCCGTCGCCATCGATCGACCACATCCCGATCGGTCCGTTGAGGATCACCTTCTACGGCATCTTCGTCGCGACCGGGGTTGCCGTGGCGTGGTGGCTCACCAAGCGACGATTCGAGGCTCGCGGCGGCGACCCACTCGTCGCCGAGCAGATTCTCATTCGCACGGTCGCCTACGGATTCGTGGGGGCCAGGCTCGCCTATGTCTCGACCCATCTGGACCGATTCGACGGCGAGTGGTGGAAGGTGGTGGCGATCTGGGAAGGCGGCCTGGCGCTGTTCGGCGGCTTGACGGCAGGTGCCCTCGCCCTCGTGCTGTCCGCCCGCGCCCGCCGGGCCGATCTCGGTGCGTTCCTGGACTCCGTCGCCCCGGCGGTGCCCCTCGCTCAAGCCCTCGGGCGCTGGGGCAACTACTTCAACCAGGAGCTCTTCGGCACTCCCACCGACCTGCCATGGGGGCTGGAGATCTCACCGGCCAACCGCCCCGCCGCCTACCCGGATGCGGAGACGTTCCACCCGACCTTCCTCTACGAATCGGTGTGGAACGTCCTGCTGGCCGCCACGATCATCGTGCTCGGCCGTCGCTTCCCCTCGCTGCAGGGAAAGCTGGTGGGCGTCTACTTCGTGGGGTATGGCCTGATGCGGTTCCTGCTGGAACTGATCCGAACCGACACGACGTTCCGGTTCCTCGGCCTGAGTCGCAACGGATGGGTTTCGATCGGCGCGATCGCAGTGGGTGCCGCCGTGCTGGGGTGGCGGCGCAGCCGACAGCCAGTCGATCCGGTCTGAGCCGTCAGGATCGGCGGATGGCCCGCCACGGAGCCGGCACGACCAGCACCGGGACGGTGGAGCCGCGCACGACACGCTCCGAAACGCTTCCCATCATCCACCGTTGCATCGCAGAACGGCCATGACTGGCGATGACCACCATGTCGACGTCGCCGCGGTCGGCGCGGTCGACGAGTGCGGTGGCAGCGTCATCCGCCGTGAGCGTCTCGGTGGTGACGGGTACACCGTCGATACCTTCGGCGGCACCGCGGAGGTGATCCTCGACGACCTCGGCGAACTGGGCGCCCTCGATCTCGGCGAACTCCCGGAGCGATGCCTGAACCCGAGGCTCCAACACGGTGACGAGCAGCAACTCCGCTCCCATCGCCTTGGCCAGTTCCTCGGCTTGGGGGATGGCGGACGCCGAGAGATCCGACGTGTCGAGCGGAACCATGATCTTCATCGCATGCACCTCCAACGCTGCCCGTGGCTCGGCTCGCGGAAGGGCCGAACCACCGGCACGATACCGTGCCGGCGTCAGGCGACCCTCAGATCCTCCACTGCCTGCAACTGCTCACGGAGCGTGTCGACGCACTCGCGCAGGATCGCCCCGACCTGACGCTGCGACAGCCCGGTGGCGTCGGTGATCTGGGCGAGGGTGGCCGGCGCCCCCGAATCGATGCCGAAACGGAGCCCCACCACCGTGCGGTGGGTGGCGGGCAGGGCGGCGAGGGCCGCCCCGACGGCCTCGGTGAGGGTGACGGCTTCCGCCGCCAGCTCGGGATCCTCGGCGCGGTCGTCGGGGAGGAACTCCCCGAGCGAGGCGCCGTCTTCCCCGACCGGCATGTCGATCGAGACGGTGCCCGCAACCGCCAGTGCACGCTCGACGTCGTTCACGGACAAGCCGGTGTGCTCGGCCAACTCGTCCGCGGTCGGCGAGCGACCCAGCTCGACGCGGAGCTGGTCGGTGGCCGATCGGACGGCAGGGAGCACCTCGTAGACGCCGGAGGGGATACGGATCACGCCGAGCGTGGCGCGGGCACGCTGCATCGCCTGGCGGATCCACCACGTCGCGTAGGTCGAGAACTTGAATCCCCTGCGCCAGTCGAAGCGCTCGACGGCGGTGATCAGCCCGAGGTTGCCCTCCTGGATGAGATCGAGCATTTCGATGTCCGAGTTGGCGTACCGCCGAGCGTTGGAGACCACGAGACGCAGGTTCGCCTCGATGAACCGATCCCGTGCCCGGTCACCCCGCGTGACCACGGACTCCAGGCGGGTCCGTTCCGCCTCGTCGCCGACTCCAGCCTCGAGGCGAGCGCGAGCCTCCGCCCCTTCTTCCATCGCTTGGGCCAGTTCGACCTCTTCTTCGGCCGTCAGCAGGCGCGCCAGATCGAGCCCGTCCATGTACTGGCCGAGCGCGTCGAGCACGACGCCATCGTCGGCGCGTCGAATACGGTTCATTGAAGTTCGATTCTCTCGCACGATTCCTACGAACGCCTGTTCGGCACGCTGCATTCCCCGAGGGTTGTGACATCCGCCCCTGGCATGATTCTGCCCCGAAAGCGACGATACGCCCAAGACCGAGATCGGAGCACCTGATGGCGACCGAGATTCCCCACGACTGGGACGACACGGCCGGCGAACCGGAACCACCTGTGGTGAGTCCGACAGACGACGGTCTGGACGTCCGGGAAGACAGGGCCGCAGTCGACGAAGAGGAGTTGGACGTGACGATCGTCACCGCACCGTTGGATGCCCCCGACGCCGACCTCGACAACGTCATCGTCGAGTTCGTCGACCTCGTGAACGCCCGCGACCTGGACAGCCTGTCCGAACTGCTCGCCCCGGACGTCGACGCCGACTTCCTGGGTACCGGAGCAAGGGAGCACGTCGTCGAGGCGCTGCACGATCTGACACTTCGTCAACCCGACCTGGTGGTCACTCGCGGCGACCGCGGGACGACCCCGTTGGTGGCGGCCTGGTTGCTCGATGCCGACGCCGACGAGTACCGGTTCGCGGGCGTCTTCGAGATCGAGTTGGCCGACGACGAGCCTCTGATCGGCCGCCTCGTCTACATCGAGGAACCTCCGGTCGACGACCTGGTCCTCGAGCTCCCGGACGTCTCGGAACGGCCGGAGTGGGAGGACTGGGCGGCTCAGGACGAGACATGAGTGGCGGGACGGTCGTCATCCCGGACCGATCCACCGGCAGGCCAGGCCGGGGCGCTCGCCGCTTCGGCTACGCGATCGCCATCGCCGTCAACCTCGGGATGTTCTACGTCGTGTCGAACATCGTCGACTGGGGTTGGCCGGCATTCGTCACTCCCGAGTTCGCCGACGTCGAGAATCTGGTGCTGTTCTCCATCGGAGCGTCGATCGTTGCCAACGCCACGTACCTCTCGTACGACCGGCGACCGTTCAAGTCGTTCGCGGAGATGCTCCTCAACGCCATCGCCTTCGGGGTCACACTCCGGCTGTTCCAGGTCTTCCCGTTCGATTTCACCGGCTACTCGTTCGACTGGTCGACGCCGACACGGATCGTGCTCGTCTTGGCGATGATCGGAACCGCGATCGGCTTCCTCACCGAGCTCGCCCGCGGCGTCCGATCAGCCACCAGGGGTGACCGCCGCGGGGATTGACGGCGGTCGGATCGAGGACTTGAGCAGGGATACGGATCCCACGGCCGGAACCTCGAGCAAGATGGCGCCACGATTCCTTCTCAGGGTGTCGCTTTACGGCAGGTAGACCTCGAGCAGGCTCGTGATCATCCCCTCGGTGATCGTGATCTCCCAGACGGCGAAGTCACCACCGTAGGGCTGGACCTCGTGACGAAGGAACGCGCCGAGGTCGACCCGGACCCGCTCACAGGCGCCGGTGCAGTCGTAGATCCACACCACTGCCGCGGGATCCACCGTGAATCGCTCGGTGACGTCGTCGCCCTCCAGGAGCCACACGTCGTTCGGTACATCCTCCCCGGGTTCGATCGCACCCGCCTCGATGGCGGCTCGGCGGGCGTCATCACCCGTGAGAACGTCGAGTTCGTCGAATTCGATCGAAGCGCTGGCTGTGTAGATCTCCTTGATGCGGGCGGTCAGTTCCCGCTGGTCCCCGCCAGGGTTCTCGGGTGCCGACCCGACAGGCGTGTCAGTGCCGATCGCACCGGTGTCACCGGTGCCGCATGCGGCCGTGAGCGTGACGACGAGTAGAACCGAGAAGGTCAGGACCCGAGTGAGACGGGTCGGCCGGCCGGAACCGACGGTCGGGGGCGTGACGGTGCGCATCTGGATGCTCCTTGCTGTGCGGGACGGGCGTTCGACGTCGCACCGTGCCCGCCGGTTCCCGCCGCTGGCTGAGGATGACGCCGGAAGGACCCGGTGTCATCCGTCGTCGTGCCGTCCCGTCAGGCGGTCTCCCGGCAGCATTTCCCGCGCCGCCCGACCGACCTCTGTGTCCTGACCGGATGACCGCTCGGTCGTGATGGCGTTCCTCGCCGCCCAGTCTCGGCGCTCGTGATCGCCTCGTTCGCTGGCGATGATGGCCACGTTCAGATACAACCTGGCGAGGCAGTCGGCAGGACGGACGGCACACGCGAGGGCCAGGTCGTACTCGGCCGATGCCTGGTCGAGCATGCCCCGCTCTTGATGCAGCCAACCGATGTGGAGGCGCGTCCGACATTCGATCCCCCACTCGTCGACATCCGGCAGTCCCTCGAGCCCCTGTCGAAAGACGTCCAGGGCCTGCTCGAACTCGTCGTCGTCCCACAACAGCTTGCCCCTGGTGACGAAACGCCGTGCCCCGGCCTCCGCCCAGTCCGCGGGTGTGGCGTGCAAGATCGTGTAGTGGGGATCGAGTCGGACAGAGTGAACGATCTCGTCCGTCGTGATCGTGGTGGTCGCTCGCCCGCCGGTGAGTTCGACCATGTGCAAGCGGGCATTGCCGTGGGCGAACTCGACCTGGAGCGGCACGTCGAGCCGGAAGTCCGGACCCGACTGGGTCACAACGCACGTCAACCGATCGTCTTCCTGGCTCCACTCCAGCGACAGGACGGGGATGGCGGGACTCTCCAACCACTGCTCGGCGAACCAATCGAGTGGCTGGGCGGCTGCCTCCCGGACAGTGTTCCAGAAGTCGGCCCACCCGACCTCGCTTCCGGCATGGTCCCGGATCACATTCTGCAGGCCAGTCTGGAATGAGTCCCGCCCGATGGTCCGGGCCAACATGTCGTAGACGAGATGTCCCTTGGTGTTCGACAAGTTGTAGGCCACCCGGTCCCAACGCTCGGTCTTCGATTCACCGACGAGGGCATGATCGAAGCCGGCCGCAGTCAGGCGCACCGCCTCTGTTCCACCGTCACGTCGGAACCGTTCGGCTGCGGCCGGGCCACCGATCGCCTCCACCACCCGCAGGGCACCGTAATGCGCCAGCGCCTCGTCGAGCATCGCCGGGGCGACGGCTTCTTCCCGGTGACCCACGACATGGGGGAACCAGAAGTGCGTCAGCTCGTGACCCACCACCCAGTCTTCGAGTCTGTCCGCCTGGAGTAGGTCGCTGCGAATCAGGAAGTACCCCGGGTAGGCGCCGCCTTCGATACCGGCGAACACTGCCGGAGCCATTGGTATCTCGACCACCGCCAGTTCGTCGAACGGGTAGGGACCGAACTCTGCTTCGAGGACGCCGACGATGCGTTCCACCCGGGCCAGGATCTCTTCAGCACGGTCCAACGATTCGAGGTAGTAGACCGACACCGGAACTCGCCCTGCCCGGCGCTGCACCGTGAACGGGCCGGCGACGAAGTCGAAGACCGACGGTATGGCTGTCCCGAACGTATAGATCGCCCTGTCGTTTCGGTGTTCGACGCTGATCAGGCTGCCGGTCGCCTCGACGAGCGTTCCCCGCGGCACGGAGTACCGGAAGGTGCCAGTCCCCCGCCGGTAGCCGAAGGTGGGAACCCACGCCGAGGCGTGGTATGAACTGAAGGAGAACTCGGACGTGAGCGTGAGCCAGCGCCGGTTCTCTTCACTGCCGCACTCGTACTCCAAGGACAACACGAGCGGAACGTCCGACGGGCAGGGCGCAGGCAGATCCGCTTTGTATCGCTGTGTGACCGCCATGTTCGGCACCCGCTCCCCCGGCAGAACCTCCACGGGCCCGCGACAACCCGGCGGACCGAGGACGTCGATGCGGAGACCTTCCACGTCGGTTCGCATCGAGAACTCCAGGGTCTCCCGAGGTACCGCTGACGGTGGCACGAGAACGGTCCCGCTCACCCGGAGACGATGTGCTGCCGGCACGACAACCACGTCGAGTTCGAACCGTGGCACGAGAGCGTGTTCGTCAGAATCGCTCGTCACCCGACCTCCTCATGGGCGATCGGGTGACTGTACAGGCCGACCCCAGCCGGCCCGCACCGACACCTTCGAACGGCAGAAGACCCCCGAACGGGGGTCTTCTGAGTGGGCCCTAGTGGATTTGAACCACTGACCTCTTCCGTGTCAGGGAAGCGCTCTCCCCCTGAGCTAAGGGCCCGGATCTGGGTTGGTTGTGTGGAGGCGACGCCCGGAATTGAACCGGGGTAACAGGTTTTGCAGACCCGTGCCTAACCACTCGGCCACGTCGCCATGATCCCATACGATCAAAAAGACCGGCCTGGCCGGTCTCGGAGCGGAAGACGGGGCTCGAACCCGCGACCTCAACCTTGGCAAGGTTGCGCTCTACCAGCTGAGCTACTTCCGCAGGGACAGGGCATGATAGCCGTCGGTCGAGATGCTCCGCCAACCTCGTCAACGTCCGGTCGATCCGAACCCGCCGCTCCCCCGTACCGTGTCGTCCAGCTCGTCGACCTCGATCATCTCGATCACGGGCACCGGAGTGATCAGCAGCTGGGCGATCCGCTCACCCCGGGCGAACTCGACCCGTTCGGCGCCGTGGTTCACGAGAAGCACCTTGACCTCGCCTCGATAACCGCTGTCGATCAGGCCCGGCGAGTTCACGACTCCGACACCGTGCCGGGCCGCCAGGCCCGATCGAGGAAGCACCAGGCCGGCGAGCCCTTCGGGGATGGCCAGCGCCACGCCGGTGGGCGCCATCGCCCGTTCGCCAGGCTCGAGTCGAACATCCTCCCGGGTCACCAGATCGAATCCGGCATCGCCGGGATGAGCTCGGGATGGGCCGGGTAGTTCACTGTCGAGCCGAGTGAAGCTAACGTGACTTCTCGTCATATCAACGTGGGGCAGTCGGGCGGACTTACCACGGAGTAGAGACTTGCCACACGGATACTGTACCGAGTGTCAGGCACAGGTCACCGTACGCGACGGTCAGTGCCTCCTCGACCATCCCGTCGATCCATCCACGATCGAGGAGACGTCCGGTCGACGGCTGCGCACCAGTGCTCGGCGCCGCCGCGGCACGCACACCGTTCACCGCGAGGACACCGTCGTCCCGCCACCACCAACCCACGTCGGTGGTTCGGTCGCGCTGCTCGAGCGCACCGAGTTCGTCATCGACCCCCCGCGCCTCCCGCCCGATGCGCCGACCGACGTCCCAACCCGGCCCGAAGCCCTGTACCGGCCGGTCACCGACACCGACACGCTCTCGCTCACCGGGCTCCTGGTCGAGGAATTGTGGAACCTCAGCCCGGACGACGACATCGAAGGATGGACGCCGGGCGAGATGGATCCGACCCTGATCCGCTCCGGCGTCCGGATGCGCAAGGTGGTCGCGATCGGTGCCCTGATGCTCCTGACGCTGGCGATCGGTTGGCGGGTGCTGACCTGGGGCGACGGCCAGACGACAGAGTCGCTGGCAGCCGTCTCGGACGGGTCCATCACCGTGGCGGCCAACGTGGCAGCGCTCGACCCGGTCGTGGACGACATCGCCGACGGAACGCTCTCCGACCCGCTCGCCGCTTCCAGCGCCCTCGGCAGGCTCGACGAGTCGGCCCGCACCCTCTTCTCGGCTGCCGGAGACCTCCCCACCGATGAGGGACTGGCCCAGGTGCGGGAGCAGACGATCGGCCAGGCGGCCGGAGCACTCGAGTTGGCGACCGTCCTGTCCGAGAGCATCGCCTACTCGGCCGCCGTGGAACTGATCACTCGACCGGTCGAACTCCCCGCCGAGACCGACATCGACGGCCTGACCGACGTGACCGAGCGCGTCACCGGCTGGGTGGGTAACTTCGTCAACGGCGTGGCGACGCTGCCGGGCAACGACCTCACCGACACCCACCGTGCGGCGCTGCGCGATCTCGCCAGTTCCCTTCCCGAATGGCAGGCCGCCTACCTCGATGCTCTGCGAGCGAGGGACGCGGAACGGGCCGCCGAGCACGCCGCCCAACTGGAGACACAGACCACGTTCGTCCGGAACAGCTGGGCGGGCGTCGCCGCCGGGATCGCCGAGTGGGCGAACGAACGCATCGCCGCCCTCGGGGAACCGATCGAAGTCAATCGTTGAACGACACCTGCTCATCGAGGGAGGCCAGAGCCTCCTCGAAGTCGCGGGCGCCCTGGAAGTCCTGATAGACGCTGGCGAACCGGAGATACGCCACCTCGTCGAGCGCCCTGAGCTCGGCCAGGACCAACTGTCCTATCCGCTCCGAATCGATCGGTGAACCGAAGGCCTGCAGATTGGCGTCGATGCGGTCCACGATGCCGTCCACTCCCCCCGTGGGCACTGGGCGGTCGGCCAGGGCGGAGGAGAGGCCGGCCCTCACCTTTGAGGCATCGAAAGGTTGAAGCAGCCCGGATCGCTTTCGCACCATGCGCACGTTGGCGAGGCGCTCGTAGGTCGTGAAGCGACCCTCGCACCGCTCGCACTCACGGCGACGCCGGATCGAGGTCCCGCCCTCCACCGGGCGGGAATCGACGACGCGCGTGTCGGGATGGGCACACTCGGGACACTGCATGAGGGGCCAGAGGGTACCCATCTCCCCTCACCTACGGCCCGGCGGGAAGGACCAGAGTCTGTCCTGGATGGATCGTCGAACCCGACAGTTGGTTGAGGTCGCGGATCGTGACGATGGTCTGGCGAACGTCCGAGCCCTCCAGGGTCACTCCAGCCGCGATACCCCACAGCGTGTCACCGGCAGTGACGGTGTACGTCTCGACGGTCAGCGGCTGGTCGGCCTGCACCGCCGTCATCGTGATCCAGATGACCGCCGTCGCCGCCAGCACGGCGAGGAAGCGGGGCGGGACCAGGTGACGGCTGCGCCGTCGGGCCGGGAGGTCGATGACCCTGGCCCGGACGAGGCGGTCGTCGGTGGCGTATGCGGATGCTGCTGCGGTCATGAGATTGCTCCTGGTCGTCCTACGTGCAACGTACGGGTCGACTGCGACAGATCTCCGTCCCACCGGCCAGGCGCTCCCAGCGGGTCCGGTTCCGGGTGACAGTCCTTGCATCCGAACGTCTGTTCGGTATCCTATGCGAACGCGTGTTCGATCGTCAAGTCGAACAGGTGTTTGGACCGCGAAGTTCATACGAGTACGATCCGTTCACCGGAGGAGGACAACGCCATGGCCCGCCACACCGAACCGAGCAACCTGAGCATCCGTCAGCAGCAGGTGCTCGACTACATCCGATCCGCCGTCGCCGAGCGCGGTTACCCACCGTCGGTGCGGGAGATCGGCGAGGCGCTCGGACTGTCCTCCCCCTCGACGGTCCACAGCCACCTGTCGAGTCTCGTCAAGCTCGGCTACATCCGGCGCGACCCCACCAAGCCGCGAGCGATCGAGGTGCTGGCCGGATCCGACGCCGCCGCGCATGCCGCCCCGGCCCGGGACGACGAACGACTGCGCGACGTCCCGCTGGTCGGACGCATCGCCGCCGGTTCACCCATCCTGGCCGCCGAGGACGTCGAAGACGTCTTCGCCCTGCCCACCCAGCTGGTCGGTAGCGGTCCGATCTTCATGTTGGAGGTCAAGGGCGACTCGATGATCGACGCCGGGATCCTCGACGGCGACTACGTGGTGGTGCGTCGCCAGGACGACGCCCGCGACGGTGAGATCATCGCCGCGCTGGTCGACGGTGAGGAGGCCACCGTCAAGCGCCTGCGTCGAGCCGACGGCAAGGTGATGCTGATCTCGGAGAACCCGGCCTACGAGCCGATGATCTTCGAGCGTGACGTCAACGTCATCGGCAAGGTCGTGACGGTGCTCCGCAAGCTGTAGGGCTCCGACGGCTCAGGTTCCCGAGCCGTCGCCCTCCGGCCAGTCGCCTTCGAACACGTAGACGGCCGGTCCCGTCAACCACGCCCCGCCGTCCCGGAAGTCGACCCGGGCGGTACCACCCGGCATGGTGACCGTGATCCGGTCGCCCCCGCCGTTCCGCCTCGCCACCGCCGCGGCGGCGACGATTCCGCTGCCGCAGGCGAGCGTCTCACCCACCCCGCGCTCCCAGACCCGCATGATCACACGGTCTGCGGCGATGGACACGAACTCGACGTTCACCCCGGTCGGATATGCCGCCTGCAGCGCCCGTCCCACGGCCTCCACCTGGGCCTCCCCCACGTCGGCGACCTCGGTGACTGCATGAGGGTTGCCCACGTCCACGTCTCGGAAGTACAGCCCGGCGTGCTCGGTGACACCGCCGACGACGGGCATGCCCAGGTCGACCGAGATCTCCTCGCCCACCGAGACCCGCTTTGGGCCGGCCGGGGTGACCACGACGAACTCCCCGGCGGTAGCCAGACCCCGATCGACCGCAAGACGCGCCACGCACCGCAGACCGTTACCGCACATCTCCGCCGCCGAACCGTCGGCGTTCCAGTAGGACATGGACACGTCGCCGTCAGGGGCACGGCCCACCTGCAACAGCCCATCAGCCCCGACACCGAAGTGTCGAGCGCACATCGCCCGCACCAGGTCCGGGGTGACGGTCACCGAGGTATCCACGACCACGAAGTCGTTCCCCAGCCCGTGCATCTTCGTGAACCTCATGCGGTCTCCATGACAGCCGTCACCGGATCGTCGCGCAAAGGATCGATCCAGGCCACCCGCGGATCCCGCCGGAACCACGCACGCTGACGCCGCGCCAACCCGACGGTGGCTCGGCGTGTGGCGACGAGCGCGTCCTCCATGGTGCGGCGCCCGGCAACGACGTCGGACAGTTCCCGGTATCCGACCGCCTGTCCCGCCGTCCGACCCATGCGCCCCGCCAGACGCTCGACCTCGTCGTAGAAGCCGTCGCGCATCATCGCCGTCAACCTGGCATCGATGCGTTCGGCCAGCGCCGGACCCGGATCGAGTCCGACGATCCGACACGGGTACAGGGACTCGTAACGCGCCACGGCCTGACGGGCCGGCTCGCCCGCGATCGACGACGGGGTCCGCCCGGTGAGGCGGTGGACCTCGACTGCCCTGACCACTCTGCGCGGATTGGCGAGGTCCACGAACTCACCGGCCGCGGTGTCCACCGTCGTGAGCTCCGCGACCAGGCGACCAGGATCCTCGGACTCGAGCTGACGACGGACTTCGATGTCCGTCGGGAGGAACTCCAACGGATCGATGACGGCACGCATGTGAAGGCCCGACCCACCCACAAGTACCACCGGTTCCTCGCTCGTTTCGATCACGTGCCTGGCCTGACGTTGGAACTCCTCCACCGTGTACTCCTCGGCAGGGTCCACCAGGTCCAGCATCGAGTGAGGAACACGCCGGCGTTCCGAGGCGGTGGGCTTGGCGGTTCCGACGTCCATGCCCCGGTAGACCTGCATCGAGTCGAGGGACAGGATCCGACCACGAACTCGTTCCGCGACCTGCAACGCCACCGAGCTCTTGCCGGCTGCGGTGGGACCGACGATCACGAGCAACTCGTTCAGACTGGCCTCCCGACCAGGTAGTGCTGGGTGGCCTCGGTGATGTCGGCCTGGAGAAAGGTTCCGACTTCGAACGTCCCCGGCAGATGAACCACCTTGCCGGTCCGGGTGCGGGTCGTCGCCACCGTCGGATCCTTCTTGGACGGACCTTCCGCCAGCACCTCCAACACGCGTCCGACGTCCCTCTGATTGGAAGCTCTTCCGTTGACGGTCTGCGCCTCCATCAGCCGCTGAAACCGTTCCTGCACCAGGCCAGGATCGACGAAGTCCTCCTCCATCCCGGCCGCCCCCGTTCCCGGGCGCGGGGAGAAGATGAACATGAAGGCGTGATCGAACGCGGCCTCCGTGACCAGGTCGAGAGTCGCCTGGAAGTCGTCGTCGGTCTCCCCGGGGAACCCGACGATGACATCGGTGGACACGGCGAGACCCGGAATCACGTTACGAGCCATCTCCAGGCGCTCCAGGTACTTCTCCGCCGTGTACCCACGATGCATCGCCCGCAGGATCCTGTCCGACCCGCTCTGGAGCGGGAAGTGGAGCTGCTCGCACACCGCTTCGGTTTCCGCCATCGCCTCCGCCACGTCCCGGCGGAAGTCGTTGGGATGCGGACTCGTGAACCGCACTCGACGTATCCCCTCGACGGACCCGACCTGCCGGAGGAGTTCGGCGAAGATCGGACGACGGCGCCCGTCGATGGCCAGGTCGCGTCCGTACGTGTCGACGTTCTGGCCCAGCAGCGTCACCTCGACAACGCCATCCTCCGCCAGGTGGCGAACCTCGCGCAGGACGTCGCCAGGCCGGCGGCTGATCTCCGGGCCGCGCACGGACGGGACGATGCAGAACGTGCACGTGTTGTTGCAGCCGACCTGAATCGTGACCCAGGCAGAGTGGGCCAGTTCCCGCTTGACGGGAAGCGATGAGGGCATCGCCTGCAACTCGTCGACGACCTCGGTGATCGGACCCCATGCTTCGGCGTGGTCGAGCAGGTCGAGAACCCGGTCCAGATTGTGGGTCCCCATCACGACGTCAACCCACGGTGCCCGCTCCCGGACGTAGTCGCGGTCCTTCTGGGCGGCGCACCCCCCGACCACCAGCTGCATGCCCGGATTGGAGTCCTTCACGGATTTCAACTGGCCGAGGTTCCCGTACAAGCGGTTGTCGGCGTTCTCCCTGATCGTGCAGGTGTTGATGTAGACGACGTCGGCGCCGGCGATGTCGTCGGTCCACTCCATGCCGTCCGATGCGAGCAGGCCTGCGATCCGCTCCGAGTCGTGCTCGTTCATCTGACACCCGAAGGTTCGGATGTGGAACGACTGTCCCACCCGCGTGGGCCGGCGGAACGGCGCCTCGCGGCGCCGCGGATCGGGAAGAATCGTCGTGGTCATGGACCCCTCAGCGGGCGTAGTCGGTGGCCCGGAACTCGCGGATCACCGTCACCTGGATCTGCCCAGGATACTGGAGGTCTTCCTCCAGCTTCTTGGCGATCCGCCTCGACAAATCCGTGGCCGCCAGATCGTCGATCTCACCGGGGTCGACCACGACCCTGACCTCCCGGCCGGCCTGCATGGCGAACACCCTCTCCACGCCGTCGAAATCGAGGGCCAGACTCTCCAGGCGCTCCAACCTCCGCACGTACGACTCCAGGGCCTCGCGGCGGGCACCGGGACGGGCAGCAGACACTGCATCGGCCGCCTGGACGATGACCGCCAACACCGTGCGCGGCTCGACTTCGTTGTGGTGTGCCTCGATGCCGTGGACGATGGCGGCGTCCTCACCGAACCGACGGGCGATCTCGGCGCCGATCAAGGCGTGGGAGCCCTCGACCTCGTGGGTGACGGCCTTGCCGATGTCGTGCAGCAGGGCAGCCCGCTTCACGGGTGCCGGGTCGATCGTCAGTTCGCTGGCCAGCATCGAGGCCACGTGGGCCGACTCGACCAGATGGTTCAGGACGTTCTGACCGTACGAGGTGCGGTACTTCAACCGACCGAGCAGGGTGACCAGCTCGGGATGCATGCGGGACATCCCGACCTCGAGCAAGGCCCACTCCCCGGCGTCACGCACACTCTGTTCTACCTCCGCCTGGGCTTTCGAGAATGCCTCCTCGATCGACGCCGGGTGGATGCGGCCGTCGGCGACGAGCCTCTCCAGGGTCAATCGGGCGACCTCGCGGCGCACCGGGTCGAAGGAAGCGACCGACACGGCCTCCGGAGTGTCGTCGACGATCAGGTTGACACCGGTCACCGCCTCCAGCGCCCGGATGTTGCGACCTTCTCGACCGATGATCCGGCCCTTCATGTCGTCGGAGGGCAGCGCCACCACGGACACGGTCGTCTCGGTCACCACTTCGGATGCCAGGCGTTGCACGGCCGTAGCCAGGATCCGCCTCGCCCGACGGTCGGCTTCCTCCCGCGCCTTCACCTCCAGATCACGCACGAGCAACATGGCGTCCCGGCGCGCCTCGTCCTCGACTTCCTGAAGGAGTTGCTCCTTGGCCGCCTTGGCGTCGATGCCCGCCAGGCGCTGGAGCTCCGCCCTCGCCTGTTCCCGCAGCGTGTCCGTGTCTTGACGGATCTCGCTGGTCTCCCGCTCACGTTCCAGCAACAACTGCTCGCGCGAGGCCAGGTTCGAGGCCCGCTGTTCCAGGGTCTCCTCCCGCTGACTCAGCCGGCTCTCGATGTTGTCGAGTTCCATCCGCCGGTGCTCGAGTTTGGCCTCCTCGCGCTCCCGGAACGCTTCCGCCCTCGCCCTACCCTCGTCCTCGGCCCGCCCCAGGATCCGCTGGGCCTCGAGGCGGGAGTGGGCGATGAGTTCCTCCCCGTCGGGTCCGTCCGTGGCGGACTTGGAACGGAAGGCGGTGCGGGCGAGAGCGAATCCTGCTGCACCGGCGATCAGGACAGCGGCCGAAACGGAGATCGCGATCAGCGCCGTGGTGTCCATGCTTCCTTCTTCCCGACCCTGGGCGCCCGGATGCTTCCCAACGAGTGGTGCCGGACTCACAGCGGAGCCCGGCACACACGCGCATCATGGGTGCGACGATCGACGAAGACGGATACTCGTGAGGCGTCGAGGCGGCTGTCAGCCGCTCGGGTCGTCCCGGCCTCTCAAGCGTCGTGTCGTGTCGTCGTGCATCGTCATGGAACTTCGGATCGTTCTTTTTCGTGTGTGTGGCGGCGCATTCTAGTCGAGACTCGCACGAGTCACGGGAGTGTTCAGTCGCTGTTCTCGCTCTCGAGCGAGTCCTCGACATCCGTCACTCCGCCGTCGTCCTCGTTCTCGGACGCGGGTGTCGCCGACGATCCGACCGGGACCATCCCCACCATCTCGTAGATCTTGGCCTGGAGCTGCATGGCGACCTCAGGGTTCTCCCGCAGGAACCGCTTGGCGTTCTCCCGACCCTGGCCGAGCTGGTCCTTCTCGTAGGTGAACCAGGCACCGCTCTTCTTGACGACGCCCTGATCCACCGCCACGTCGAGCAGGCTCCCCTCCCGCGAGATGCCCTCGCCGAACATGATGTCGAACTCGGCCAGTCGGAACGGCGGAGCCATCTTGTTCTTGGCGATCTTCGCCCGGACACGGTTTCCGACGTTCTCTCCACCGTCCTTGATCGCCTCGATCCGCCGCACGTCGATCCGGACCGACGAGTAGAACTTGAGGGCCCGACCGCCGGGCGTCGTCTCGGGGGAACCGAACATCACACCGATCTTCTCGCGCAGCTGGTTGATGAAGACGGCGGTGGTCTTGGAGCGATTCAGGTTGGCGGTGATCTTGCGGAGGGCCTGGGACATCAGCCTGGCCTGGAGGCCCACATGGCTGTCGCCCATCTCTCCCTCGATCTCCGCACGCGGCACCAGGGCCGCCACCGAATCGATGACCACCACGTCGAGCGCTCCGGAACGAATCAACATGTCGGCGATCTCCAACGCCTGCTCGCCG
>DATHWB010000030.1:0-2509 GCA_035460965.1 Acidimicrobiia bacterium
CGGCATGCACGAGACCGCCCCGTGGACGCACTACTCCTACGGGGTGTCCGACCGGGGCGCCTCGGTGCGGATCCCGTGGCAGGCGGCCGTCGACAAGAAGGGCTACCTGGAGGATCGTCGGCCGAACGCCAACTGCGACCCGTACACCGTCGCCCGCCTGATGCTCGAGACGGTCTGCGGATCAGCCGCCGGCGATCTCTGACCGAACGGTTCCGGGTGGGGTGGGAGAAGGGGGACCACCCCACCCGGATCACTCGTCGGCGAGCGGTGCGGTACGAGCGTCGAGGAGTCTGATGAGTTCGGCCGGATCGAGTTCGACCTGCAGCCCACGTTGTCCGGCCGAGCAATAGACGGTGGGGTGCTCGAGGATCGAGTCGTCGACGTACACGGGGAGTCTCCGCTTCTGACCGAACGGAGAGATGCCGCCGGTGACGTAACCGGTCAACCGCTCGGCGTCCTGGGCGGGCAGCATGTCCGCCCGCTTCCCGCCGACCGCCCGGGCGAGCGACTTGAGCCCCAGTCGTCCCGACACCGGGACGACCGCCACCACCGGACTTCCGTCCACCGCCCCCAACAGGGTCTTGAAGAGCCGGTCGGGTGAGACACCGAGGGCGCGGGCGACGGCCTCGCCGTAGCTCTCTCCCTCCTCGCTCACCGAGTACGAATGCACCGTGTGGGCCACTCCGGCCCGCTGCAGCGCCTGCAGGCCCCTCGTCATCTTCGCCATCCCGGCTTTCTACCAGGCGGCCGGCGAGTATTCGGCCGAAGCCTCGGCCGGCAGGGTGAGGGAGCCGAACAGGGGCAGCCGCACCCTCGTCTCCACCCGAACGTGCGCAACGAAGGGTGGGGAGGAGCCTGTGGCAGGGCACCGGCACTCGACCAACGTCGCCCTGTTGAGGGCTGCCACCCCGCGGGCGGCAGCGACGTGATCCGTCACCACCGGCGACACCGCCGCCAGCGCGGCCGCATCAGCCGCCGCCCGAGCGTGGAGTCCGGCCGAAACGATGCCGGCAATCGTCATCACGGTCATGCCCGCCACGAGGACGATGCCGGTGATCACCGCCGCCACCAATGATGCGCTGCCGCGCTCCCTCATGGTTCGACGAGCATCGACGTCGACCAGCCGAGAGGCACGGAGAAGCCCGACAGGAACGGAGTGACGAGGGGGAGATCGACCGACACCCTCACCGTGGCCGGACGTCCCGCCGTCGCCGGACGGTCGACCTGCACTCGCGCCTTCGACGAGATCGACGGCGGCAGCGAGGCTCTGACTGCATCGACCGCCCGACTGACGTCTGGGGTGGTGGCAGCGACCCGGACACCTTCCCGGGTCGCCACCACCACCTGCATCTGCGTCGTCATCGTCGCCACCCCTTCCAGGACCGCGATACCCATCAGGAGCAGGAACGGAATGACGAGTGCCGCTTCCACGGTCAGGGAGCCTCGCTCCCTCAGAGGAACTTCTTGGCGGCGGCGGTCACCCATCCGATGACGTCTCCGAACAGGTTGCCGAGGGTCGACTTTCCCGACCCGCTCTTGGCCCAGCTGACGAGGACCACTGCCACAGCGGCCACCGCCAGCATCACCAGGACGTACTCGATGGTGCCCTGGCCACGTTCCGAATCGGCCGCCAGTCGAACCTGCAGCCTCGTGAACACTCGCGTCATTCGACGCTCCTTTCCGATCTCGGTCGACGGCCGGACGACCAACGGGGGGAAGTGGATCTGTCATCGCCCGAACCTCGTCATGTCCAGGACGTGGTCGAGCAGGGTCGGACCGACGACCAGAGCCGTGAAGCCCGGGAGGAGCAGCAGCGCCAACGGGACCATCACCCGCACCGGTGCGGTCCGAGCGGTCTCCAGCGCCTTCGCCACCTGCTCGGAGCGATGCGCCGTCAGGTGGGCGTCGAGGGTGTGGGACAGGGGCGAACCCGTCGAGTGCGAACGGGCGAGGGCGGCACCGAGCGCTCCCAATCCCGGTGCTCCGATGAGCGCCGCCGTGAGCCCCGTCGTTCGGGCGCGACGGAGGACCGCCGTCACTTCGTCGCCGACGCGGCCGGTCAGATCACCGGCCACTGCAGCGAGAGCGGTTCCGAGTGGCATTCCGGCCGCCGCCGCGATCGAGAGCAACCGTGCCAGGTCGGCGAGCGACGACTCCGCAACCGCCTTCTGGCGACCGAGCCTCATCGGCCGGGCGAGAACGATCGCGGCGGCGAGCAGCAACCACAGCGTCATGGCATCGACCTGCGCACGATCGCCGTCACCCACACGCATCCCACCACGGTCATCAGGGTTCCGACCAGCACGACCGCGGCGTGGGCAGGACTGGCGGTCAGCGCTCGTGTGAAACCGCCGCCCGCCACGAGCGCCACCAACACGGCCAGGGGCGCACCCCCGACCAGCGCCCCCTGCAACACAGGCGCCGCCACCGCCGACCGCAGCTCACGTCTCACCCGATCGGTCTCGGCCGCCTGAGTGACCAGCTCCTCGATCACCGGAATCGCCGGTCC
>DATHWB010000031.1:0-17484 GCA_035460965.1 Acidimicrobiia bacterium
GCAGATCGTGAGCTCGTGCTCGATGCGAGCCTTGCAGCGGGAGGCGAAGCGGCAGCCAGGCGGTAGATCGACCAGCGACGGGACGACGCCCGGGATCGTCTCGAGTTGTTCCTTCACCTCGCCGAGCACGGGGATCGAGCCGATCAGGCCCTGGGTGTAGGGGTGCTTCGGCTGAGCGAACAACGTCTCGGCGTCGGTCTCCTCCACGATCACGCCGGCGTACATGACCGCCACCCGGTCCGCCATCTCGGCCACGACCCCGAGATCGTGGGTGATCAGGAGCACCGCCGTGTTCGACTCGCGCTGCAGGGCGCGCATCAGGTCGAGAATCTGCGCCTGGATGGTCACGTCCAGCGCCGTGGTCGGTTCGTCGGCTATCAGGAGGTCGGGGTCGCAGGCGAGAGCCATTGCGATCATGATCCGCTGTGCCATGCCCCCCGACAATTCGTGCGGGTATGCCCGTGCCCGCCGCCCCGGATCGGGGATTCCCACCCGTTGGAGCATCTCGATCGCCCGCTCTTCCCGGACCTCCTCGGTCATCTCGCGGTGGAGTTCGAAGACCTCTTCGATCTGGAGTCCTGCAGTCATCACGGGGTTGAGTGCGGAGCCTGGCTGCTGGAAGATCATGGATATGCGGTCACCTCGCAGTTCCGCCAGTTCCTGCTTGGACAACTCGCTCAGGTCGTGCCCGTCGAACAGCACCCTGCCGCGGGCTATCCGCCCGGGATGCGGCACCAGACCGAGGATCGAGAGCGACGTGACGGACTTCCCGCAACCCGACTCTCCCACGAGTCCGAGCACCTCGCCCCGACGGACCGTGAAACTGACCTCGTCCACCGCCTTCACCACCCCGTCCCGTGTGTGGAAGTGGGTGGCGAGACCCTCGACCCGGAGCAAGGCGTCGTCAGTCATTGAGGGTGGGGTCCAGTGCGTCGCGGAGTCCGTCACCGATGAGGTTGAACCCGAGGACCGTGATCATGATCGCCAGGCCCGGGAAGAAGACGAGATGGGGGTCCGAGAACACCCGGTTGCGGTTGGCGGCGAGCATCGATCCCCATTCGGCCTGGGGCGGCTGAGCTCCTAGTCCGAGGAACCCGAGTCCTGCCGCCTCCAGGATCGCCGACGCGATCCCGAGCGTGCCGAGCACGATCAGCGGGGTGATGGCGTTGGGGGTGATACGGGTGAGCAGGATCCGCCACGACGAGGCCCCCAGTGCCTCCGATGCCGCCACGTAGTCGATCTCCTTGATCGACAGCACCGATGCCCGCATGACCCGGGCGTACTGCGGGATCGTGACGATGGCCAGCGCGATGAGCGTGTTGCGCAGGCCCGGTCCGAGTGCGGCGACGATGCCGATCGCCAGCAGGAAGCCGGGGAACCCGAGGACGACGTCCATGATCCGCATGAGCAGGTTGTCGACCCAACCAGACTTGTAGCCGGCGATCGCCCCGATCGTGGCGCCCACCAGGATGGCGATGGTCACGGTCGAGATGCCGAGCGTGAGGCTCACCCGGGAGCCGTACACGATCCGGGAGAACTGGTCCCGGACGTTCCCGTCGATGCCCAGGATGTGCTGTGGCCGCTCGGGATCGCATCCGAACAGGTGGACGCACGGAGGCTCGAAACGACTGACGTCCTCCTTGCCGATCAGAACCTCGTACGGGTCGTAGGGCGCGATCACCGGGGCGAAGACTGCGATCAGGGTCATCGTTCCGACCAGGATCAGCCCGGCGATGCTGATCTTCCTGCTCAGGAACCGCCGCAGGATCATTCGCCACACAGACGTCGGCGCGTCGAGCATCTGCTCGGGGTCGCGGGCGAACGACTCGAGCTTCTGGATCCTCGGATCGGAGGCAGCGGAGCGGTCGCTCATTCGTATCTGATCCTCGGGTCGAGCCAGCCGTAACTGATGTCGACGAGCAGATTGATGATGACGTAACCCGAGGCGATGACGGCGACGAAGCCCTGGATGACCGCGTAGTCCCGAGCGGTGATCGCTTCGAACAGGGTCTTACCGACGCCGGAGAGATTGAAGATCGTCTCGGTGAGAACCGCCCCTCCGAGCAGCAGTCCGAGCTGCAGGCCGACGATCGTGACGACCGGGAGCATGGCGTTGCGGAATGCGTGCTTGGCGACGACTCGCCGTTCGCCGGCTCCCTTGGCACGGGCGGTGCGGATGTAGTCGCGGCTGAGGACTTCGAGCAGCGACGACCGGGTGATCCGGGCGATGATCGCCAGCGGGATCGTGGCCAGTGCCACTGCAGGGAGGATCAGGTGCCGGATGGCGTCCCACATCACCTCCCAGCGAGCGGTGATCAGCGAGTTGAAGATGACGTGCTTGCCGATGAACTCGAGGGCTCCACCCCCCAGCGTGTCGGTGTCGACGTCCCAGCCCCAGACCTCGTAGAACGGGACGGGTATGACGCCGGCGCTGAGGCGACCGGACGGCGGGAGAGCCAGGAAGGTGTCCTTGAGGAGCAGCGCGAAGACGTATTGGAGCAGCAGACCGAGCCAGAACACCGGCATCGAAACGCCGATGTTGGCGAACGTCATCGTGCCGACGTCGACGAGCGAGTTGTGACGCCGCGCCGAGAGCAGTCCGAGCGGGATGCCGACCGCCACTGCGATCACCAGAGCAGTCGAGGTGAGCTCGATCGTGAGCGGCATACGGTCGACCATCACCTGGGTGACGGGCCGCGAGGACTGGAGCGAGAAGCCGAGGTCACCTTGCAGGATGTTCTGGACGTAGACGACCAGTTGGACGGGGATCGGCTTGTCGAGTCCGTACCGGATGTTGAACGCCTCGCACGCCTCGGCGGAAGCACGCTCTCCCAGCATCGCCGAGCACGGCTCGCCGGGGATCAGTCGCACGAGGAAGAACGTCACGACGAGGAGTCCCAGCAGCACCGGGATGGCGAGGAGGACGCGACGGACGATGTAGGCGAGCAAGGATCTGGAGAGTAGGAGGGGGGCACCGTGCGGTGCCCCCCTCAGGTCGGATTAGTGGATCAGCCTGCGTTGATCAGCCCACCCCACAGGTACGCGTAGTAGTCGAACCCGCCGGTGTTGCCGACGTGCAGCGGGTGCGAGGCGTCGAGCGCCGCCATCCACGTGAACACGACGTCGTTGGCGTCGAAGGTCGTTCCGTCGTGGAACAGCACTCCGGTGCGGAGCGAGCAGGTCCAGACGGTCAGATCGTCGTTCGCCTCACACCCCGTGGCGAGGCGCGGCACCACGGAACCGGAGTCGGTCTCGTAGGCGAACAGCGGCTCCACCACCTGCTGGCACGGCGACAGCGACTCGCCGTCCGTCTCGTCGGCGCAGAACAGCGAGATCGGCTCGTTGTTCTGCATGTAGACGAAGGTGTCCTTGCCCGGGTCCATGAACTCGAACTGCGGGGCACCGAACGGCGGATAGTGCGCTCCATCGACCGACGCCAGCGCTGCCGACGCGGCGGCGCCGTGCGCCACCGGGATCATCGGCACCAGGTCCCGGATGGCGTTGTTGGCAGCCTCGTAGAGAGGTGCCGCCTCGGCCGGATCCGCGATACCGGCGGCCTCGGCCAGCGGCTCGTAGATCTCCGGGTGGGCGTTGCCGAACTGCGGGTTGTTCGCCCCGAAGTGGAAGTCCAGGAAGTTGGTGACGTGCGGGTAGTCCGCACCCCAGCCCAACAGGTGGATTCCGTCCAGGTTGCCGGTGGTCGACTGCTCGATGAAGTCACCGGACTCCATCTGCACCACTTCGGCGGTGATCCCCAGGTTCTCGGCGAGCTGGGTCTGGATCTCCACCGCCACGGCAGCGGGATCCGGGAGGTAGACCCGGAACACGTCGCGGAACGAGACGGTGGTCGAGAACCCGTCCGGGTAGCCGGCATCGGCGAGCATCTGACGGGCGGCTTCCGGATCGAAGTCGTACCAGTCGTCACCCTGGCAGGCGTTCTCGATCGTGCACGGCGTGAAGTGCGTCGGCACGGTCGACCCGTCGGGGTAGAAGTTGTCGATGATGCGCTGCCGGTCGATGCCCATGGCGATCGCCCTGCGAACGTTCACGTCGTCGAACGGCGCGAACGTGTTCGTGAACCCGACGTAGAACACGTTGGGGTTGGCGATCGGGATGAACTGCAGGTTGGAGTCGTTCTGGATCGTGTCGAAGTCCTCGGGGGAGGGGTTCGTGATCATGTCGACGTTGCCGGACTGCAGTTCCAGCAGGCGCTGGGCGCCTTCCGTCGCCCAGCGATACACCAGAGTGTCGAACGCCGGCTGCTGGCCGTAGTAGTTCTCGTTGCGGGTGAACACGATCTGGTTGCCGCGGTCCCACTGCTGCAGGACGAACGGGCCGGTGCCCACCGGGTTGTCGAGCGGTGATCCACCCGTCGCCTCCAGGTGCTCCTGCGGATGGATTCCGAAGGGCGTGAAGGCCGCCTTCTGGAGGAAGGCCGGGTCGGGCGAGCACAGATTGAACTCGACCGTGTACTCGTCGACGGCGACGATCGACTCGATCTTGCCTCCGTAGTCACAGCCACCGGCGTCGAGGACCAGTCCCTCGAAGTCGTCGCTCGGTGCGGCGGGCTCGGTGGTCGTGGTGTCTGCCGCCGTTGTCGTGGTCGCTGCGGCTGTCGTGGTTGTGGTGTCCGCGGTGTCTCCACCGCAGGCTGCCGCGATCATGCTGATGAGCGCGAGCAGCACCACCCAACGAAGTCGTTTCATGGGTTTCTCCTCCTGATACGTACCGTCCGCGAACGCGGACCCGCGGAAAGTTACATGGCATGACGGGGTTCTGCATGTCGGTGCATAGCCGGAAAATCCCAGGATTTCACTGGGTGCGACGCCCTCTTCGATCAGTGAGAGAGATCGGTCGAGCCGCAGGTGAGCCACACGGGTCGTCGGGAGGGGGGCGCTGGAGGCTACGAGGTCCGGCGTCGGCTCAGCGGTAGCGCCAGACGATTCGACCCTTCGTGGGATCGTACGTGGACACCTCGACGTCGACCTCGTCACCCGGGAGGATCCTGATCATCCGTCCCCTCCGCATGCGTCCGCTCGGTCGAGCGGACACTTCGAGGCCACCCTCGAGCTCTACCAGGAAGGTGGCGGAACGCAGCACCTTCTTCACGGTGCCGCGCATGCGGATGTATTCGTCGTCGTGGTCTGTCATGGAGTGCGTTCGATCCTCGGTCGTGATGGGGGCTCCGGCCCGGAGCCCGGCCCGGAGCGGAGGTTAGGGCCTCGGGGAGTCGGAGTCACACCCGAGGAGGCGTTCACCGCCAGTCCAACAGGACCTTCCCCGCCTCGCCGGACGCGGCGACTTCGAAGGCCTGTTCGAACTCGGAGACCGGGAAGTCGTGCGTGATGACGGACGACACGTCGAGGCCGGACTCGAGCATCGCCGACATCTTGTACCACGTCTCGAAGATGCGTCGTCCGTAGATCCCCCTCAGGGTCAGGCTCTTGAAGATCACGCTGTTCAGGTCGAGCTGCACGTCATCCGGCGGGATGCCGAGGACCGCGACACGACCACCGTGATTCATGACCGACAGCATCTGGTGCAAAGCGGGCTCGGCTCCCGACATCTCGAGGCCCACGTCGAAACCCTCGGTCATTCCGAACTCGTTCATCACGGCTTCGAGCGACTCGGTTCGGACGTCCACGGGGCGCGCCCGTCCGAACCCGGAGACCATGGCCAGCCGATGCGGGTTCACGTCGGTCACGGCCACGTGGCGGGCACCGATGTGTCGGACGATGGCGGCTGCCATCAGGCCGATGGGACCCGCGCCGGTGATGAGCACGTCCTCGCCGATGACATCGAAGGCGAGCGCGGTGTGCGTCGCATTGCCGAGTGGATCGAGGATGGCGGCGGTGCGCTCGTCGATGTGGTCGGGGAGGGGGAACACGTTGTCAGCGGGTAGCACGACGTAGTCGGCGAAGGCCCCTGGTCTTGTCACCCCCAGCCCGAGGTGGTTTCGGCAGTAGTTGCGGCGGCCACCCCGGCAGTTGCGGCAGTGGCCGCACGTGATGTGGCCCTCGCCGGATACGCGGGAACCGATGGAGATCCCTTGCACGCTGTCGCCGTGCCCGGCGACCACTCCGGTGAACTCGTGTCCCACGATCATCGGAGTCGGGATGGTGGCCGCCGCCCACGGGTCCCAGGACCGGATGTGGAGGTCGGTACCGCAGATCGACGTGTGGGTGACTCGGATGAGTACGTCGTTCGGGCCAACCTCCGGCTCCGGCTCGTCCCGCAGTTCCAGCCCCGGATGCGGTCCGCTCTTGACCAGCGCTCTCACGGTATGACGCCGAGCTCGCGTCCGACTTCGACGAACGCCTCGATGGCCGTGTCGACGTGCTCGGTGCTGTGACCGGCGCTCATCTGGGTCCTGATCCGAGCCTGTCCCTCCGGGACGACCGGGAACGAGAACCCGATGACGTACACGCCCCGACGCAACATCCTGTCGGCCATCTCGGTGGCCAGCCGTGCGTCGCCGAGCAAGACGGGGATGATCGGGTGCCCGTTGCCCGAGAGTCTGAACCCGGCGCGGCTCATCCCCGTCCGGAAACGCTCGCTGTTGGCCGACAGCCGTCGTCGCAGCTCGTCGGCCGACTCCAGGATGTCGAGCACCGTGAGCGATGTGGACGCGATCACCGGCGCCAGCGAGTTCGAGAAGAGGTAGGGCCGGGAACGCTGCCGCAGCCAGGCGATGATCTCCTTGCGGCCGGATGTGTAGCCGCCCGACGCTCCGCCCAGGGCCTTGCCGAGTGTGCCTGTCAGCAGGTCGACGCGATCGATGGTGCCGGTTGCTTCGGGAGTTCCTCGGCCTGTTGGACCGACGAAGCCGACCGCATGCGAGTCGTCGACCATGACCAGGGCGTCGTATTCGTCGGCGAGATCACAGATCGCGGCGAGGTCGGCGATGACACCGTCCATCGAGAACACCCCGTCGGTGGCGATCAGCCGGTAGCGGGCGTCGGATGCCGCCTGCAACTGGCGCTCGAGGTCGTCCATGTCGTTGTTGGCGTACCGAAACCGCCTTGCCTTGCAGAGACGGACTCCGTCGATGATCGAGGCGTGGTTGAGGGCATCGGAGATGACGGCATCCTCCTCGTCGAGGATGGTCTCGAACAGCCCGGTGTTGGCGTCGAAGCAGGACGAGTAGAGGATCGTGTCCTCGGTTCCGAGGAATCCCGAGATACGTTGCTCGAGATCGCGGTGCACCTGCTGGGTGCCGCAGATGAAGCGAACGGAGGCCATGCCGTAGCCCCACCGTTCGAGGGCCTGCGTCGCCGCCGCCACGAGCCGCTCGTCGTCGGCCAGCCCCAGGTAGTTGTTGGCGCAGAAGTTGAGGACGGTCGAGCCGTCGGCCAGCCGGATCTCCGGCCCCTGCGGCGACCCGATGATCCGCTCGTCCTTGCGGAGCCCGCGCTCACCGAGGTCTTGGAGTCGTGCCGTGAGGTCGGCCAGGAGTGGGTGTTCCATCCGTCCGACGGTAGGAGGAAGCTGGGACGGTCGCCACCGCACCGGGGGAAGTGCTCGTGGTGGCAACCGGCGCCTCCCAGCCTCACGTGGCCGACGGGGGGACGACCACGTTCATGGCGGAGTCTCCGCTCGGTGCAAGGCGTTACACCGATGCCTCGCCTTCCGATCCCGATACCCTTTCGCCTGTGATCCTGCACGAGACGGCCCCCGATCCACCGCTTCGGTCCCCGGTGCTCGTGGCGGCATTCGACGGATGGGTCAATGCCGGTGAAGCGGGCACCGCTGCCGCCGAGTTCCTCGCAGCCGGGGGTGACGACCTCGTCGAGTTCGATGGCGACCGGCTGTTCGACTACCGCGACACTCGTCCGATCGCCACGTTCCAGGAGGGAGTCGTCGGCGCGCTCGACTGGCCGAGCGTCACCATCGTGCGTCGGCGAACCCCCCACCGGGATCTGCTGGTGTTGAGTGGAACCGAACCGAGCCTGGGGTGGCGGGGATTCACGACCGCGGTCGGGGACGTGGCCGCCCGCCTCGGCGTCTCGGAGATGGTCGTGCTCGGTGGGATACCGTGGGCGGCACCCCACACCCGCCCGGTCACCCTCATCACGACCGCTTCGACGGCGGAACGCCTCCCATCGGCCGCCGACCATCCGCAAGGTGAACTGACCGTCCCTGCCTCGATCGCAGCCGCCCTCGATGCCGAGATGATCCGACGAGGCATTCCGACGATCGGCTTCTGGGCACGGATTCCCAACTACCTGGGGACCGTGTTCTCGGCCGGTGCCCTCGCCCTGCTGGAGCGCCTCGCTCTCCATCTCGGTCTCGAACTCGACCTGTCTGTGCTGGTGGAGGCAGCGGATCGGCAGCGCGTGCACCTCGACGCCATCACCGATGGTCGACCCGACATCAGAACCATGGTCGACCAGCTCGAAGCGTTGGTCGATGCAGGCACCAATGCCTCCGGAGAGCAGCTGGCGGCAGAGATCGAGCGGTTCCTGCGTAATCGGAGCGACGGCGACTTCGAGTGACGTCAGTCGGTGCTCGGCGCCCCGATCCCGTCGAGGGCGAACCCGAGGATCGAGTCCACCAGGGACCGGCGGTCCAGCCGTCCATCTGCCCGGTACCAGCGGTCGACCGAATTGAGGATCGACAGGAGCAGGATTCCGGTCACCACCGGATCGAGGTCCGCCCTGAACGTCCCGTTGGCGGAGCCGCGTGCCAGCACGTCGCGGAAGGTCTGTTCGTACCCGTCGCGGGCGCCCAGGACCCTGGCGCGGTCGGGCTCGTCGAGCGCCCGAGCCTCGTTCAGGAACGTCCTCGCCTCGTCGACATGGTCGAGGAGAACGTCCACGTGGCCGGCGATCAGGGCACGGAGTCGGCTGCGGTCGTCGCCTTCGAGGGCCATCGCCCGGGCGGCCGACGCCTGGAACAGATCGGCGGCGCGTTGCACGACGTCGACGAGGAGGTCCTCCTTCGACCGGATGTGCGAGTACAGCGACGATCCCTGCAGTCCGAGCTCGCGTCCGAGATCGCGCATCGAGGTGCCGTGGTAGCCCTTCTCGGCGAAGAGGCGGCCGGCGGCCTGCACGACGTCGGCGCGGGTGTTGCGGGTGTCGGTCATCGTTGGTCGTAGTCGACGACCAACCGGTCGCCGACGGGATGGCTCTGACACGTGAGGACGAAGCCCTGCTCGAGATCGGAGTCGACCAGCGCGTAGTTCTTCTCCATGCGCACCGCGCCTTCGACGACCTTCGCCTTGCAGGTGGCACACATTCCGCCCTTGCACGAGTAGGGCAGTTCGGAGCGAACGCTCATCGCGGCGTCGAGCACCCGGGTTTCGGGCCGCATCCGCACGTCGGAGGCTCGACCGTCCAGGATCACCGTGAGGTGCACCGTGCCCGGTTCGTCGTCCTCGGGTGGTGGGACGACCGGCGTCGGGGGACCAGCGAAGAACAGCTCGTCCCGGATGTCGTCGGACGCCACGCCGCGTTCGAGGAGCAGGGAACGAGCCCCGGTGACCATCTCGAACGGGCCGCACAGGAACCAGCGGGCGACCCGATCGGCATCGACGACGGTCTCGAACAGGGCCTCGAGCTTCGGCTGGTCGATCCGGCCCGAGAAGAGGTCGAGCCCCGGGTCCTCGCGACTCAGGACGTGGATGATCTGGAGCCGGTCGGGGTGTCGGTCCTTCAAGCCCTCCAACTCGTCGAGGAACATCACGGTTCGGGCGGCCCGGTTCCCGTAGATGACGGTCCAGCGCGAGTTCGGCTCGGATTCGAGCGTCGTGGACACGAGCGAGAGGACGGGCGTGATCCCGGAGCCGGCGACGATCGCTCCGTAGTGGTTGGCGGACGCCGGGTCGGGAGCGATCGTGAAGTCCCCCACGGGGCCGGTGACCTCGAGGACCTCCCCAGGCTGGAGCTGCGTCGTCGCCCAGGTGGAGAACGCCCCGTCGGCCAGCCGCTTGATGCCGACCCGGAGCGTGCCCCGGTTGGCGTCGGCGCAGATCGAATACGAACGCCGGATGTCCCGGCCGTCGATCTCCCTGCGCACCGTGACGTGCTGGCCCGGCAGGTACCGGAACCGATCGCGGAGGTCTTCCGGTACCTGGAAGGTCACCGCCACGGACTCGTCGGTGAGCGGCTCGACTGCCGCCACCGTCAAGGGGTGGAACTCGACACCGGTGACCGTCATCAGATTTCCTTGAAGTAGTCGAATGGCTCGCCGCACCCGGTGCACACCATCAGCGCCTTGCAGGCGGTCGACCCGAATTCGGACACGGTTCGAGCGGTCGTGCGGCAGCGGGGGCACAACACCGGTGGACGTGGTTGATCGCTCACCCGATGTGGGGGAGCGATCCCGAACTCCTCCAGCTTGCGGCGGCCGTCGTCACTCATCCAGTCGGTGGTCCAGGCAGGGGCGTAGACGGTCTGCACGTCGACGTGTTCGAAGCCTGCTGCCGTCAGAGCCTCGGTGATGTCGGTCCGAATCACGTCCATGGCCGGACAGCCCGAGTACGTCGGGGTGATCGTCACGGTGGCACGGTCGCCCTGGACGGCGACACCCCGCACGATCCCGAGATCGTCGATCGTGAGGACGGGGATCTCGGGATCGGTGACCGTGGCGAGAGCCGCCCAGGCGCGGTCGAGCGTGAGTGTGTTCACCAGGCTGCCTCCGGCATGGATCGGGCCAACCACTGCATCTCGGCCAGCATGTGCCCGAGATCGTCGGTGTGAAACCCCACCCTTCCGCCGATCCTGTGCATCGTGTCCTCCGGGACCGTCAGTGTGGCCCGGTCGAGCACCTCCTCCACGATGCCGCGCCAGGGCTCGTACAACGTGGTCGGATCGACGCCGATGCTCCGGGACGCCATCGCAGCGGCTACCGGGTCGGGGGCGAACATCTCGCCGGTGAATCGCCAGACCCGGTCGATGGACGCCTGCATCCGATCGTGGGACAGGGCGGTTCCGTCACCCAGTCGCTCCACCCAGGTCGTCGAGTGCCGCAGGTGGTAGCGGGCCTCTCGAAGCGCCTTCTGGGCGATACCGCCGAGTACCTCGTCCTTCGACGTCGACAGGGCGTCCCACAACAGCACCTGGTAGGCGTCGAGACAGAGCGCCCGCGCCATCGTGTCGCCGAAGTGGCCGTTGGGGAGCTCGCAGATGAGCAGGTTCGTGAACTGGCGCTCGTCCCGGTGCATCGCCAGGTCGTCTTCGCTCCGTCCGGCCCCTTCCAGCTGTCCGGCGTGGGTCAGCAATGCTCTCGCCTGGCCCAGGTGGTCGATGGCGAAGTTGGCGAGGGCGATGTCGTCTTCGAGCTCCGGTCCGCGGGAGATCCATTCCCCGAGCCGCTGGGCGAGGACCAGGTTGTCGTCGCCCAGAGCGAGCACGTAGCGAAAGTGCGGGTCCCCCGAAGGCGCCGGCGTGCCCTGCGCCACGGGGGAGTACGCGATGTCGCTCACATGTGCCCCACTTCTTCGGGGATCTCGTAGTAGGTCGCGTGCCGATACGGCTTCTCGTTGGCGGCGATGAAGTCGGCGGCGTCGTCGGGATCGAAGGCGGTGACGGCGGTCGACGGCACCACCCAGATGCTCACGCCCTCCTGGCGCCGCGTGTAGACGTCGCGGGCGTTCTGGACGGCTGTCTCGCGATCGGGTGCGTGGAGGCTCCCGGAGTGGACGTGGGACATCCCGCGGCGCTGTCGCACGAAGACCTCCCACATCGGCCATCCGGCCTTCTCGGTGTTGAACTGGGGGTCCTCGTCACCTTCCATGCGGGGGACGGAATAGGCCATGTCTCCTCCTAGTGGTTGCGTGCGGCGTGGGCGAGTGCCGCTTCCCGGACCCAGGCGTTGTCCTCCCACGCCCGCACCTTGTTGTCGATGCGCTCGCGATTCATCGGGCCGTTGCCCTTCACGACGGCCCAGAACTCGTCCCAGTCGATGGGGCCGAAGTCGTAGTGGCCGCGCTCGTCGTTCCAGCGCAGATCGGGATCGGGGATCGACAGCCCGAGATAGTCGGCCTGAGGGACGGTCATGTCCACGAACTGCTGGCGCAGGTCGTCGTTGGAGACTCGTTTGATCTTCCATGCCATCGACTGTTCGGAGTGGGTCGAGTCCGAGTCGTTGGGACCGAACATCATGAGCGACGGCCACCACCAGCGGTCGAGGGCGTCCTGTGCCATGGCTCGCTGTGCCTCGGTCCCGTTGGCGAGGGTGAGCATGATCTCGTACCCCTGGCGCTGATGGAAGGACTCCTCCTTGCAGATGCGGACCATCGCCCGCGAGTACGGGCCGTAGGAGCATCGGGTCAACATCACCTGGTTCGTGATCGCTGCCCCGTCCACCAGCCAGCCGATGGCTCCCATGTCGGCCCACGACAGCGTCGGGTAGTTGAAGATCGAGGAGTACTTCTGTTTCCCGGTGTGGAGGAGCTCGACGAGTTGGTCGCGGGTCACGCCCAGCGTCTCTGCCGCCGAGTACAGGTACAGCCCGTGTCCGGCCTCGTCCTGCACCTTCGCCATGAGGATCGCCTTGCGCTTCAGAGACGGCGCGCGGGTGATCCAGTTTCCTTCCGGCTGCATCCCGATGACTTCGGAGTGGGCGTGCTGGGCGATCTGGCGGATGAGGGTCTTCCGGTAGCCCTCGGGCATCCAGTCGGCCGGTTCGATCTTGTCCTCGGCGTCGATGATCCGCTGGAATCGGGCTTCCTCGTCGGTGACGGTCAGGAGAGTCATGCGGCGATACTAACGAACGATCGTTCGTAAGGCAAGGATTACGGGATCAAGTCCTCCCGAAACGGTCGAACTCGGAGTCGAGGTCCGCACCCGCCGCCCGGGCACGGCCGACGATGCGATCGAGGTCGAGGCGGAAGGGTGCCGGCAGGTCCGGTTGCCGGCGCCGGGGGGCGGAACGGATGGTCCAGCCGTTCGGCATCGCGCCGGCCACCTCCTCCCAGTCCAGGGGAGTGGCCACCGTGGCGAGCGGCGTCGTTCGCAGCGACCACGGGCAGACGATCGACTGCGCCCGACGGTTGCGCAGCCAGTCCACGAACACCCGCCCAGCCCGATCCCGCTTGCGGAACTCGACGGTGGCGACATCGGGAAGCTCGGCGGCGATCAGGCCGGCCATGGCCCGGGCGGCGAGTCCCGCCGCCTCGTAGTCGTGGCCTGCGATCGGTACCCAGATGTGGAATCCCTTCTTGCCGGACGCCACCGGCATTCCCTCCAGGTCGAATCGATCGAGGAGGTCGCGTGCTGCGAACGCCACCTGTCGGACACCGTCGAGATCCTCCGCTTCCGGGTCGAGGTCGAGCACCAGGTGGCTGGGACGGTCGAGGTCTGGGAGGGCAGCGGTCCAGACGTGGAAGGTGATCGTTCCCTGGTTGGCGAGTTCCAGCAGCCCGTCGCGATCACGAACGACCGGGTGGTTCACGGTGCCGTCCGACTTCGGCACCTCGACCCGCCCGATCCGGTCAGAGAAATGCCTGGAGGCGTGTTTCTGCATGAATCCCTTGGTGCCCACGCCATCGGGGTGACGCTCCAGGGTGAGCGGCCGCCCGTCCAGCCACGGAACCATCCGATCCGCCACCGCGTCGTAGTACCCGACCAGGTCGGCCTTGGTGTACCCCGGATCCGGGAACATCACCTTGTCGGCGTTCGTGACTTCCACGCGGTCGATCCTGGCAGGAGAGAGGCTGCTTCGGCGTCTGCTCGCGGTCGTTACCCTCGCCCTGTCGTGAACTACGAGATCCAGGACATCGAGCGGAAGTGGCAGGACCGGTGGGAGACCGAGCGGGTCTTCTACGTCGCCGAGGACCCGTCGCGGCCCAAGTACTACAACCTCCAGATGTATCCGTATCCGTCCGGTGACCTGCACATGGGTCACCTCCGGAACTACACCTACGTCGACCTCCTCACCCGGTACCGGCGCATGCAGGGCTACAACGTCCTCTCGCCCATGGGCTGGGACAGCTTCGGGCTGCCCGCCGAGAACGCCGCGATCAAGACCGGGATCCACCCTCGAGTGTTCACCGAGCAGCAGATCCCGCGCATGAAGGCGCAACTGCGGCGGCTCGGAGCCGTCTACGACTGGGATCGAGAGCTGGCGTCCCACACCCCGGAGTACTACCGGTGGGACCAGTGGCTGTTCCTGGAGCTCTACGAGCGGGGACTGGCCTACAAGCGCAAGGCCCGGGTCAACTGGTGTCCGGTGGACCAGACGGTCCTCGCCAACGAGCAGGTCGTCGACGGCAACTGTGAGCGGTGCGGCTCCCCGGTGGATGGACGCGATCTCGACCAGTGGTTCTTCAAGATCACCGACTACGCCCAGCGCCTGCTCGACGATCTCGATCCGCTCGACGCCTGGCCCGACCGGGTCAGGACGATGCAGCGCAACTGGATCGGCCGGTCGGAAGGCTGCACGTTCACGATGCAGGTGGACGGAACCGACCACGCGTTCGACGTCTACACCACCCGCCCCGACACCGCCTTCGGGATGACGTTCGCGGTGCTGGCGCCCGAGCACCCGCTCGTGGAGTCGCTCATCGCCGGATCCCCCGTGGAGACGGAGGCGAGGGCCTACATCGCCCGGGCGGGCCGAACCTCGGAGATCGATCGGCAGGCGGAAGGCGACAAGACCGGGGTCTTCACCGGGCATCACGCCGTCAACCCGGTGAACGGGAGGCCGGTCCCCATCTGGATCGCCGATTATGTGCTCATGGGATACGGGACGGGAGCCATCATGGCCGTGCCCGGCCAGGACCAGCGGGACTGGGACTTCGCCACCAAGTACGGCATGGAGATCATCCGCACGGTGCAACCTCCGGCCGACTTCGAAGGTGAGGCGTACACCGGAGACGGTCCGGCCATCAACTCCGGTTTCCTCGACGGAATGGAGTTGGGCGAGGCCAAGGCGGTCATCATCGCCTGGTTCGAAGAGCAGGGGCTGGGGGTGGGAACCGTCAACTTCCGCCTGCGCGACTGGCTCATCTCCCGCCAGCGGTACTGGGGATGTCCCATTCCGATGGTGACATGCCCGGTGGACGGACTGGTGCCCGTTCCGAGGGATCAGCTGCCCGTCATCCATCCTGACGTCGAGGACTACGCCCCGGCCGGCAGGTCCCCGCTGGCCACCGTGGAGGACTTCGTCAACACCGACTGTCCCCGCTGCGGGGGTCCCGCCCAGCGCGAGACGGACACCATGGACACGTTCGTGGACAGCTCCTGGTACTTCCTGCGTTACGCGGACTCCCGCAACGAGGACGCCATCTTCGACTCGGAAAAGGCGAACTACTGGATGGCCGTCGACCAGTACGTGGGGGGAGTCGAGCACGCGGTGCTCCATCTGTTGTACGCCCGGTTCATCACGAAGGTGCTGCACGACATGGGCATGGTCGAGGTCGAGGAGCCGTTCCGGGCCTTGTTCACCCAGGGGATGCTGGTGAAGGACGGGGCCAAGATGTCGAAGTCCAAGGGCAACGTCGTGTCACCCGAGGAGTACTACGTCAGGTACGGGGCCGACGCCATCAGACTGTTCGAGCTGTTCATCGGTCCGCCCACCGACGACGCCGTCTGGTCGGACAACGGCGTGGAAGGCACGGCTCGGTTCCTCGATCGGGTCTGGAGGATGGCCACCGGCCAGGTCGGAACCATCGAGGACCGTGGTCCGAACGACGCAGACCGGGAGGTGCTGGCCGAGGCACATCGCATGGTGCAGAGCGTGACCGAGGACATCGATCGCTTCTCGTTCAACACCGCCGTCGCCCACCTGATGACCTTCGCCAACACCCTCCAGGCCGGGTTGCGGAGCGGGCTGGCGGCGGAGACGCATCGCGAGTCGGTCCGGCTGATGCTGCTGCTGCTCTCGCCGATGGCACCGCACATGTCCCACGAACTGTGGGAGCGGCTGGAGTTCGGATCGATGTTGGCCCTCGAGTCCTGGCCGCAGTGGGATCCCGAGCTGGTCGCACGTGACGTCGTCACGATGGTGATCCAGGTCAACGGCAAGGTGCGCGACCGCATCGAGGTGGCCGCCGACATCGACGCGGACGCTGCCGAGGCGGCGGCATTGGCCTCGGAGCGGATCCGGGAGTGGATCGGTGAGAGCGAGGTCCGGAAGGTGGTCGCCCGGCCCCCTCACATCGTCAACGTGGTCGTCGGCTGAGGTGTCGGCGGGTCCGTGGCTGCGCCGGGCGGGCCTCACGGACCGATCCGCGTTGGCAGTCCGATGCGGGTTCGACGACTTCGACCGCATCGTCGTGCGTCCCGCCCCCCGCTGGATGGCCCGCCTCTGGCACGGTCCGGTGGCTGCGATGACGGTGGCCTCGACGATCTACCTGCGTCCCGGACTCGAGGACACCGACCCCGACGTCCTCGCCCGCCTGTTGGTCCACGAGCTGGTTCATGTCCGCCAGTGGCGAGAACTGGGTCGGATCCGGTTCGTGGCCCGCTATGTGGGCGACTACTTGCGCCACCGACTGCGGGGGCTCTCGCACCCCGACGCCTACGCCTCGATCCGGTACGAGGTCGAGGCGCGGCGGATCGCCGGGGGGTGACCGGCGTCACTCGATGACGACGTCACTCAGGTCGGCGTTGGGCGGGAAACGGAGATCGAGTGCCTCCAGCGTCTGCACGAGGATCGAGCTCACGACGATGTCGCGATACCACTTGCGGCCGGCGGGGACGACGTACCACGGGGCGTGCGCCTGGGAGGTCCGTTCCAACATGTCGGCGTACGCCCGCTGGTAGTCGTCCCACAGCTTCCGATCCGCCAGGTCGCCGACGTCGAACTTCCAGTGCTTGCCCGGGTCGTCGAGGCGAGCCTGCAACCGTTCCCGCTGTTCGTCCTTCGAGATGTGCAGGAAGACTTTCACGATGGTGGTTCCCTCGTCCGCCAGCAGCCGCTCGAAGTCGTTGATGTGGCCGTACCGTCGCTGCCACACGTCCTCGGGGACCAGGCCCTTGACGCGTACCACCAGAACGTCCTCGTAGTGGCTGCGGTTGAAGATCGTGATCTCGCCGCTGCGGGGCACCCGGCTGTGAACTCGCCACAGGTAGTCCCTCGCCAGCTCGTGATGGGTCGGCTGTTTGAAGGAGGCGATTCGCACTCCTGCGGGGTTCACGCCCCGGAACACCTGCTTGATCGTCCCATCCTTGCCGCCCGTGTCCGTGGCCTGCAGAACCAGGAGGAGGCGGTGGCGGCCGTCGGCGTAGAACTTCTCCTGTAACTCCGAGAGGCGGGCGGTGAGGGCCCTGTGGACCGCCCGCCCTTCCTTCTTCCCGCCCTCGAAGGTGCCGGTGGCGCGGGTGTCGACGGAAGCGAGATCCACCCCGGCTCCTGGCTCGACCCGGTGTGCGGTGGTGTCGATCAGCATCCCACCAACCTACCGGGGGGTGGACCCACCGCCCCCGACCAGGTACCAGTTGCTGCCGGGTGGTCGGGAAGGTTGTCGTCTGCACCGCGTCGAATCCGCCGTCGTGGCCGCTCTCGTGCTCGCCGTGACCCTCGGCATCTGGTGGT
>DATHWB010000032.1:0-2996 GCA_035460965.1 Acidimicrobiia bacterium
CCATGGCGTCGGCCCTCGGCCTCGACACCGTGGGTCCGTTCGGTGGGAGCGGGCAGGAGCCGGTCCGGAAAGTGGTGACGTTCGTGCCCGCCCCGGACGCGGACCGGGTGGCCTCGGCCATGACGGGAGCGGGGGCCGGGCGGATCGGCAACTACTCGGGGTGCAGTTTCCGGGTCGGCGGCGTGGGGACGTTCGATGCCGGCGGCGGGGCCGCCCCGGCCATCGGCGAGTCCGGTGAGAGCCGGGTCGACGAGGTTCGGATCGAGATGCTGGCGCCCGCCGCGAGAGTCGACGCGGTGACGGCTGCCCTGGTGACCGCCCACCCGTACGAGGAACCGGCGTACGACGTCTACGAGACCATGTCGAACGGGCGATTCATCGGGCGGATCGGGTCATTCTCCGGGACCTTCGATGCGTTGGTCGTACGCGCGGCCAAGCTGTTCGGCAGCGAAGGGATGCGTGTCAGTCGCTCGACCGGACGGGCCGAGCGTGTCGCCGTGCTGCCTGGCTCAGGATCGTCCTTTCTGGCGGCAGCCCGCGCCCACGGGGCCGACGTGATCGTCACCGGCGATGTCGACCACCATCGTGCCCGCCAGGCGGTCGATGGAGGCATGGCAGTGATCGACCCGGGTCATGCCGCCACGGAACGTCCCGGCATGGCGGCGCTGGTGGATCTGGTGGCCGCCGCCCTGCCGGAACTCGAGGTGGTCGACCTCACCGGACACGATCCGACACCATGGCGATAGCCTCGCCGCCGACGACGACGGAGCACTGATGGAGATCCCCGCACTTGCCGACCTGCTCGACCTCCAGGAGGTCGACCTGCAGATCGACCGACTCCTCGACCGACGCCAGTCGCTCCCCGAGTTGGCCCGGTACCGGGAGGCGAACGCCGAGCGCCTCGCCGCCGAAGGGCGGCGTGAGGAGGTGGCCGGCCGCCATCGCCAGACGTCCCTGGAACTCGACAAGGCCGAGGGTGAGTTGGAGATTCTGGAGTCGAAGCTCAACGAATCCGAGACGCGCCTGTACGCCGGCGGCATGAGCGGGCGTGAGACCGAGCACAAGCGTCTCGAGGTGGCCTCGCTGCGGGGCCAGCAGAGCGCCCTGGAGGAGCGGGTGCTTCGATTGCTCGACGTCCGCGAGGGGTTGGATGCGGAGATGGCGGAGGCGGGGAAGGCGGTCGACGAGGCACTGGCGAAAGAGCACGAGCTGGAAGTGGCCATCGCCGCCCAGTGGAAGGAGATCGACCTGGAACTCGGGCGACGCGAGGCCAGGAAGGCGGAGATCTCACCGACGATCCCCCACGATCTCCTCGAGTTGTACGAGACGCTGCGGAAGTCGAAGGACGGCGTGGCCGTCGGTCGCTTCGAGCACGGCGCTTGCGGTGGATGTCATCTCGCCCTCTCGGCGCCGGAGCAGTCGGAGGCCCGCGAGTACGACCCTCCTCGCTGCACTCACTGCCGGC
The DNA here is from genome assembly GCA_035460965.1 of Acidimicrobiia bacterium. GTDB lineage: Bacteria > Actinomycetota > Acidimicrobiia > Spongiisociales > ZC4RG35 > DATHWB01. The sequence goes on from DATHWB010000032.1 coordinate 1,466, forward strand.
GCATCCTCGTGTTCTGAGAAGTGATCGCGTGGCACCTCGGAGGGACGTTGTTCCTGTTCCGATGGATCTTTCGTGACCCGAAGGTCGATGTCCGCTTCCTGGCTCTGGGTGCGCTGCTGCCCGACCTGATCGATCTGCCGCTCGGCACGGTGGTCTTTGCCGGCACGGTGTCGACTGGTCAGGCGTGGGCCCACTCGCTGCTCGCGCCGTCCGTCGTCACGGTGGCGATCCTGCTCGCCACCCGTCGCGGCAGACGCCGGAGAGCGTGGATGGCGCTGGCCGTGGGTATGTTCTTCCATCTCCTGCTGGACGGCATGTGGACCCAGACCGAGGTGTTCCTGTGGCCCTTCTTCGGCTCGATTCCCCAGGGCCCGGCGCCGTATTGGGCGGGGGCGTGGGAGCGTGCGATGAGCGACCCGTGGCGGTGGGTGAGGGAGTTGCTCGGCCTCGCCTACCTGACGGGTGTGTGGATCACGACCGGAATGTCGAACCCCGCCCGGAGGAGGACGGTGGTGACGACCGGCAGGCTGGAGGACGTGTGAGACGGGTGCTGGCGCTGGTTGGAGTCATGGTGCTCGTCGGATGCGGTGCCGACACCGAACCAGTTCCGACCGTCGAGGACGATCGTCCCGCCAGTCCCGAAGAGGTCTTCTCCCTACTGTCGGTGGCACTCGACGAGTCCGACTTCTCGTCGGCGGCGCAGCTCAGCGACTCGTCGCAGTTCCCGATCCTCGCCATCGCCGAAGGCAAGGGCCCGCGGGAGGCGGCGGCGTTGACGTCGGCCGATCTGAGGGCGGTGGGCGCCAACTTCTGGTCCGGGTTCGCCACCCAGTTGCGTTCTGCGGTGGATGCAGGGTTGGCGGACCTGGCCGCCGGCCCGGCGACCCGTTCGGTGGCAGGCAACTCGGAGTTCGCCACCATCGAACTGACCCTGCCCAGAGAGGCGTCGGTTCGCACCATCGTCCTACGCGACACGACGGAGGGATGGGTGGTCGATCTCATCGCCAGTTTCCCCTCGCCGTTGCTCGGTCTCGTGCCGAATGCCGCCCAGGTGATCCGCAGTTCCGGCGACGTCGGGTTGCGGGAGGCTCTGACCGGCTACGAGGACAGTGTCAACTTCGTCCTCGAGCGCAGTGGCGTGGACGAACCGATGCTCAATCAGGCGGCACTGGCCGCGCTCGAGGCGATCGTTCGCTGATCGGCTCCTCACTTCCTGCCGAATGGCGCCTAGGGTCTCGGGGATGAGCAACGGTGCATCGATCCCGTACAAGAGGGCGCTCGCGGCCATCCCCACCACCGACCGGTACGCCGAGGTGATCCGCCACGGCACGATGTCGGCCGGCCTCTACGCGCCGCACGAATCAGACGACCAGGAGCCGCACGACCAGGACGAGGTGTACGTCGTCGTCGATGGATCGGGGTTCTTCCGTCTCGGTGACGACCGCCAGCCCTTCGGGCCGGGAGACCTTCTGTTCGTCCCGGCCGGAGTCGATCACCGCTTCGAGGACTTCACCCCGAACTTCTCCGTGTG
>DATHWB010000033.1:0-4221 GCA_035460965.1 Acidimicrobiia bacterium
GTGTTCGCGTTCTTGCAGACGAGTCCGCAGATCCCATCGGTCGAGAATCGATCCCGTGATCGATTCTCCCGTGATCGATTCTCCCGCGATCGATTCTCCCGCGATCGGCTCAACCGCGTTCGCCACACCTTCTCCTCGCCACTTCTCGTCGACTCAGAGCTCACTGGCAGAGCCCTTTGCAGTTCACATTTGGCAGGGCCCATTCGGCAGGGCCCATTCGGCAGCGGCCCATTCGGCAGCGGCCCATTGGCAGCGGCCGTTGGCAGTGCCCATCAGGGGCAGCTCATTGGAAGCCGACGAGTGACCAACTTCCCGGACAGCGCATCCGGATCGGTCACCGTATCGAACATGTGTTCGATACGCAAGAGACTCGAGTGACCTTTCAGCTCTCGTCGGACTCGGCCGGCTCTTCGTGGTCATGGCGCCTGACACGCCGACGCCACAACCACCAGATTCCGAGCGGAATCCAGAAGAACGGGATCAGGGCGGCGATCAGGTACACGACGAGTTGGCCGAGGGTGACGAGCGCGTCGAGACTCCGCTCCAGCCCCTCGCCGAACCCGGGGACGCCACCGGGGTCGACGGCGTTGATCGAAATCGTGGCCGTGTTGGCCACAGACCGGCCTTGGCGGACGTTTCCGTCCTCGTCCACGGGCAAGGCGGTGACATTCGTCTGGGTCCGGCGGCTCCGATCGGCGGTCACGTGGGCCGCCAGCACGATCGACTCACCCGGCTCCAGCACGCTGTCGAGTCCGCCGAACACCGAGATGAGGTCGTCGGCGTCCACGTCGAGCACCGGGTCCCGCAACGTGAACCCGGTCAGATCGGTGTCACCGACATTGACGATCTCGAAACACATGGTGATCTCGGAGCGCTGGTCGACGGTCAGAGAGGCGCTCCCGGGACACGCCGCTCCGCTGTCGTCGGTACCCGAGTAGGCGCTGACGTCGACGCGCACACCCGGCCGCATCGCGCTCTCGACCAGCGTCACGGTGATCGTGGCGAGCGACACCGCATCTTCCAGGGTGCGCAACTGCCCCCGCAGGGTCTCGAGCTGGGTCTCGCGCTGCAACAATTGGTTCTCCAGATCGGCGATCGCCTCGACGTCGGTGGCGTTCTCGAGGAATCCGCGCAACCGTTCGACGCTGGCCTCGGCGGTGGTGATCCTGCTCCGGATGTCGACCACCCGTTCGGTGACGTCGTCTGCGGAGACACGCTGGTCTCGGAGTTCTCCGAGGTCACTCAGCCGGGACAGCGCTTCCTGGAAGTCCTCCGGGAACACCTTGAAGACGAGGGAGCTGCGCGGCTCGGGGCTGGCCGAGGTCTGCTGGCCGAACAGGAACCCGCCCAACGCCTGGATGCGCTGTGTCGCCTCGGTGCTCGCCGCCGCAACGTCGTCGACCGCGACGGTCATGTCGGCGGTGAAGATGATGTCGCGTCCGAGATCGACGGCGGTCTGGACGAGAGGCGGCGCAACACCCCCCGACCCCAGCGAGTCGGGCGCACCGGCGTCGTCGGCGGGTGCGTCCTCCCCCGCGCCGGCGGGGATGGTGGTCGACGGAGATGTCGCGAAGTCGCCGGCCTGCTCGCTCATCGAAGTGTCCGTCCCGCCGGTGCAGGCCGCGGTCAGCACCACCAACGCCAAGAGCAGGGCGAACGGAGGCGCTCCAGAACGGAGGTTCGTCATCGTCGGTCCTCTCACTCGACTGCGGGTGAGACGTCCCCGGTCCCGGAGTGGTTCCCCGGCTACGGGCCCCTTCGCTCCTCCAGGTCCTCGAGGGTTGCCGGCCAGTCGTCTTTCAGGAGTCGACTGAGCGATCGATCGGCCAGCAACTTGCCGCCCGTCTGACAGGTGGCGCAGTAGTTCGTCTCGTTCGATGCGTAGACGATCCGCTGCACCTTCGACCCGCATCGCGGACACGGTTCCCCGAACTTGCCATGCACCGCCATCTCCGGGCGAAAGGCCGTCACCTTGTCCGGCCAGCCGTCGCCCACCTGATCACGCAGCAGTTCCGTCCAGCGTTCGAGCGACTCCCGGGTTGCGACGTGGAGCCGGCTCACCTCGTCACTCGAGAGTTGGCCCGTGCGCTTGACGGGCGACAACCGCGCCTCCCACAGGATCTCGTCCGAGAAGGCGTTCCCTATCCCCGACAGGATGCGCGGGTCGGTGAGCGCCCGCTTGAGCGTCCGGTTCTCGGCGGTGAGCGCTCGCCCGAACTCCGTCTCCGACACCTCCAGAGGTTCAACCCCTCCCCGATCCTCGCCGGCGGCCGCCTCGGCGTCCGAGAAGACCCACACACCCGCCCGCTTGCGGGTTCCCTGCTCGGTGAGCACCAGCGAGCCCTCGTCGAAGTCCCACGCGCACAATCCGACTTTTCGAGGCACCGGAGTGCCGGGCCGGTCGGACCACTTCAGCCGCCCCGCGACCATCAGATGGATCACCACCACCGGGCCATCGCTCAGATCCCACACGATCCGCTTTCCGATTCGCCGCACGCCTGTGACGACCCTTCCCACCACGGTGTCGTACGGAGGATCGAACGTCCGGAGCACCGATGGCGAGGAGACCCGGAAGCCGCGCACGGTCGATCCCACCACCCGCCTCTCGAGTGCCTCCAGGTACACGACGATGTCCGGCAGTTCCGGCATGACCGGGAACGCTACCCCTCGACGGTACGGACGTCCGTCGGCGGCAGGGCCTCACGACCCTCCTGGACCCCCACGACGATCAGACCCGACAGGGTGAGTCCCACCCCCGCGGCGACCGCCAACCCGGCGAAGGCCCCGCCATCGACGAAGACACCCCCGAGACCGGGTCCCAGGCTCCTGCCGAACGCCATCAATCCCTGGGCATCCCCGGCTCTCTCGTCCGGCCGCAACGATCGCGCCGCCAACATCTCGAGCACCCCCGGCACCCCCATCCAGAAGGCGAAGCCCCACCACACCAGACCGAGGTAGAACCAGATCGCCGACCCTCCGACCACGGTGAGGAAGGCGGCAGGACCGATGGTGGCGAGCCAGAGGCCGGGGCGGGAATGCGTCCCGGCCAACCGGGCGCCGACGAACCCGGCGGCGGCATTGAGCGAGAAGCCGATCGAGGCCGCGAACGGCGAGATTCCTATCACATCGACCGCCACCACAGTCAGGTAGACGAACAGGCCCGCCCCGGCACACGTGAGGAGGAACAACGCCCCCAGCAGTACCCGGTTGGACCGGGAGCGGCTCCGCTCACCCGGTTTCGGACGGGGCGCGAAGCGCGGCAACCGGAGGAAGAGCACCGGGACGGCCACCACCGCCGCCGCCAGGAACACCACCCTGTCGCCGAAGCCGATCAGCAGTCCCACCACGGGGGCCCCGACCAGGGCCGCCATCGGGCCGATGGCCGACATCGTCATCAGGGACTGGCGACTGTCCATGGCCGCCGCCCACGCCAGCCACGTGAGGGCCCCGGTGGCCGTCCCGCTGAACATCCGGGTCAGGAGCAACCAGGAGAAGTCCGGCACGAATGCCGCCGCCACGTTGGCGGACATCAGGACGACGAGGGAGAGGCGGAAGATCCACGGACGCGGTTGCAGGAGCCGAGGGATCACGACGGTCGTCACCGCGAAGGCTCCCACCTGGATCATCGAGAGCCAGCCGGCGGTTCCCCGCCCCACGCCGAAACGATCCGCCACCTCCGGGATCAGGAATGGGGTCGCCCCGAAGAGGAACGTGACGGCCGAGGCGGAGGCCAGGAGGGCCGGCGGAGCCCCGCGGCTGAAGGCGGTCAGGGATCGGATCGGCGCGAACACCCGCGCCATCTTCGCATGCCAAGATCGGACCGTGACCAGGACTCGCGTGTACACCGACGGCGCCTGCTCGGGCAACCCGGGACCGGGCGGATGGGCGTGGATCGTGCCGGACGGCCCGTTCGCCGCCGGAGCAGCCGATCCGACCACCAACCAGCGCATGGAGCTCACGGCAGTGCTGGAGGCCGTGCGTGCGCTGGACGGACCGCTGGAGATCATCTCCGACTCCACCTACGTGGTCAACTGCTTCCGGGATCGCTGGTGGGAGGGTTGGATCCGGAGGGGGTGGACCAACAGCCAACGCAAACCGGTCGCCAACCGTGACCTGTGGGAACCGCTGGTCACGCTGTACCAGGAGCGGGATCTCGCCTTCCGGTGGGTGAAGGCACACGCCGGCGACCGCTGGAACGAGTTGGCGGACCGACTGGCCGTC
>DATHWB010000034.1:0-1990 GCA_035460965.1 Acidimicrobiia bacterium
TGGTCCTGGGCGAGTCGCTGACTCTCGGCTTCCGTGCGCTGAGTTGGTCGGCTCAGAAGTCGATCGGCGAAGACGAAGAGGAGCTGAGTCGCTGGGAGATCGCCGGCTCGCTCACGATCGCCATGGTGATCTTCGCCGGGCTGTTCATCGTGCTCCCCGCCGCCGTCGCCAACGTTGTGGTCGGGGAGTCGGACACGGCCTTCGTGGTGCTGGAGGCCGTCATCAGATTGGTCCTGTTCGTCGCCTACATCTGGGCGCTCGGTCGGTCCAAGGAGATCCGACGCGTGTTCCAGTATCACGGTGCCGAGCACATGTCGATCCACGCCTACGAGAACGGCCAGCCCCTGTCCGTCGACTCGGTGAAGCGATACCGCCCCGAGCACCCGCGGTGCGGAACGAGCTTTCTCCTCATCGTCATCCTCCTGGCGATCGTCGTGTTCACTCTGGTGGGCAGACCGTCCTGGCCGTGGCTGGTGGGAAGCCGGATCCTCGGGATTCCCGTCATCGCCGGACTCTCCTACGAGCTGCTGCGCTGGACCGGAACCCGCAGTTCAGAGCGACTCGCCGCGATCCTGGCGGCGCCCGGCCTGTGGTTGCAGCGGCTCACCACTGGCGTTCCCGAAGAGCCCATGATCGAGGTCGCAGTCACCTCGCTGCTGTCGGCTCTGGAGGACGAGCAGGTGGACGAGGTGATCTCCCGCGGTGACCTCCCCGAAACCGCGGTGCGTGCCAGGGCCCGCTGATGGATGCCCGGCTGGCAGCCCGACTCGCCGAGCTGGAGGCCGAACTGGCCGAGGTCGAGGAGCGCCTGGCGAGCAGTGCCACCGATACGGCGGACTATCCGGACCTGGGCAGGGCGCACGCCCGGCTGGCCCCGATAGTCGAGTTGGGAGCCACCCTGCGTGAAGCCGAGTCGGAGGCGGCGGAGGCGCGGGAGCTGGCGGGGTCCGACCCGACCATGGCCGACGACCTGTTGGCGCTGGCGGAGAGCAAGGACCGAGAGGCGCGTTCACTGCTCGATCAGCTCACCGTCGCTCTCACCCCGACCGACCCGGACGACGCCAAGCCGGCGATCCTCGAGATCCGCGCTGCCGCCGGAGGCGACGAGGCCGCCATCTGGGCAGGCGACCTGCTGAAGATGTACGAGGGCTACGCCGCTCGGCATGGCGTCGTCCTCGAATCGATCGACGCATCTCCGTCCGAGACGGGGGGATACTCGAAGGTGACCGTCGGGGTGCGTGGGGCGAACGCCTACGGGGTGTTCAAGTACGAGGCCGGAGTCCATCGGGTCCAACGCGTGCCCAGGACCGAGTCGCAAGGCAGGGTTCACACCTCCACCGCCACCGTGGCCGTGCTCCCCGAGGCCGACGAGGTCGAGGTCGAGATCGATCCGGCGGACGTCAAAGTCGACGTGTTCCGATCGAGCGGGCCGGGAGGACAGTCGGTCAACACGACCGACTCGGCGGTCCGTCTCACGCATCTGCCCACCGGCCTGGTCGTCTCCTGTCAGGACGAGAAGAGCCAACTCCAGAACAAGGAGAAGGCGTTCCGGGTGCTGCGAGCCCGCCTCTACCAGCTCGAGGCCGAACGGCGGCATGCCGAACTGGAAGGAGTCCGCCGCTCCATGGTGAAGTCGGGGGAGCGCTCGGAGAAGATCCGCACCTACAACTACAAGGAGGGGAGGGTCACCGACCACCGGATCGAGTTGACCCTCTACCGCCTGGACGACGTGCTCGCAGGAGACCTCGACGAACTGATCGAGGGGCTCCGCCGGGCCGAGGCCGCAGCGGTCCTCGGCGACTGACTACACGGAGTCGAGCGGGCTTCCCGGAGCCATCTCCGCCCCACAGAACGCACAGGTACGTCGTCCCGGCTCGACCATCGACTCACACTTCGGGCAGGGCCGCGGCCGCGGCGTGCGAGCCCCGTCGGCGGTGCCGTCGGACTCGTCGATCGCCCTGATGCGGGCGGCGAGATCCTCGTCCGTGTA
>DATHWB010000035.1:0-5216 GCA_035460965.1 Acidimicrobiia bacterium
GGCGAAGGTCGACACCCGACCGTCCATCGACTCCCGGCCGTACAGTTCGACCCGCCCTCCCGATCCATCGAGGAAGCGTCGCCCCAGGGTCTCCTCCCAGACCCGGATCCGAGTGAAGGCCGAGTCGAGACGCGTGGCCCGGTCGGACCCCGTGCCGAGAGATGCCAGGTAGTCGACCGCCGCCGCATATCCGGCGAGGAGCGCGAACGACGGCGTCCCGGTTTCGAACTTGCCCGGTCCGTCCGACGGCGCCGGACGGACCTTGTACGGGTGGAGCTCTCCCAACAACTCACGCCGTACCCACATCGACCCCACGTGAGGGCCGAAGAACTTGTAGGCAGAGCAGACGACCGCATCGACCCCCCACACACCGGCGTCTATCCGCGTGTGAGGTGCCGTGTGGACGGCGTCGACGAAACAGAGCGCACCCACCTCGTGAGCAGCCGATGCCACCCGGGCGACGTCCACCGTCGTCCCGAACGTGTTCGACGCCCCCGTCACCGCCACCAGACGTGTGCGGTCGGTCAGCAGGCTCTCCATATGGTCGAGATCCAGCGACATGTCGCTCGTCCGGATGGCCGCGTAGTCGACGTCCACGCCCCGGTCGGCCGCCGCCATCGCCCACGGGGTGACGTTGGCGTCGTGGTCGAGCCCACTGAGGACGATCCGATCTCCGGGCGACCACGTTCGCGCCAGCGCTCGACTGAACGCGAGCGTCAGGGTCGTCATGTTCGGCCCGAAGACGATCTCGTCGGGGGCACCGCCCAACAGGTCGGCTGCTGCCTCGCGGGCCACCGACACCGTCTCCGACGATGCACGACTGGCAGGAAACGCCCCACCCACGTTCGAGGCGGACGTGACCATCGCCGCCGACACCGACTCGACGACCGAGTCGGGCACCTGCGTTCCGGCAGGACCGTCGACGAAGACCGGAGACCGTCCGTCGACGAGGGCGTTCAAGGCGGGAAACCGGCTTCGAAGGGAGAGGACGTCGAGCGGCATTCGGCCGACGCTACTCGCGCGACCGATAGCCTCCCATCACGATGTCCGATCTGGAACGACTGTCCGGGCCCGACAGCCGGCTCGGTCTCGGCTGGATACCGATCGTGTCCGCCGTCGTTCTGGCGATCGCCCTGGCGCTCACCTGGCCGCGCGGCGACATCGTCCCGGAACTCGACGAACTGGGCCTGGCGAACGACATGCACCGGGCCGAAGTCACCCACGTGGTCGATGCCCCCTGCAGCTTCAACGACCAAGACCGGTGCCGCACCGTGGCGTTCCGACTCCACGAGGGCCCGCGCCCCGACAGCGACTTCGTGCAGGAGTTCACCCTCACCGCCTCGACGCCCGAACTGGCGGTCGGCGACCACGTCGTCCTCGCCCACATCGACGGCGGAGAGCCCGGCTTCGACTACCAGTACGCCGACCGCGATCGCCGGGGGGTGCTGATCGGGGTCTTTCTCGCCTTCGCCCTCGCCGTCGGGGCCCTCGGACGTCTGCGCGGCCTCGCCGCCCTCGCCGGACTCGTCCTGTCCGTCGTGATCGTCGTCGGCTACATCGTCCCGGCGATCGCCGGAGGTTCGAATGCCGTTCTGATCGCTCTCATCGGGTCGGGGGCAGTGGCGCTGCTGGCGCTCTACCTCGCCCACGGCTTCCGGCCCCTCACGCACGTGGCCTTCGCCGGCACGATGCTGGCCCTCCTCGCCACGTTCGGACTGGCGGCGGCGGTGCTGGCCCTGGCCAGATTCAGCGGGTTCTCCAGCGAGGAGAGCCTGTACCTGGCGATCGCGGGCAACGTCGACATCCGCGGCCTGCTGCTGGCCGGCGTGGTGCTGGGCGCCCTCGGCGCCCTCGACGACGTGACCGTCACCCAGGCCTCGGCTGTCTGGGAGCTGCGGAGGGCACAGCCCCAGATGGACGTGGCGGATCTCGCCCTGGCGGGACTCCGCATCGGCCGTGATCACATCGCCTCCACCGTCAACACCCTGCTGCTCGCCTACGCCGGCGCGTCGATGCCGCTGCTGTTGCTGTTCTCACTCTCCGGTCTCAGCCTGGGGGACGTCGCCAACAGCGAAGTGGTGGCTGTGGAGATCGTGCGGACCCTGGTCGGATCGATCGGGCTGGTGCTGGCGGTCCCGCTCACGACCTATCTTGCGGCAGCGATCGCAACCAGGTCGGAGTCAGGTCGATGAAAGCGAAGAAAGCGCCCACCGTGATCGGTTGGCGCGAATGGGTAGCCCTCCCCGATCTCGGAGGCGCCGTCGTCCGGGCCAAGATCGACACCGGTGCCCGCACCGCTTCGCTGCACGCCTTCGGACTCGAACTGTTCGAAAGGGACGGCGAGGAGTACGCCCGGTTCGCGATCCATCCGGATCATCGGTCACCGGGACCGGCGGTGATCGTGGAGACGCCGGTGCTCGGTCACCGCATGGTGAGGAACCCGGGCGGGCGCAGCGAGGAACGTCCCATCATCAGGACCAAGCTCGTCATCGGAAGTCACCGTTTCGTCGTCGAGATGAACCTCACCCGCCGCGACACGATGGGGATGCCGATGCTGCTGGGGCGCCAAACCGTCCGCAGACGGTTCCTGGTCGATCCCGGGCGGTCCTTCCTGGTCGGGCCAGCACCCGACGCGACCGACTAGAACGGACCCTATGCACATCGGGATCCTCTCTCGGAACCGCCACCTGTACTCGACCTCGCGCCTGGTGGAAGCGGCGAAGGACCGCGGCCACACAGTGTCGGTGGTCGACTACCTGCGCTGCTACATGGACATCACATCCGCCAAGCCGCAGGTGTTGCTGCGCGGGGAACCCCAGGTGTTCGACGCCATCATCCCCAGGATCGGAGCCACCCACACCTTCTACGGGACCGCCGTGGTCCGCCAGTTCGAGATGGCCAAGGTGTACTCCGTGAACCCGTCCCAGGGCATCACGCGATCCCGGGACAAGCTCCACGCCCAACAGCTGCTCGCCCGGGCACACGTCGGGTTGCCGGTGACCGGTTATGCGCACGCCACGATGGACATCGAGGGTCTGCTCGACGTCGTCGGTGGCCCGCCCGTGGTGGTCAAGCTGCTCGAGGGAACGCAGGGCCTGGGCGTGGTCCTGGCCGAGACGCGCAAGGCGGCGGAATCGGTGATCGGCGCCTTCCGCCAACTCGACGCCAACATCCTCGTCCAAGAGTTCATCAAGGAGTCGAAGGGCGCAGATGTGCGGGCATTCGTCGTCGGCGGGAAGGTGGTGGCGGCGATGCGACGAAGCGGCGCACCGGGGGACTTTCGGTCCAACCTCCACCGCGGGGGCTCGGCCGAGAGCATCCGCCTCACCCCCGGCGAGCGGGCCACCGCCGTCAAGGCCGCCCGCACCGTCGGCTTGAACGTGGCCGGCGTCGACATGCTCCAGTCCGATCGCGGCCCGCTCGTGCTGGAGGTGAACTCCTCCCCCGGGCTGGAAGGGATCGAACGCGCCAGCAACACGGACGTCGCCGACCGGGTGATCGAGTTCATCGAGGACAACACCGCGAAGCGCACCCGGAAGTCACGTGCCCCCTCGAAGTGACAGGAACGATCCGCTGGTCTGCGGCGGCCAGGAGACCGCCCCCGGACGACGAAGCCGCTACGAGGTCCCGGTCAGCCGGCTTCCCACCGGGTCACGGCTGTCCATGCCGATCGTGGTGGTCAACGGACGCCATCCGGGTCCGACCGTCTGGCTGAGCGGCGCCATCCACGGTGACGAACTGAACGGAGTGGAGGTCGTACGCCGGGTGCTTCCCCGCCTCGACCAAAGAACACTGCGAGGAGCCGTCATCGCCGTGCCGGTCGTGAACGTCTTCGGCTTCGTCGAGCAGAGCAGGTACCTGCCCGACGGTCGCGACCTGAACCGGTCGTTTCCCGGGTCGAGCCGCGGCTCGATGGCCAGCCAGCTCGCCGCCCTGTTCATGAAGGAGGTGGTGATGCAATGCCAGTTGGGCATCGACCTCCACACCGCCGCCGCCCATCGGACGAACGCACCCCAGATCCGAGCCAACCTCGAGGACCCCGGGACCCTCGCCCTCGCCCGGGCTTTCGGCACCCGGTTCGTCATCGACGCCCGGCTCCGCGACGGATCACTCCGGGCGGCAGCCACCAAGCAGGGCATCAAGGTGCTCGTCTACGAAGCCGGCCAGATCCACCGGTTCGACGAGGAAGCGATCGAGGTCGGGGTCAACGGTGTGCTGCGGGTGTTCGAGGAACTGGGGATGGGCTCATGGGAGACCCCGCGGAAACCGAGGACGCTGGAGGTGAGGACCACGCGTTGGGTGCGGGCACGCCGGTCCGGTTTGCTCCGCCTCGAAGCGAAGTTGGGCGGGAAGGTGCGCAAGGGTGAGCTGCTGGGGATGATCTCCGACGCCACCGGAAACCGGGCGGCCCGGGTCACCGCTCCGATGGACGGACACGTCATCGCCGTCAACCAGAACCCACTGGTGTCACAGGGCGACGCCCTCGCCCACATCGCCGGCTGACGTCAGCTCGCTCGGCGAAGGTCCTCCAGCCACCGCCGGCGCAACCGCACCCGTTCCTTGGCGGTGAAGCCACCCCAGATCCCATCCGGCTGGTTCGTCTCGATGGCGAACGCCAGGCAATCGTCCAGCACCGGGCACCCACCGCACAGCGCCTTGGCGCGTGCGATCTCGCCCACCCGATCGGGCGCCGGGAAGAAGTCGACATCCTGGCGGTCGGCGCACGCGGCACCCTCCCGCCAGAACTCGGGCTCCAGGTCGAGCAATTCGATCATGTGCCCTCCATCGTGAGGCGATGCACATAAACGCCCCCTAAAGCAGCCAGGTTCCAGCCTGACCGGAGGCCACGAGCACCGCGCCGAGGACACACACCGTTCCCTCCCCAGCCGGGCGAGGCCCGGCGCCGGGGGGAAATGCGAAGATCCCGAAGGGATCGAGCGCTGGGGGGTGCCGGGGGGCTCGCGCCCCCTGCACAATCAGACTGGTCCACGAGTTCGCTTCGCTCACAACCCCCCTCCTACCAAACGGCCTCCGGCCGAGGGGGGACAGACAAGTGGAACACCCCAAGGGTTTCTCCCCCCAGGAGCGAAGCGACATTGGGGGGAGCAGCCTCGCCGCCAGGCGCGGCAAGGGGGGGCCGTCCCAGGCTGGTTCAACGACGCCTGCTGCGTCGCGAGGGGGACAAACACGTGGAAGACCCCGAGACCCGAAATGCG
>DATHWB010000036.1:0-6748 GCA_035460965.1 Acidimicrobiia bacterium
AATATCGCCCGCTTATCCGCATCCGACAGTGTGAACTCGGTCGTGGTCGTTGCTGCCTCAGTCGTGGTGGTCGTAGTCCCTTCCGTCGTCGTCGTAGGCGCAGTCGAAGTAGTGGTCGGCTCCTCCGGTGCGGTCGAGGTAGTGGGGCTGTCCGTGGCCAGGATCGCGGAGCTGGGGTCGTGGTCATCGGCGTTTGATCCAATCACACCGAGCACAAACACCGCCGCAAGGGCAATGAACCACCACCGTTTGTAGAAGGGCTTCGTCGTACCGGCGTCTGTGGGTGTGAGGTCGGTCATTCCGTGCCTCCGTGTAGCGAGAGTCGGCTACCAAGAACATCGGGAACCAAAACATAGGACCGTAGTCATTTCACGCGCGGCTAAGGGGTGAAGAAGACTCGAAAGTGGATGCCCGATCAGGGGGGGGTTCAGGTTGTTTGCGGACGCCCGACTGTCAGCCAGCTCAGGATCTGGCGTCGCGTAATCGAGCGACCGGATCACCTTCTGGGGCCGAGGTGGTCGACCTGGTGTATCGCATCGTCGTTTCGATGCGAGCGCGCCGCGCGAACTTGCACACGGCCGGCAGATCCTCGGTGGCGTCAATCGCGGTCGTGAGAGCGCTATGCCGCAGCCGGTGAGTGTGGATTCGTCCGATGGCCGCTTCCTCGGCCATGTCACCCACCACTCCCAAACGAGCGCTTCAGTAACCTGGCCTCGCTCGCGCATTCCCAAGGGCATCGGATACAGTCGGCGACGTGGGCGCCGACCATCCCCTCCAGTCGTTCTCAGCCGCCACCCGGGCATGGTTCGAGGCTTCCTTCCGCGAACCGACCGACGCCCAGCGTCTCGGTTGGCCTGCCATCGCCTCTGGGGAACACACCCTCATCCACGCCCCCACCGGATCCGGCAAGACACTGGCGGCGTTTCTCGCCACGATCGATGTCCTCCTCGGCGAGCCGGAACCGCCACCGGAAGCCCGGTGTCGCGTGCTGTACGTCTCGCCCCTCAAGGCGCTCGCCCATGACATCGAGCGGAACCTGCGCGCACCGCTGACCGGCATCCGGCACGCAGCGGAGCGCCTTGGGCTCCCGACTCCACCCACTCTGACGACGTTCCTGCGCACGGGTGACACCCCGGCGGTCGAACGGCGCCGGATGCAGCGCACCCCGCCCGACATCCTCATCACCACCCCCGAATCGCTCTACCTGCTGCTCACCAGCCAGGCGCGGGAGGCACTCCGTTCGGTGCGATGGGTGATCTGCGACGAGGTGCATGCAGTGGCAGGCACCAAGCGCGGCGCCCACCTGGCGTGCTCGCTGGAGAGGCTCGAAGAGATCACGGCACGTCCCCCACAGCGCATCGGACTCTCGGCCACACAGCGTCCCCTGGCGGTGACGGGGAGATTCCTGGGCGGCGGCACCCTCGACGACGGCGAGTGGCGTGAGCGACCGGTCACCCTGGTGGACGCTCCAGGTGAGCGCCGGCTCGACCTCGAGCTGGTCGTGCCCGTCGAAGACATGGATCAACCCGCCGAGCCCGATCCTCTCGATCCCGACGCCGTGCGCACCCGGTCGATCTGGCCGGCTGTCTATCCGCGAATCCTCGAACTGATCAACGCCCACCGGTCGACGATCGTCTTCGCCAACTCGCGACGCCTGGCTGAACGGGTGTGTGCCGAGGTCAACGCCCTCGCCGGAGCGGAGATCGCCCGCGCCCACCACGGATCGGTGTCGAGAGAACAGCGGGTCGACATCGAAGAGGCTCTCAAACACGGGCAGCTGCGAGCGGTGGTCGCCACGTCGTCACTGGAGCTCGGGATCGACATGGGCGCAGTGGACCTGGTCGTCCAGATCGAGTCCCCGACCTCGGTCACGGCGGGCCTGCAGCGGGTGGGACGGGCGGGTCACCAGGTTGGAGCCGTGTCCACCGCCAAGCTCTTCCCGAAGTACCGGGGTGACCTGCTGCTGGCCACCGTGCTGGCCGACAGGATGAGACGGGGACTGGTGGAGCCCACGGCCATTCCGTCCAATCCGTTGGACGTCCTCTCACAGCAACTCGTCGCCAGCGTGGTCATCGAAGATCGCACCGCGGACCACCTCTATGCGATGGTGCGACGCGCCGCCCCGTATGCCGACCTGAGCCGCCCGGTGTTCGACGCCACGCTGGACATGCTCGCCGGCCGGTATCCCTCGGATGTGTTCGCCGAGTTGCGACCCCGCGTGACCTGGGATCGGACGACGGGGACGGTGAGCGCCCGACCCGGGGCGCGTCAGCTCGCCGTCGCCAACGGCGGAACGATCCCGGATCGGGGGATGTTCCGAGTGGTCCTCCCCGATGGCGGAAGGGTGGGCGAGCTCGACGAGGAGATGGTGTACGAGTCCCGCGTGGGCGACGTGTTCGTCCTCGGCGCCTCCACCTGGAGGATCAGCGACATCGGACCGGACCGGGTCGAGGTCACTCCTGCCCCCGGCGAACCGGCCGCCAAGATGCCCTTCTGGCACGGCGACGCCCCTGGGCGCCAACTCGAGACGGGTCGGGCGGTCGGCGAGTTCGTGCGGAAGCTCGGGTCCCAGGCACAGGACCAGGCCCTGGCCACCCTGCAATCGGAGTACGGCCTCGACGACTGGGCAGCGAACAACCTGGTCGCGTACCTAGGGGAACAGCGCGACGCCACCGGCGATCTGCCAACCGACCGGACGATCGTCGTGGAGCGCTTCCGAGACGAGATCGGCGATTGGAGGGTGGTCGTGCTCTCCCCCCTCGGCGCCCGGGTGCACGCCCCGTGGGCGATGGCCGTCACCCAGAAGCTCCGCGACAGATTCGGGGCCGACGTCGACGTCATCTGGTCGGATGACGGCATCGCGTTTCGATTTCTGGACGCCGACGAACCGCCGACTGCCGCCGACGTCGTGCCGGATCCCGACGACGTGGAGGCCCTGCTCCTCGAGCATCTGGCGGACACGGCGATGTTCGGCGCCCGTTTCAGAGAGGCGGCGGCTCGCTCTCTCCTGCTTCCGCGCCGACGCCCGGGCCAGCGCACGCCCCTCTGGCTCCAGCGCAGGCGCGCCGCCGACCTCCTAGGGGTGGCGCGTCGGTTCGGGAACTTCCCCGTGGTCCTCGAGACCTACCGCGAGATCCTGCGGGACGACTTCGACCTCCCCGCCCTACAGGAGGTCCTCAGGTCGGTGCGCGACCGCACGATCCGTCTGGTCGAAGTCGAGACGAGATCCCCGTCCCCGTTTGCCTCGTCGCTGCTGTTCGCGTTCGTGGCGTCGTTCCTCTACGAGGGCGACACGCCCCTGGCCGAGCGGCGGGCAGCCGCCCTCACCCTGGACCGCGAGTTGTTGCGTGAACTCCTCGGTGAAGGCGAGCTACGTGAACTGCTCGACCCGGAACTCGTGAGTCGAGTCGAACTCGAACTGCAGTCGCTGACCGACGAGCACCGGATCGCCGGCCCTGACGCTCTCCACGACCTACTCAGGACGCTCGGTCCGCTCACGGTCGAGGAACTGCAGGACCGGGCCCGTGTCGACGTTCGCCCGCTCGTCGACGAGTTGGAGCGGAACCGCCGGGCGGTGCCCATCCACTGGCAGGGGAAACCGATGTGGGCGGCCATCGAAGACATGGCGCGCCTGCGGGACGGACTCGGCATCCAACCGCCGCCAGGCGTGCCTTCGTCGTTCCTCGAACCCGTCGAGGATCCGCTCGGAGACGTGCTCGGGCGATTCGCCCGCACTCGCGGGCCGTTCACCGAGGACGAGGCGACGAGTGCGCTGGCGCTGCCGGCGGGAGTGGTTCGCTCCGGTCTGCAGCGGCTCGAGGCCGAGGGCCGGGTGCTTCCCGGGGGCTACCGACGGGGAGGTACCGGCCGTGAGTGGGTGGACGCCGAGGTACTGCGCCGGCTCAAGCGCAGGTCGCTCACCGCCCTCCGAGCGGAGATCGAGCCGGTTCCACCGCATGCTCTCGGCCGATTCCTCCCGGAATGGCAGGGCGTGGCACCGGAACCGCCCCACGGCATGTCCGCCGTCGTCGAGGCGATCTCCCGGCTGGAAGGAGCGGCAGTCCCCGCCTCGGTGCTGGAGCGCGACGTCCTGGCGTCCCGCGCCTTCGATCCGTCGTCCGCGCTCGACCGGCTGGCGATGGAGGGCCGCCTCGTGTGGGTGGGGCGCGGCTCCATCGGAAACCGGGACGGTCGGGTGGCTCTCTTCCGCCGAGAGCGGCTGGGCGCACTGTGGACCGCGCCTACCGGCGACCCCCCTACCTCGCAGGTGCATGACGCCCTACGGCAACATCTCGCCAGTCGAGGTGCCAGCTTCTTCCATGGCCTGTATCAGGGTGCGGGAGGAGGCGATCCCGAACTTCTCCTCGACGCCCTGTGGGATCTCGTCTGGTCGGGCGAGGTCACCAACGACTCGTTTCAGCCCCTGCGCGCCTTCACCGCGCGTCGACCCGCAGGGCGTTCCCGCGGTCGACCGGGTCTCCCGTCCACCTATCCGCCCCACGCAGCAGGGCGGTGGTCGCTGGTTCGCCACGTCCTCGAGGAGTCAGGCGGTTCGGTGACCGACACGATGCGAGCGACGGCGTGGGCCGACGTGCTGATCGATCGTCATGGTGTCGTGACTCGGGCGGGTGTGGCGCCGGAGTCGGTGCGGGGCGGATTCACCTCCGTGTACCCGGTCCTTCAGCGGATGGAGGAGACCGGACGGGTGCGCCGTGGATACTTCGTGGAGGGGATGGGGGGAGCGCAGTTCGCCGCCCCTGGGGCGGTGGACCGCCTCCGGTCACCCTCCGGCGGTCGCACGGTCGTGCTCGCCGCCACCGATCCGGCGAGTCCGCACGGCACGGTCCTGCCGTGGCCCGAGCTCCCGGAGGGCCGCTTGGGACGGGTGGCCGGGGCCTACGTGGTCATGCACGAGGGAAAGCTGGTGGCGTTCTTCGACGGTCGACATCTCCGCGTCCTCGATCAGGATCCAGACCTGCGCGAATCGATCGGCGCCGCCCTGGCGTCGATAGCCTCCCGCCACCGGTCGTTCAGGGTCGACCGGGTGGACGGGTCGCCGATCCACGGCTCGCCTTGGGGGCTGGCCCTGTCGCAGGCGGGATTCGCCGCCACCTCACGAGGTCTCGCATACCGCGGCCGGCGCGATGCCCGAAGGTGACACGTCGGTCTTCGCCGACCACGAGCGCCAACCGGCGCCGTTGCGACTCGGGGGGATCCTCGACTACGCCCCGCCACTCATCGGCGGGAGGAAGTACACCTCGGAGTCGGCGCTCAACGGTTCGTAGTCGGCGTTGCTCATCACCTCTCCGTCGATCGCCACGCTCATCCCCTCCCCGAGCCGCGCCGCCAACTGGGGGAAGCGGTCCTGGATGACTGCAACCAGTTCGGCGACCGTGGACACGTCGACGTCGATCGATTCGACCCCGCCCGCCAAGCGCCGCTGATCACTCGAAAGACGGACTCGAGCCATTCGCAGCTTTCATGATCCCCGCCAGCACCCGCATCGGGGACATGGGGAGATCACGAAACCTCACCCCGGTGGCATCGTGGATGGCGTTGGCGATCGCCCCGATCGGCGGGACGATCCCCACTTCGCCGACTCCGCGCACCCCGTAGGGATGTCCGGGGTTGGGCACCTCGACGATGACGGTGTCGATCATCGGCAGGTCCGAAGCCACAGGCATCCGATAATCCAGGAAGGAAGGGTTCTCCATGTGGCCTGACTCGTCGAAGACGTACTCCTCGTTGAGCGCCCATCCGATGCCCTGGACGACCCCACCCTGCATCTGACCCTCCACGTAGCTGGGGTGTATCGCCCGTCCGGCGTCCTGGGCGGTGGTGTAACGGATGATCCTGACGAGGCCGGTCTCGGGGTCGACTTCGACGTCGCAGACCTGGGTGGAGAACGCCATCCCCACGCCGCGAGCGGTGAGGGACGCCGTGGTCACGATCGGTCCACCGGTCTTGCCGCTCTTCGACGCGATCTCGGCGAGGGTGAGCGGCGGCTTGGACCCCGAGAGGTGCTGTGCCTGTCCGCCCTGCCACTCCACCGACTCCACGTCGACGCCCCACATCGTGGCTGCCCGCCCCCGCAGGATCGTCACGATCGCCCGGCACGCCTCGACGACCGCCATCCCGGTGGCGAACGTCACCCGACTGCCTCCGGTCACGTCGGTGAAACCGATGGAATCGGTGTCGACGATCGACGGACGAACCCGTGCCTGGTCGATCCCCAGTTCCTCGGCGGCCATGAGCGCCATCGACGCCCGGCTTCCACCGATGTCCGGCGACCCGATGAGAACCGACGCCGTGCCGTCTTCGTGGATACTGACGGTGGCCGACGAGTCGAGACCGGCGTTGAACCAGAAACCGCACGCCACGCCTCTCCCCTGGTTGGGTCCGAGCGGCGCCGAGTAATGCGGGTGGTTGCGGATCGCCTCGAGCGTCTCTTTCAGACCGACCCGCTTGAAGGTCGGGCCGTAGGTCGATTCGACGCCCTCCTCGACCGCGTTGCGGTACCGCAGTTCGATGGGATCGATCTCGAGCGCCTCGGCCAGTTCATCGACGACAGATTCGACGGCGAAGGCGGAGATCGGTGCGCCTGGGGCGCGGTACGCGGTGACCTTGGGCTTGTTGACGACCACGTCGAGGCCTTCCACCGACACGTTGGGGATGTCGTAGGCGGCGAACGATGTCTGGCATGCGGCACCGACCGGCGATCCCTTGTAGGCGCCCGCCTCGAACGCCA
>DATHWB010000037.1:0-3361 GCA_035460965.1 Acidimicrobiia bacterium
TCGTCGAGGAGCAGGACCGCCGGGTCGCGCACCAGCGCCCGGGCGATGGTGAGGCGCTGGCGCTGGCCGCCCGAGAGCTTCTGGCCCCGCTCGCCCACGATAGTGTCGTAGCCGTCCGGGAGGCGCAGGATGAACTCGTGCGCCTCCGCCAGACCGGCCGCCCGGACCAGGTCGGCCTCCGTCGCGTCCCAGCTTCCGTAGGCGAGGTTCTCCCGGACGGTGCCGTGGAAGAGGAAGACGTCCTGGCTGACGAGCCCGATGGAACGTCGGAGCGACTCGAGAGTGAGGTCGCGGATGTCGTGTCCGTCGATCGTGATCGACCCGCGCTTCACGTCTGCGAACCGGAGGAGGAGCTTCACGAGCGTCGTCTTGCCCGAACCCGTCGAACCGACGACCGCCACCGTCTCGCCGGGCGGGATACGGAGGGACACATCGTGCAGCACCGGGAATCCGTCGGTGTACGCGAAGGTCACGTCGGTGAAACGGATGTCGGCCTCGGGTCGGGCGAGAACCGTGTCGCCCTCGTCCATCTTCGTGTCGGTGTCGAGTACGTCGAGGATCCGATTGGTGGAGGCCATCGACCGCTGATACAGGTCGAGGGTCTGTCCGAGGCTGGTGAGCGGCCAGAGCAGGCGCTGGGTGAGGAACACCAGGACCGTGTACGCGGCGGGCTCCAACGTGCCGTCGAGGGCCCGGAATCCGCCGACGAGCATGGTCACCAGGAAGCCCGCCAGGATCCCGATCCGGATGACCGGCACGAAGGCGGACGACAGGCGGATGGCACGCCGGTTGATCGTCCGATAGGCGTCCGACTCGTCCATGACCCGCTGCCGCTCGCGGCGCTCGGCGGTGAAGGCCTTGATGGTGGCGATTCCCCCGAGGTTGTTGTTCAGGATTCCGTTGAGGGCACCCGCCTGCTCGCGCACGGCGGCGTAGCGCGGCGCCATCAGCCGGGTGAACTTGATCGACCCCCAGATCAGAAAGGGAATCGGGATGATCGACAGCACTGCCACGGTGGGAGACAGCACGAAGAAGACGACTCCGACACCCACCACGGCGGTGACGGTCTGGATCAGGTCGTTCGCTCCCACGTCGAGGAACCGCTCCAACTGGTTGACGTCGTCGTTCAACACCGCCATCAGTCCACCGGTCGATCGGTCTTCGAAGTAGGCGACATCGAGGTCCTGGATGTGGGTGTAGGCGTCGATCCGCAGCTCGTGCTGGACGGTCTGGGCCAGGTTGCGCCACCCGACGTTGTGGAGGTATTCGAACAGCGACTCGAGCCCCCACACGACCAGGGTGAGTCCTGCCAGCACGACGAACTGGGACCGCACGTCGGTGACGCCGAACCACGAGAGGAACGAGCCCTCCCCCCTCACGACGATGTCGATGGCACCGCCGATGAGGATCTCCGGGGCGAGGTCCATGATCTTGTTGAGAACCGAGTACACCGACGACGTGATGAGTCGCGCCCGGTGTGGACGGGCGTAGCGGATCAGACGAAGGAGGGGAGCGCGGGTGTCCACCGGCCGAGGCTAAACCGGATGGAGACGACGCGGAAGCCGGTCAGGCTCGCTCTGCGGCGTGGTGTCCCGTGCGAAGGTGACAGGCGGCGAGGTGGGGTCCCCCTTCCGGTGGCGGAGCCAGTTCGGGCACCTCGATGTCGCACAGCCCCGGCTCGGCGATCGGGCAGCGGGGATGGAAGTGACAGCCCGGCGGGGGGTTCAGCGGTGAGGGGATCTCACCTTCGAGCAGCTGTCGCTCCCTCCGTCGCGACGGGTCCGGGATCGGGATCGACGAGAAGAGGGCCTCGGTGTAGGGGTGGAGGGGGCGCTCGTACAGCGCGGTACGGTCGGTGATCTCGACCACCCGGCCCAGGTACATGACCGCCACCCGGTCGGAGATGTGTTCGACCACGGCCAGGTTGTGAGCCACGAACACCACCGTCAGGTCGAGTTCGTCCTGCAACTCCTTGAGCAGGTTGAGCACCTGCGCCTGCACCGACACGTCGAGCGCCGACACCGGCTCGTCCGCCACCACGAACCGTGGCCGGAGGACCAGGGCCCGGGCGATCCCGACCCGCTGACGTTGGCCCCCGGAGAACTCGTGCGGGTATCTGCCGGCGTGGGCTCGGCGGAGCCCGACCAGCTCCAGCATGTCGCCCACTCGCTGCATGCGTTCGTCCTTGGGAACGCCGTGGATGCGGAGACCCTCACCGATGGAGTTGCCGATCGGGGCGCGGGGGTCGAGGCTGCTGAACGGATCCTGGAAGATGATCTGTGCTTCCCGCCGGAACGAGTCCAGATCTCTTCCCTTCATGTGGGTGACGTCGCGCCCGTCGAATTCGATCGTCCCCGCGCTCGGCTCGAGGAGACGCACCAGCATGCGCCCCAGCGTCGTCTTCCCGCAGCCGGACTCGCCCACCAGGCCGAGGGTCTCACCCCGATACACGTCGAGGTCGACGCCGGCCACCGCCTGCACTTGCCCGATGGTTCGCTGCAAGATCCCCCCCTTCACGGGGAAGTCCTTGCGGAGTCCTCGGGTGCGGACCAGCGGTTCGGTCATCTGTCCGCTCCTGCTGCGTCCGCCTCGTCGTGGTACAGCCAGCACCGGACCGTGTGGGCGTCGTCGACCGGCAGCAGGCTGGGGGAGACCTCGGTGCAGATCGTGAGCTCGTGCTCGATGCGGGCCTTGCAGCGGGAGGCGAAGCGGCACCCGGGCGGTAGCTCGACCAGTGACGGGACGACGCCCGGGATGGTCTCGAGTTGTTCCTTCACCTCGCCGAGCACCGGGATCGAGCCGAGCAGCCCCTGGGTGTATGGATGCTTCGGGTCCGAGAAGAGGGTGTGAACGTCCGCTTCCTCCACGATCTCGCCGGCGTACATGACCGCCACCCGATCCGCCATCTCGGCCACGACCCCGAGATCGTGGGTGATCAGGAGAACCGCGGTGTTCGACTCGCGCTGTAGGGCGCGCATCAGGTCGAGTATCTGCGCCTGGATGGTCACGTCCAGCGCCGTCGTCGGTTCGTCGGCTATCAGGAGGTCGGGATCGCAGGCGAGAGCCATTGCGATCATGATCCGTTGCGCCATGCCCCCCGACAACTCGTGCGGGTATGCCCGCGCCCGCCGCCCTGGATCGGGGATTCCCACGCGTTGGAGCATCTCGATCGCCCGCTCTTCCCGGACCTCCTCGGTCATCTCGCGGTGGAGTTCGAAGACCTCCTCGATCTGGAGTCCTGCAGTCATCACCGGGTTGAGTGCCGAGCCTGGCTGCTGGAAGATCATGGATATGCGGTCACCTCGCAGTTCCGCCAGTTCCTGCTTGGACAACTCGCTCAGGTCGTGCCCGTCGAACAGGA
>DATHWB010000038.1:0-2289 GCA_035460965.1 Acidimicrobiia bacterium
CGAACACCCAGGGGCCAAGCCCGGCTCGCCATCCTCGACGCCACGCTTCAACTGGTCGCCGCCAACGGCGTCGACTCCGTCACCCACCGGCGGGTCGCCGAGATGGCCGGTGTGTCCCCAGGGTCCACCACCCACCACTTCGACACCAGGGAGGATCTCCTCCGTGGCGCCTTCCGCCACTATCTCCACTTGGGGGATCGGCTCCTCACCACGATCAACGAAGACGTGGCGAGAGCGATCTCCGATCCGGCCGGCCGGGTGGTGGCCTGTCTGAGCGAGTTGCTGAGGCGCGAGTTCACGGACGAGCGGCTCGTTCGCGCCGAGTACGAAATGATGCTCTTCGCTTCGGGCGATCCCGAGTTGTCCGCCGACCTGCGCCGGTGGGAAGCCCGATGGGCGTCGTCCATGGCGGTGAATCTGGAGGTCGCCGGCGCGGCCCGACCGGTCGAAGCGGCTCGGGCACTGATCAACCTCGTACGCGGATTCGAACTCGAACGGCTCCTCGATCCGCTGCTTCAGATCGACCAGTTCTCTCCGCGAGCGAACGCGCTGCTCTCCGCATATCTCGCAGCTCCGGCTGCACCGGAGTAGGCCGTACTCGACCTTCACGGACTCCCAGAGTCCGGGTTGCGGGCTGAGGTGTCCACAGGGGGACCCCTCGTGGGTAGGCCGGTGGTCGATCCGGCCGGCACTGCGGCGAGTTCGACTCGACCCGGCCGCTCAGTCTGGGACCGACCCTGACCGCAGCCGCCGGAGGAGATCCGTCAGGGTCTCCCGCTCTGCGGAGTCGAGTCGGGAGACGAAGTGCTCCTCCAGGTCGTTCAGATGAACCCGGGTGGCGTCGGCGAGGATCCTCAACCCGTCGGAGGTGAGATGGACCCAGGAGATCCGACGATCCGAGGGGTCGGGCAGCCGCTCGACGAGACCTTTCGCAGCCAGCCGATCGACCAGACGCGTCGCTCCGCCCGAGCTGAGCAGGAGTGCGTCTCCCAGGTCACTGGTCGACAACCGGCGACCGGGTGCGCGCCCCAGCCGCAGGAGGGCTTCGTACCAGGTG
Source organism: Acidimicrobiia bacterium (assembly GCA_035460965.1). Classification (GTDB taxonomy): domain Bacteria; phylum Actinomycetota; class Acidimicrobiia; order Spongiisociales; family ZC4RG35; genus DATHWB01. The sequence goes on from DATHWB010000038.1 coordinate 1,058, forward strand.
CTCGAGATCCCGACGCGGGCGCGCAACGACCTGTCGAAGACCCGGTGGAGGTGGCGCTGTGCCTCCACCAGTCTCCCGTACTCGCTGATGCGTTCGTCATCGAAGAGCTGCATGAGGGAATAAACCTTACCTCGCAGTAGTTTACATGACAGACATTTCCGCGACTCCGCACACCAGTGCGACAGGAAGGACCCTCATGTCCACATCAGACCCCGCCCGGTTCGCCGGTCGAATTGCCCTCGTCACCGGGGCCGCCAGCGGCATCGGCCGCGCCACTGCCGTTCGCATGGCGCGAGAAGGCGCCGCCGTGGTCGTCGCGGACGTACAGGAGGACGCCGGTAGCTCCGTCGTCGAAGAGATCGCTGCCACCGGTGGTCGTGCCTCCTTCCAGTTGCTCGACGTGGCCAGCGAGGAGGCCTGGGCCGAAGCCATCGCCGCAGTCGAGCGCGAGTACGGCGGACTCGACATCCTGGTCAACAACGCCGGCATCGGAGACAACCAGCCGATCGAGGAGACCACCAAGGAGACCTACGACCGAGTCATCGCCATCACCCAGACCAGCGTGTTCCTCGCACACAAGGCTGCCAGCGCCGCCCTCAAGGGTTCGGGCAATGGCGCGGTCGTGAACGTGAGCTCGATGTTCGGGATCGTCGGCGGATTCGGGACGTCACCCGCCTATCACGCCGCCAAGGGTGCAGTGCGCCTCCTGACGAAGAGCACCGCGCTCGGGTGGACCAAGGAGGGAGTCAGGGTGAACTCGGTGCATCCGGGATTCGTGGACACGCCGATCCTGGGCGACACCGACCGCGAGATGCTGGCGAACCTCACACCCATGGGGCGGCTCGCTCAGCCCGAAGAGGTCGCCGCCGTCATCACCTTCCTGGCCAGCGACGAAGCTTCCTTCATCACCGGTGCCGAGTTCGTCGTGGACGGCGGATACACGGCCAACTGAAACATGGAGTGTCGCGCGCCGTCAGAGCGCGACACTCCTCGGTTGCGACCTGGCTGGATCGCTGTTCGGACCGCCGTCCGTACCACTCCGACGGCGCCGATCACGCAGACCAGCCCATCCATGCCCCGCCGGCCGCCACCAGACCCCACAGCACCAGGGCATTGGCCACCGGGACTGCGAGCGCCAGCACCGGGCGACGCCGGGCGAGGTACACCAACCCCGCACTCCCCACCAGCCACGCTCCAGCGAGCGCGACGATCCCCCAGAGCGGGACCGCGAT
>DATHWB010000039.1:0-4129 GCA_035460965.1 Acidimicrobiia bacterium
AGGGACGGCCCCCCTCGGTCTCGCCTGGCGGCTCGACCGTGTCCCCCCAAGCGGCCTATCGGCCGAAGGGGACAGACCGGGCTGCTCTTCTCCCCCCGGCCCGGGGGGTCGCGACCGCGTCGTGGGGTTGTGGTGGGTGAAGTGGGGGGCGGCCTGCCTGCCTTTCTCGTCACTACTCCCTAGAGGGGTAACGGTCGACCGGGTCGGCCGTCGGACCTCGCGACGGATACCTGAGGGGGAGGTACGTCGCTTTGCCGGTCATCAGCCCTAACCTTCAGCACGTTCCCGTGGCACGAATCACACGCTCTCGCGCGATCGCACTGACGGTCTTCTCGCTGCTGGTCGGCCTCGTTCCCGTGACCGCCCAGGCGCAGGAAGCGACGTTCGTGGTCGACGGTTCCGGCTGGGGACATGGTGTGGGCCTGTCTCAGTACGGGGCGAGGGCGCTCGCCGAGAAGGGCAGCACCGTCGAGCAGATCATCGCCAACTACTACGACGGTGTGTCGCTCCAACAGGTGACCGACGTGCTCGGGCCCGGCCACTGGATCAACGCAGATCCCGAGCCGTTGTGGGTGGGACTCGCCCAGAACGTCACCAGTCTGACCTTCCAGGCCATCGGCGGTGACGCCTTCCTCTGCAAGGCGAACGACGGCGAGGGCGAATGTCCCACTCAGATCGCGTCGCCGGGCCAGCAGTGGGAGTTTCGCGCCCTGGGCGGTGGTCAGTGCCAGTTCTTCCAGAATGGCGCACCGGTGGGGAACCCCGGGAGCTGCCGAGGTTCGATCGAGTGGAACCAGCCCGGCACCGTGCTCAAACTCAACGGCCTCGACCGGGAACTGGCCTGGGGTCGGCTGCGGATGCGGCCGATAGGCAGTGCCTTCCACGTCGTGGTCGAGATCGGGGTGGAACAGTACGTCAGGGGGATCGCCGAGATCCCACCGGACTGGCACCCCGCGGCGCTGCAGGCGCAGGCCATCGCCGCCCGCACCTATGGCATTCGGCAGGCGCTGCGTTGGGGAGATGCCGGGGAGAACGGGGACGCCCTGACCAACGACCGCAAGATCGCCTGTTGGTGCCAGCTGTATTCGACCGTGGTCGACCAGAACTACGTGGGCTACTACGCCGAGGACGGCGTGAGAGACATTCCGTGGGTACAGGCGGTGTCTGCCACCGCGGGCAGGATCATCACGCACCCGCAGGCCCCCCAGCAGACCGTCATCATCGCCTACTACTCCTCCTCGCACGGGGGACACTCGGACACGAATGTCGAAGGACTCGGTCACAGCGAGCCCGCCCCATATCTGCCGGCCAAGCCGGATCCGCATTCCGTGGCCGCGGAGGCGCAGAATCCCCACGCCTCCTGGCAGGTCGTCCTCACCGCGTCGTCGATCGCTGCCAGGTTCGGGCTGGACTCCGTGTCCTCGGTGTCCATCACCCGCCAGCACCAGCCCTCCGGCTCTGTGGCCGAGGTGGCGATCGTCGGTTCGCTCGGAGGCAGCGAGACGACACTGCTGAGAACCGGCAGGCAGTTCCGGTCTGCCATGGGCTTGCGGTCCATCTTCTTCACGATCGACGGGGCGGGGGCGTTCGTACCTCCTTGCCAGGCCGCCGTTCCCACCGGGTCCTTCATCGACGTCGATCCGGCGAGCGTGCACGCCGCCGACATCGACTGTGTGGCCGACGCCGGGATCACCGTCGGCGTGGGTGAAGGTCGTTTCGACCCCACCGGAACGGTCACCCGCTGGCAGATGGCCCTGTTCCTCGTGCGGACCGCTCAGCACCTCGGCGTGTCCGTGCCCTCGTCCACTGCCCCGTTCGGGGATCTCACCGGGCTGAGCGACGAGGCCGTCTCCGCCATCGGCAGCCTGGCGGCGATGGGCATCACCACGGGCACCTCGGCGACCGAATACTCGCCCGGTGACCCCGTGACGCGTTGGCAGATGGCGCTCTTCCTCATGCGGTTACACGGCTTGACCGGTTTCGAACTCCCGTCCGGACAGTCGCAGGGCTTCGAGGACGTCGGGTCGCTCCCGCAGGACACGATCATCGCCATCGACCAACTGGCTCAATTGGGCATCACGACTGGCACGACGCCCACCACGTTCAGCCCCTTGCTGGACGTCACGCGTGAGCAGATGGCGTCGTTCCTCGCCAGGCTGGTTCGCCTCGACTCCACCGCCGGCTGACCTACGCTTGACCACTCCAGATCGGCCCCGCAGCGGCCGATACATCGACGTGCTGGAGACTCGCGAAGAAATGGTCACCGAACCCATCCCCGATCGCGGCTTCCGCGCGCCCGGGACGGGTCACATGGTGGCCGGGAGCCTCATCGGCGCCATCGGCTCATACCTGTTCCAGCTGGTGGGAGGGCGAGCGCTCGGTACGGAGGCCTTTGCGCCAATCTCGGTCCTCTGGACGGTGTTCTTCATCCTCGCCACAGTCGTGCTCGTCCCACTCGAGCAGTACATCACACGCGAGGCGAGCCTCGGCAAACGTGTCCTGCGTGTGAATCTCACACCGATCGTCTCGGTCACGGCGGGAGCGGCCGTGGTGGGAGGAGTCTTCGCCCTGGTCACCCGCGATTCGCTGTTCGACGGCGACACGGTGTTCGCAGTTCAGCTGGCGCTCCTCATCGCCGGGTACGCCATGCTGCTGGTCGGCAAGGGGGTGCTCGCCGGTCATCGCCAGTTCAAGAACATCGGGTGGATCCTGTTCTGGGAGTCGATGGTCCGACTGGCAGCCGGCATCCTCTTCCTCTCGTTCGTGGCGAACGCCAGGGTGCTCGGGTGGGCGATGGTGATCGCGCCGCTGGCCGCCCTGGGAACCCGCTTCTGGCGGTTCGACGTGCCGGTGGTCGAGGACCAGGAGCAGGGAACGGCTCGATCCTTCCTCGGGGCGTACATAGCCGGGAGCGCCGCTTCCCAACTGATGCTGGCAGGTGCGCCGCTGGGGGTGGCGGCCCTCGGTGGAGGCCCGTCACTCATCAGCATCACGTTCTTCACGTTCACCCTGTATCGCGGGCCGCTCACGCTCATCTACGCCCTACAGGGCCGGATCCTCCCGTATCTGGTGCGCTTGACCGAGGAGGGGAGTGCCGGGCTGCGCAGGATCTCGCTGGGAGTCATCATCGGCGGTGGGAGCCTGACCGTCGCCGGTGGGGTGGTGGGGTACCTGGTCGGCCCCGAAGTGGTGGCCTTGCTGCTCGGTTCTGAGTTCGAGCCCGATCGGCTGGTGGCGGCGATGGCCGCGGCGGGCGTCGTGGCGGCCTCGACCGCCCAGGTGGCGGGTCAGGTGCTCGTGGCGGCCGGTGGGACCAGGAGGCTCGCCACGGTGTGGGGAGCAGGGTTGGCGGTGGCGCTGACCGTGATGATCCTCGCTCCGCTGGCGGCGGATCGAGCGGTCGCCCTCGGGTTCCTGATTGGCGAGGTCACCTCCGCCCTCGCCGTCGCGGTCATGACGCTCGGCGTGCGGCGCTCTGGGCGCGTCGACGCACCAGCCTGATCCAACGGTCGTGAACGGCACGTTCGCCCGGGCGGAGCCGGGCGACGAGGTGCTCGGGCAGCGGAGGAACGGGGAACGGTGCATGCACGATGCCGTCGCGGACCTCGATCACACCGGACTCCACCAGCACGTTCAGGAACTTGGGTCGGAGAACCTTGCGGCGCCGCTTGCCTGCGGTGCACAGTCTCAGCAGCTCTTCGGTGGGTGCGACCCCGATGGCCTGTGTCCAGAAGCGGAGGACGTACGGACTCGACGGGGCGAACGCGATGTCCGGCCGGCCGAGGGGCCGCACCCGGATGTGTGGGCGGGGAACGGCGGACGGTCTGACGGCGGCACCCGGCTCCGAGGCGGCGAGTGGGTGGGTCGTTTTACTCAGGGAGCCGGATGCCGTCGTCATGACGACATATGTAGACAAACGTAGAACAACGTCAAGAGGGCTGTGTCGTCTGCAGGGGGCGCGAGCCCCCCGGCACCCCCCAGCGCTCGATCCCTGTTTGTTTGTGCAGGGGGCGCGAGCCCCCCGGCACCCCCCAGCGCTCGATCCCTTCGGGATCGTCGCATTTCGCGCCCTGACGTCTTCCACTGGTTTGTCCGCCTCGCGACGCCGGAGGCGTCGTGTTGGGGGGAC
>DATHWB010000040.1:0-3860 GCA_035460965.1 Acidimicrobiia bacterium
CATGCGGTCGATCAGTAGCCTCCACAGGTAGGGGTGCTGGTGGTGGTCGGTGGCGAGGGCGAGCATGACGAACCCAACGGTCTCACCATCCGCCTCGATCGACCGCATCCAAGGCACCAGCGGCGCCCCGTCCACCACTTCAGGAAACATCGCGTGGGCGAACGACGCTGCCACGGGCGCCACCAGGCGCTCCTGGGTCTTGTGGGTCCGTAGCCTCCATACCGGATACATGGTGTTGGTGTCGATCTCGACCAGGCGCACCTCGACGGGGGCGTGGCGAGGCCGGTCCCTCCACGCCTCCCAGTCGGCCCGGGTCAGCCCGTAGATCCAATCGTCGGAGTTGTCGTCCCCCACCCAGTAGGAGAGCCGAGTGTGCCCCTCGAAGAGGAATCCGAGACGCTCCAGCACCATCGCCGAAGCAATGTTCTCGGGGTGGAGCGTGCCAGCCACCCGGGTCACCCCCACCGTCTCGAAAAGGTACTCGACGATGGTGGTGCCGGCCTCCACGGCGTACCCGTTGCCCCAGTGTGCGGGCGCCAACGTGTAGCCGATCTCCGAGCATCGTGAATCCCAGGTGAGATTGACGGCGAGATCCCCGATCACCTCGCCGGTCTCCGCCAGCGCGATCGAGGCCATCCACCACTCGTCGGTGGCGGGACCGTCCATCGCCATGACGTCCGAAACCATCTTCTCCGCCCGCTCCCGGGAGTACGGCAGCGTCCAGTTCTGCCAGCGCGCCACTGCCGGGTCGTTGCGTCGGGCATGGAACGAGTCGACGTCGGACTCGACGAACGGCCGAATGACGAGGCGACCGGTGTGGAGGGGAGCGAACACCGGCGGATTCAACCAGCGCGCCGTCGACGACACACGCGATTTTGGAGGCGCTGCGCTGCCCACAGTGAGAAACTCGCGGCGTCGAAAGGAAACCGTGCAGGAGGCGCTCAACCTGGTTCATGTCGGGAGTGCGTTCATCTGGGCGGGCGGCACCCTGTTCATCGCCCTGTTCGTCAGCCGTGCCTCCCGGGCGGCCGGTCCTGCCGCCGGGCCGTTCATGGGGGCTCTCCTGACCCGAACCCGGCTGGCCGACACCATGCTCTGGACTTCGTTGCTCACCGTTGGGAGCGGTGCATGGCTGTGGGGACGTGACTACGGAGGCGGAATGCCAGGCGGCTGGCGAGGGTTTGCGCTGTCGATCGGTGCGCTGGCCGGCATCGGTGCCCTCGGTCTCGGCGTGCTGCGTCAACGTCCGACGATCCTGGCGATGCAGAGTCTGGTCGTCGAAATGGCCGGCAACCCACCGTCCGAAGAGCAGGCAGCCCGTATGGGCAGCCTGCGTGGGCGCATGACCACCTTCGGCAACGCCCTCGCCGTACTCGTGGCGATCGCCATCGCCGGAATGGCGCTCGGGGCCTGACTCGCCCGTTCGTATCACGCGTGATACGGCCGCGGGAATGTCCGAGGTGTCGATCCGGGAACTGCGGAACTACGGCGGCGACGTGGTGGACCGCGCTGCCAGAGCCCAGCGGCTCACGATCACCCGCTCGGGAAGCCGGTCGCTGAACTGCGACCACTCAGTCGAGAACCGAGTCGTCGATCCCCTCTGATCGATGCAGGATGTCGACCTCGGCCAGAGCCGCTTCGAATAGGCATCGCATCGGCGGGGTCCTGCAGATCCCGACCTCGCAGGCGAGGTTGACCTTGGCCCGGCAGTTCACAACCCCACCAAGGTCCGAGACCCCTGCCGCAGTGGTCTCGACCGAGAGAGTCGGCCTGCTACTGCCCGGTCCACTCCTCGTAGAGGTCGAGGAATGCGGGCAGCCGTTCGATCACCTCACGGGTCGCTTCCGGGTCCAGCCGCAAGCTCTGGACGACCAGCAACTGGAAGTCGGTGTACGGCTCCTGCTCCAGGAAGTGGCCAAGGAACCGGGACCAATAGTCGCCATCGTATGAGCTCGAGGTCACCGCATCGATGCGACCGTCGGTGATCAGGAAGGTGGAGCGGATGGGCGTGGGCGGGAAACCTCCGATCTCATGGAGGTGGGTTCTCCACAGGTAAGTGCAGTCGACGGCTATCCGCTCGGACCTGGTCTCCCTTTCGGCACAGGTGCCGTCCGAGTAGTGAAACCCCCATGCCTCGGATGACTCGAAGGCTAGTTCGATGTCGGAGAGGCCGGCCCATCCGTGGGGCGCGTCCGACGTCCGGAAGCCCTCGGAGACCAACTCCCTGACCCGGACGGTGTCATAGGCGTTGCGGGCGTCTATGTAGGCATCGGCGATCGCGGTCGGGTCAGCCGGTGCGAACGGTCGGAATCCCGACAGCCACATCACCACCGGTATGGCGAGCAGCGCGGCAACCGCCGCGGCCCGCAACCACCGACGCGCCCGCTTCGGGGACGTCGGTCCGTCGGTGATGGTGCGAGGGTCCACGATGGCTCCTTCGGTCCTGTGGTCGGGTCGGCACTCCCCCACGCTGCTGAAGCAGCGTCTCCGGTCGTCGTACCGGACTCGCCCGCCGCAGTTGCTCGAACCCTGCATCCACGGACTTCACCAGCTACCCCCCCTTTGATGGCCAGGTGGTCGGTGACTCGTATCCTCCGGGCACGGTAGCCGAGCCTGGGCGAGGGTGCTTCGGAGAGGTGCGGAGCCTGGCGCTGGTCGCATCGTCCATGGGTGCCGTCCGGCGTCCGGTCACCTCATTGGTGTCCTCACCTCGATCCTGACAGAGCAGCGGCGCCGACGGTGGTCCTGGCCGCGGACCCCGCCTGCCCCAGACGTCGCCCTCGGAAGGAGACTGCGCGACCTCCCCCGGTGCTGCACGAGCCGGCCGAGTGGCCTGATGCAGTCCGTGCGCACACCCTCGGCGACCTGTCGCGGGGTCGTAGGCGGCCACGATCTCCGCCGCACGCACGGTCGCTCTCCTCATCCCCGCCGGAGAAGACCCTCGCGTCTCTCCCGGCGACTCGGACACCCTTCGATCCGCACCGCCTGCCCACGGACACCTGTTCGTGGGCCGCGACCGACAGAAGTCCTCGGCGCCGCTCGGCCCGGACTCCCCGCGGACCCTGAACCGAGCCAGAGGGTTCGATCGACAGCTGACACGACGAAATCCCCTGCAAGAACAGGGGATTTCGAGGTGTGGAGCTGAGGGGATTTGAACCCCTGACCCCTTGCATGCCATACGGCAGAGCGGTTGCACACCCCCGACCATCGGTGTCCACCGATGTAGCCAAAAACCCCCGTACTCATTGGCGATTCCCGGGGCAGATCGCGGGAAACCCAATGGGAACAGGCGTTCGAGCCAACCGGCGGATTTAGGGTGATAGGCACCCTGATAGGCACCCTGGACGGCGAACCCTCACCCGGTGCCGGTGTCCCGCCAGTACTCCGCTGCAACGTCGACGGATTCGGTGATCGAGTGCCGGTAGTGCTTCCACACCATGCGGGTGTCCCGATGCCCGAGTAGGTCCGCGAGCCGATCGGCAGAGTGACCGGCGGCAGCTAGCAACGACGTTGCGGAGTGCCGAAGGTCGTATGGCGTGACCGTTCCCTCAATCCCCGCATCTCGCGCGAGCGTGGCGACTATGCGCCGCACGTTGGACGGATCAAGCGGCGTCCCGTTCGACGTCACGAACACGAGCGACTCCCATTTCAGAGGCCACCTACCCGCCATGAGCAGCCGTTCAGTCGCTTGGGCCTTCCGGTGCATCCTGAGAGCTTCCAGGGCGGGAGCGGGCAGCGTGAGGGTCCGCGAACCGCCGGTCTTCGTTCCCTTGAGGCTCGGCTTGCCTCCGGTCCATCCCATCGACTGGTACACCGTCACCTTGTCGCCGTCGATCGCCTCCCAGGTCAGCCCCGAGATC
>DATHWB010000041.1:0-19688 GCA_035460965.1 Acidimicrobiia bacterium
GGATGCGATCCAGGGAGGAGTACGAGGAGGTCATGCGGTTGGTGGCCGACGGCCACGACGACTCGCAGATCTCCCGCGCCACGGGAATCTCCCGGACGACGGTGCGCGGGTGGCGCCGGGGAACGCAGCGGACCGCAGACCGGTCAAGTGGGAGATGCGGCGGAGGTTGCGGCTCGCGTGAACACGCCGCCGAAATAGGAGACATCTATGTATATCTCCTCGGCCAGTACCTCGGCGACGGAATGCTCAGTGCTTACCCGCGATCGGTCTATCGGCTCAGAATCGTCTGCACCGCTACTTACCCGCGCATCATCGAAGAACTGACGGGTGCGATGATGGCCGTCCGAGGATCGGAACGGGTGGCGTTGTACGACCGGGGAGGAGACGTCGAAGTCTCTGCCTACTGGAAACACTGGGTCTGCCTGTTCCCGCAGCACGGTCCTGGACCCAAGTGGAAGCGCCCGATCCAACTCGAAGACTGGCAGCAGGGGCTGGTTGACTCCCATCCATGGCAGCTGCTGCGGGGGCTGATCCACTCCGACGGGTGTCGCCACGTCAACACCGTACGAAGACCGGTCGCAGGCGAGATCAAGGAATACCGCTACAGCCGATACATGTTCACCAACGCGTCGGACGACATCCTGGCGCTCTTCACGGGAGCGTGCGACACGGTCGGAGTCCACTGGACGCGAACCAGCGAGCGCAACGTGGCGGTCTCCCGGCGTGCCGACGTCGCACGAATGGACGAGTACATCGGGCCCAAGGAGTAGCGGTAACGTTCGGCCCAGGCCGCAGTGCTGGAACTGGCAGACAGGATGGTCTCAAACACCATTGTCCGGAAGGGCGTGTGGGTTCGAATCCCACCTGCGGCACAATCCCGGGCCCACAGACCCATGGACGGTAGGGTCCGGCACGCGACGGCCACCGGACCGGACCCATCTTTGCCGCATCCCCCACTCCCCCCACTCCCTGGCTGAGATGACCGGTCACCAACACGGTGGCCGTCGCACTTTCTCAGCACCGAGGGATCAGGAGCGGAGCGCGGCGGCGACCTCCTCGACCGCTGTGGCCAAACTGGCCGCAGCCTCCGACGGATCCGACGCTTCCAGTACCCGGCGCACCAGCGCGGTCCCCACGATGATCCCGTCACCCACCGCCGCGGCCGCTCGCGCCTGTGCCGGCGTCGAGATCCCGACGCCGAACACGATCGGGGCATCGGTGACCGCCCTGATGCGCTCGGCCAACGACACGACATGAGAACTGGCTTCGCCCCGCTCCCCCGTCACGCCCACCTCCGCCACCGCGTAGATGAACACGGGTTCGGCGGCAGCCACCGCCCGAATCCGGGAGTCGTCCGACGTCGGCGCCACGAACAGGACCGTGCCCAGACCGTGCCGCCCCGCCGCCTTCATCACCGGACCGGCCTCGTCCACCGGCAGATCGGGCACGATGACCCCGTCGACACCGGCGTCAGCCAGCGCGCCGCAGAACCAGTCCACGCCCCGCCGAAACACCGGGTTCGCGTACGTCATCGCCAGGCACGGCAGCCGGGTCGACGACACGATCTCGCCCGCCAGCCCCAGTGCCACATCCAGAGTGGTCCCGGCCGCCAGCGCCCGCTCACTGCCCTGCTGGATGACGGGACCGTCCATCAGCGGGTCCGAGTACGGGATCCCGATCTCGAAGCCGTCCGACCCCGCTCGCGCCATCGCCTCGAACAGACCCACCGAGTCGGCCGGGGACGGCAAGCCGGCGGTCAGGTACGGCAGGAAGGCCGCCCTGCCCTCCGCACGGGTCGCCTGGAACATCGCCCGCAGGCGATCGGCTCCCATCACTTCGCCTTCCGGTGGGCGGCGATCTGCTCCACATCCTTGTCGCCGCGGCCGGACACGTTCAACAGGACCGTCTTCCCGGCGAGCGACGCCGCCTCCCGAGCGATCCACGCCACCGCATGGGCGCTCTCCAGCGCCGGGATGATTCCCTCCGTACGGGCGAGCAGCTCCACGCCCTCCAGCGCCTCGGCGTCGGTCACCGACTCGTAGCGGGCCAGGCCCAGCTGGTGGAAGAAGGCGTGCTCGGGACCGACGCCCGGATAGTCGAGCCCGGCGGAGATCGAATGCGCCTCCAACACCTGGCCGTCCTCGTCCTGCAGCATGTAGGTGCGGCTTCCGTGCAGCACTCCCGGTGAACCGGCACCGATCGAAGCGCCGTGCTTCCCGGTCTCGATTCCGTATCCGGCCGCCTCGACGCCCACCAGTTCGATCCCGAGTCCCGCCAGCGGATAGAAGAGACCCATGGCGTTCGACCCGCCGCCGACACATGCCACGGCCACGTCTGGGAGGGCTCCCTCCATCTGGGCGAGCACCTCCTCGCCGATCACCTTCTGGAACTCCCGGACCATCCAGGGGAACGGATGCGGCCCGACGACCGACCCGATGATGTAGTGCGAGGTCTCCACCGTCGCCACCCAGTTCCGCATCGCCTCGCTGACTGCATCCTTCAACGTTCCCGCCCCGGACGACACCGGGATCACATTCGTCCCCAGGATCTCCATACGCATCACGTTGAGTGCCTGCCGCTCGATGTCGACGGTTCCCATGAACACGTCGCACTCCAGGCCGAAGAATGCAGCGGCGGTCGCCGTCGCCACGCCGTGCTGGCCGGCGCCGGTCTCGGCGATCAGCCGGGGCTTGCCCATTCGCTTGGCGAGCAGCCCCTGCCCGATGGCGTTGTTGATCTTGTGGGCGCCGGTGTGCGCCAGATCCTCCCGCTTCAACACCACCCGCACCCCCAACTTCTCGGAGAGGCGGGGAGCATCGTGCAGCGGGGTGGGGCGACCCACGAAGTCACGCAGCACCGTTCGGAACTCGTCGGTGAACTGCGGATCCGACCAGGCGTCGCGGAAGGCCTCGTCCAGTTCGGCCAGGGCAGGCATCAGCGTCTCAGGCGCGAAGGTCCCCCCGAACTCGCCGAAGCGGCCGTGATCGTCGGGTCGGTCCAACCGTGCGGTACTCATGCGTGCTTCGCCTCCCGGACGAACGCCGTGATCAGGTCGTGGTCCTTCTGACCGGGCGCGGACTCTAGGCGGCTCGACGCATCCACTCCCCAGGGCCGAAACGCGGCTATCGCCTCGGCCACGTTCGACGGATCGAGGCCGCCCGCCATCACCCAGTCCCGGTCGATCTCCGGCAGCAGACTCCCGTCGAACCGCACACCGGTACCGCCGTGGAAGCCAGGAACGTGAGTGTCCAGCAACGGGATCTGACCCTCCGGGACGATCGAGAGGTCCAGGTCCTCGGTCACCGGCAGTGGACGGAGCACCTGGAGGCCGGCCCGACGGGCGGCGGCCGCCGCCGCCCCCGCATCCGCTCCGTGCGGCTGCACGCCGGAAGCGCCCGTGTAGTCGATCAGGTCGAGGATCTCGGTGGCGGAAGCGCCGACCGTCACGAGGAAGGAAGGCAGGTCGGCGTCGGCGATGAGACGCGCCGCCAGGTCAGGTCGGACCGACCGGGGCGACTCCTGGGACAGCACGAAGCCGATCGCATCCGCCCCGGCCTCCGTTGCGGCACGCACGTCGGCCGGGGTCCGCAGTCCGCAGATCTTGACCCAGGTCACGAGACCCGCAGTTCGCCGATCGCCGCCACCGGGTCACCGGATCGCACCAGGCTCTCGCCCACCAACACCGCGTGATACCCGGCCCGGCGCATGCGCTCGGCGTCCGCCCCCGTGAAGATCCCGGATTCGGCGACCGCCACCTCGACTCCAGACAGCAGCGCCCCGACGCGCTCGCTCGTGGCCAGGTCGACCTCGAAGGTGGTCAGATCCCGGTTGTTCACCCCGACGATCGACGGGGACACCGCCAGCGCCCGGTAGGCCTCGGCCTCGGTGTGCACCTCGACGAGTACCTCCAGCCCGGCGGACGTCGCCGTGCCATGGAGATGCGCCAACTGCTCGTCGGACAGCAGCGCCGCGATCAGCAGCACCGCGTCCGCCCCGATCGCCCTCGCCTCCCAGACCTGGGAATCGTCGAGCGTGAAGTCCTTGCGAAGCACGGGAACGTCGACGGTGGCCCGGACCGCCACCAGGTCGTCATCCGATCCATCGAAGTGGTCCGGTTCTGTGAGGACGGAGATCGCCGCCGCCCCGCCCGCCTGGTACTCCTTCGCCCGGGTAGCGGGGTCGAGTCCCGCCGCCAGCACCCCCCGCGACGGCGAGCGCCGCTTGATCTCGGCGATCACCGTGAGGCGGTCGTCGGTGAGAGACTGGCGAAGCGAACGTACCGGAGGAAGATCAGCGGCCCGCGCACGAAACTCGCCTGTGCGGTCACGGATCGATTCGATCCGCCGGCGGGTGCTCGCCACGATCGGTTCCAGCATCGGATCGATCGTACGCCCCCGAACCACCCTTCCCGAAACCGACGTTCCGGTCGGAACGGTCCATACTCGCCATATGTCCCGGACGTACCCGTGGTGGCGGCACGCAGCCGTGTATCAGGTCTACATCCGATCGTTCGCAGACGGCAACGGTGACGGGACAGGGGACATCGCCGGGCTCAGGTCGAGGCTCCCCTACCTGCGAGGACTCGGTGTCGACGCCGTGTGGGTCAATCCCTGGTACGAGTCGCCCCTGCACGACGGCGGATACGACGTCGCCGACTACCGCCAGATCGACCCTCGCTTCGGAACGCTCGACGAGGCGACCGAGTTCATCGCGGAAGCAGGACGCCAGGGAATCCGAGTGCTCGTCGACCTCGTCCCCAACCACACGTCCTGGGATCATCCGTGGTTCCGGGAGGCGCTGGCCGCCGGCCCCGGAAGCGAAGCCCGCCGCCGCTACCACTTCCTGCCCGGCCGCGGACGCGACGGTGAGCTGCCGCCAAACGACTGGCGCGCCGTGTTCGGAGGCTCGGCCTGGGAGCGGGTGGATGACGGCGAGTGGTATCTCCACCTGTTCGACGTCTCCCAGCCCGACCTCGACTGGACGCATCCGGAGGTGCGGGACCACATGAGGGACGTCCTCCGCTTCTGGCTGGATCGGGGGGCGGCCGGGTTCCGGGTCGACGTGGCGTATGCCCTCACCAAGCACCCCGACTATCCCGACGTCGGCGACGAAGGTGAGACCCGGCAGCGGGCGGGAGACCTCGCCAACCACCCGTACTGGGACCGGGACGACCTGCACGAGATCGTGCGCGACTGGCGGCGGATACTCGACGGGTACGCGGACACGATGATGGTGGCCGAGGCGTGGGTGACGGACTGGGAGCGGCTCGCCCGTTACGTGCGTCCCGACGAGTACCACCAGGCGTTCGACTTCGACTTCCTCGAGTCGCCTTGGGATCCAGCGGCGATGCGAGCGGCGGTCGAGCGGGCACTGGCCGGGGCCGGATCTGGTGGCTCGGTTCCCACCTGGGTCCTGTCCAACCACGACGTCGTTCGTCACGCCACCCGCTACGGGCTCCCCCAGGACGTCGTCGCCAAGGACTGGCTGCTGCGCGGTGATCGCGCCCTCCTCGACCCCGAACTCGGACTGCGGCGGGCGCGCGCCGCCGCGCTGCTGATGCTGGCACTGCCCGGCTCCGTCTATCTGTACCAGGGGGAGGAGCTGGGGCTGGGAGAGGTCCACGACCTCCCGCTCGACGTCCTCGACGACCCGATCTGGGTCCGCTCCGACCACACCGAGAAGGGACGCGACGGTTGCCGGGTTCCGATTCCCTGGACACCGAGCCGACCGTCCTTCGGATTCGGTGACGACGGGGCGTGGCTCCCGCAGCCCGACTGGTTCGGTCCGCTGGCGGTGGCGGCGCAGGAAGGGAAGGCCGGCTCGACGCTCGAGTTGTATCGGTCGGCGCTGCACCTTCGGCGGGAGTGGCTCGTCGAAGACGAGAAACTCGAGTGGCTCGACCTCGGAGACGAGGTGCTGGCGTTCCGGCGCGGGTCGGATGTGGCATGCGTGGTCAACTTCGGAGCACACCCGGCCCCCCTCCCCGCAGGCGAAGTCCTCCTCACCAGCAACCCCCTCCTGACCAGCACCCCCCTCCCTCCCGACACCGCCGCCTGGATCCGCGTTTCTTAGCGAACCAGCGCGTCAGAAGTGACGCGTCTAGACACACAAAACGTGGTCGCCGGGCGCGGGCTGGTGCGGTTCTGTACCTCTGGACGCGTCATTCGTGACGCGTCCAGAGGTACAAAACGGGCTGGGGGTCAGCCCGGCGAGGGGCTCGGGGCGGCGGGGACGCGTCGACACTCTTCACGCGGCCATGCAGATACGGCATCGTGCCCGCCGGTGGACCGTGACCTCCTCACCCTCGCCGACCAGCAATACGGCCTCATCACCCGAAGGCAGCTGCGTGCCCACGGCTTCGACCGGAACCGTACGGCCCGCTGGGTGAGATCCGGCAGGCTCGCCCCGGTCCAGCCGAACGTGTTCGCGCTGGCCGGGAGTACCGCGGGGCCCCACCGCGACCTCCTGGCGAAGGTCCTCGAGACCGGGACCGACGCAACCGCCTCCCACACGACCGCGGCCTGGCTGTGGGGCATCGCCGGATTCCGCCGCGACCCGGTCCACATCGTGGTCTCGCGTCAGAGCCGGCATCACCACCATCTCCCGTGGGCGGTCCATCAGTTCACGGGAATACTGGACGCCTACCAGCGAACTGTTCACCGCATCCCCACCACGTCGCCGGCACTCACGATGCTCCACCTCGCCCAGGTCGTCGGACCACAGCGACTCGACCAGGCCATCGACAACGCGTGGAGCCTCGGACTCCTCAGCGGTGAGGACCTCGCACGACTCGACGAGGACCTGGCGATCCAGGGGCGGAACGGGATCGCTGCACTGCGCGAAGCCGCCCGGAAGCGCGGCCCTGACTGGGTTCCCCCGCAGTCGAACATCGAGTCTCGGTTCATGTCGCTGCTCGGCCCCACCGGTGACGAGTTCGAGCGGCAAGTCCCGATCACCGGCTCCGGATGGAACGCCAGGGTCGACTTTCTGCACCGCGCGTCCCGCACCGTCGTCGAGATCCAGTCCGAGCGGTATCACACGTCGCTGACGGACCGGGAGTCGGACCGACGGCGGCGCGAACGGCTGGAGGAAGCGGGCTACCGGGTGATGGAAGTCTGGGACGACGAGCTCTTCGCCGCACCGGAACTGGCGCTCGACCGGATACTGACTGCGATACGATCCGCCGCATGAGCTTCTCTCCATCTAGACGCGTCATTTCTGACGCGCTGGTTCGCTAAAAATGGTCGCTACTCCGGGCCGGTCCGGGGCGAGGCGGGGGTTGGCGGTGGTGGCGGGGGTGTTGCTCGTCGCCGTCGGAGCGGTGGCGTTGCTGTGGAACCTCGGGAGGAGTACCACCAGTACGTCCGCCGAGTTCCCCGAGCCCGTGGACCGAGTCGTCATCGATGCCGAAGGCGGCGTCGTGCTCACCGCCGGTGAGATCGCCGGCGCCCGGGTGGAGGCGGAATGGCTCATCCGCTCCCCCGACGTCTCCATCACGCTCGAAGGCTCGACGATGCGGATCGTCGCCCGGTGCGGATTCCCCGCCATCGCCTGTCGAAACCGGGTCGACGCCACGGCACCCGCCGACGCCGCCGTCGAGGTCGTCACCTCGGCGGGCACCGTGCGGGTGGCGGGCTTCCGTTCCGGCATCGACCTCACCACCTCCGCCGGCGACGTGCGGCTGACCGACATCGTCGGAGACGCGGTGCTGCGCAGCTCGGCCGGCAGCATCGAGGGGGACATCACCGACGGGAACGTCGATGCCGAAACGTCCGCCGGACGAATCAGCCTCGAGATCCGGGGAACGTTCACCGACGTCTCCGCCATCACGAGCGCAGGAAGCATCACCCTGACCCTCCCCGACGGCGTCTACCGGGTCGACACCGCGACGTCGGCAGGCTCGGTGACGGTCGAGGTGCCCACCGACCCCGCCTCCGACATCAGGGTCACGGCCCGCACCAGCGCCGGCAGCATCACGATCAGGAACTGATACGACCAGGGCGGAACCGCCTGGACCCGAAACCACCAGGGCCACGAACCGCCAGGGAAAGCCGAGACCCCCAGGTCCTGGGCGGAGAGGGACCGAGCGCCCGGTCAGGGACCGAGGAACGGGAGTTCGCGCACGACGGCCGGCACCGATCCGCCCTCCCAGCGGATCTCCACCTCGTCGCCAGGCGCGGCCTCGTGACGCAGCAGACCGAGCGCGATGGGGGCACCCACGAACACCGACTCCGTCACCGACGTGATCGGCCCCGCCTCGCGATCGCCCGCCCACACCACGGCACCCTCCGGCGGGATCACGTTGCGTGTCACCGCCACCCCTCGCAGGTGACGGTTCACCCGTCCGCGCGAGTCGATTCGGGCCACCAGTTCCTGGCCCAGGTAACAGCCCTTGGTGAAGGACACCGCCTCCGGAACTAGCCCCGACTCCTGGGGGATGGTCGACTCGTCCACGTCCCGACCCATGACCGGCTCACCCGATTCGACCCGGGCAGCGGTCATCGCCAACTCGCCTGCCGGGGTGACGTCACCGACGTCGAGATCCCCGGCGACCAGCACGCGATCGACGTCGCGGGTGGGGATGGGAGCCGTCACCACGCCCTCCCGCTCGCTCCACCGGTCGCCGGTGTCCGTCACCTCCCTGGCACGTGGGCCCCACAACACCCGGACCGGACGATCGTCGGTCCGGACCTCGGCTTTGACCCGGATCCGGTAGTAGTTCAGGCGTTCCGCCACGTGGGCGCCGAGCCCGGCATCGACCACCACACCCACCCGCTCGGGATCGCGCAGCAGCCACAGCAGCGCCTCCAGCTTGCCCTGCGGGGCGAGGAGAAACGAGCGCCGCACCTCGCCCGGCTGCATCTGCTCGACGTCCTGACTGAGGATCCCCTGCAGGAACCCGGCCGCCCCGGGACCGTCCACCCACACGAGGTCGTGGCCCCCGGACACCGAAGCCACGTCCTGGCGAATCGCCCGGTGCTCCGCCACCACGTCTCCGTAACTGGCAGGCCTCATCCGATCACCTCCGCCCGGGCGATCGCCTGCAGCGCCGCCCGCGCCTTGTCCATCGTCTCGTCGAACTCGGCGGCCGGGTCGGAGTCGGCGACGATTCCCGCCCCCGCCTGCACCCATGCCCTCCCGTTCGACGTCACCACCGTACGAAGGCAGATGGCGGTGTCGACATTCCCGGAGAAGTCGAGATAGCCGACCGCCCCCGCATACGGCCCGCGCGCCACCGGCTCCAGCTCGTCGATAATCTCCATCGCCCGCACCTTGGGGGCACCCGACACGGTGCCGTGCGGGAACGTGGCCCGGATCACGTCGACCGGTCCCACTCCCGGCCGCAAGTCGCCCGACACGCCCGAGACGATGTGCATGACGTGGCTGTAGCGCTCGATCACCATCAGATCGTCGACGCTGACGGTGCCGAACTCACACACCCGACCGAGATCGTTGCGCGCCAGGTCCACGAGCATCACATGCTCCGCCCGCTCCTTGGGATCCTCCAGCAGCTCCGCCTCCAATCGACGATCGTCCTCCTCGGAGGCCCCGCGCGGGCGCGTTCCGGCAATGGGGCGCGAGTAGGCGACGCCGTCCCGCACCCTGGTCATGATCTCGGGTGAAGCCCCGATCACCGCCACCTCCGGATCACGAACGAAGAACAGGAACGGAGAGGGGTTGATCAACCGCAGCGCCCGGTAGATGGCGAACGGATCCCCTTCGTAGTCGGCGGCCAGACGCTGGCTGATGACGATCTGGAAAGCGTCACCGGCCACGATGTGCTCCTTGGCCACTTCGACGGCATGCTCGAAGGTCTCCCGCCGAAAGTTCGAGGAGAAAGGCAACTCCGGCGAATCGGCGCGCAGCGGCCGCGCCTCGTATCTGGTCGGCTCGCCCAGCCGGGCGACGTCGGCCCGCAGGGCGGCGACCGCCTCGTGGTACTGCGCTTCGGGATCGTCGCCGACGAACACGTTGCGGATCAGCACGATCGAGTGACTGAACCGATCCATCGCCGCCAACGCCCCGACGAACTGCCACACCTGCTCCGGGAGATCCCGGTCGTCCGGCGGGCGGTTCGGCAGCTTCTCCACGTATCGGACGACGTCATACCCCAGGTACCCCACCGCCCCCGAGTGCAACGGCGGGAGCCCGGGAAGATCCGGGGTGCTGTAGCGACCGATCAGCTCTTCGAGGACCTCCAGCGGATCCCCGGCCGGCAACTCCACCTGGACCGGCCCGTCCACCGTCGAGACCCCCTGCCGGCTCCGCAGCGTGAAAGCCGGATCCCATCCCAGGAACGACCACCGCGCCCACCGCTCACCGCCCTCCACCGACTCGAGGAGAAACCCGGGATCGGATCCGACGAGCTTCTCGAAAGCGGTCACGGGGGTCTCGCGATCCGCCAACACTTCGAGGCTGATCGGAACCACCGGGTGGGACCGTGCGAGTTCCAGGAACGTGGGGAGATCGACCATCGATCACGAGGCTAAACCCGGTCAGATGGAGGCGAGTTCCTCCAGGAACGGCACCGCCACGAACACCTCGACGAAGAACGACGCCAGGCGCGAGACGTTGTTGGTGAAGAGCAACACGCCGAAGACGACCATCACCGCCCCCGACACGATGTTGATCGGTCGCATCCACCGGCGCATCGACTTCAGCGCGCCGAACGCCCGCCGCAGTCCGAGACCCGTCAGCACGAACGGCACACCCAGTCCCATCGAGAAGACGAACAGCAGCGCCATGCCCTGGACCACGGTGTCCCGCGTGGCGGCGATCGTGAGCACCCCGGCCAGGATCGGTCCGATGCAGGCGGTCCAGCCGAAACCGAACGCCGCCCCCATGATCGGCGGGGCCAGCGCCCCCAGTCGCGAAGGGCGAACGTCCAACCGGCGCTCGCGGGACAGCACACCGAAGATCCCACGGTCGGTGAACGCCATCCCGATCATGAGGACGCCGAATCCGACGACGAGCGCACCCGCGATCCGCCCCGTGAGCGTCTGGTTGCGGTTCAGGACCCCGGCGATCGACGTGGCGAAGGCACCCGTGGCCACGAACACGACGGTGAAACCGAGCACGAACAGACCCGTCACCCGCAGCATCCGCAGCCGGGAGGCGTCCCCCGCCTGCAGGTCCGCCACCGAGTACCCCGACATCAGACCCAGGTAGCCGGGCACCAGCGGGAGCACGCACGGGCTGAGGAAGGCGAGGACCCCGCCACCGAACGCGAACATGGCCTGCGCCAGGAATCCAAGGGAGGCGAAGTCGTCCATCGCGCCTCATGATCGCAGCGTTGCGGTCGATAACGGACAGCGTGACTCGCGAGTTTCGAGAACCGTCACCGTCGGTGTCCTTGTCGACACGGCGACGGGAATGACCGGTCGTAGGGTGGCGACGTGAAGCGGCTGCTGGCGGTGCTCTTTCCCTTCGGCAAGTACGACCCGCGCGCCCGTCATCTCGTCTTTCTCATGTGGCTGGTGGGAGTACTCGCCTCCTTCGCTTCCTCCCACGCCTCGTCGACGATCCCCTTCTCCAGGGTCTCCCTCGGGCTGACCGAAGGGGACATGAGCCTGGTCCTGGCGGTTGCCCGCTTCGCCGGGATCGGAGCGCTGCTGTTCTCCTGGTGGGGCGACAAGGCGGGGCGGCGTCGCCCGTTCCTGGTGGCCTTCGCCCTCCTGATCGTGGCCACCGCCGCCACCGCCGGGGCCGACACCGGCTGGCAGTTCGCCACCCTCCAGGCGGTGAGCCGGGCGGCCGCCGCCGCCCTCGGAACCCTGGCGGTGGTGCTGGTCGCCGAGCAGGTCGCCCCCGACATCCGGGCGTTCTCCATCAGCCTCTACGGAGCCGGGGGAAGCTTCGGAGCCGGTCTCGGCCTCCTCGCCCTCCCACTCGCCGAGGTCGGCCCCAACGGGTGGAGGGGCCTCTTCGCCCTCGGTGCCGTCGGCCTGGCGGCTCTCCCGCTCCTCATCCGCGGGATCGAGGAGAGCCCCGTCTTCGAGGTGGAAGACCCGAACGCGCTGATCCGCACCGCTCCCCTGCGCGATCTCCTGCACTCCGACTACTCGGGCCGCCTGTACCTGACCAGCGCCATCAACTTCCTGGTCAACGTCTTCATCGCGGTGACCCTGGCCTTCTCGATCGAACGACTTGTGGGCGACATCGGGCTCTCCACCACCACCGCGGTCCTGCTCAGCCTCTTCGGCGGCACGGCGGGAGCGGCCGGGTTCTTCCTCGGCGGGCGGCTGGCCGACACTATCGGGCGTCGACCCACGACGGTGCTCTCGCTGGCGCTGGTCCTCGTCGGAGGGCTGGTCCTCTACTGGACGGAGACGATGCCGCTGCTCGCCACCGGCATCACCGTCGGGACTTTCGGTTCGTTCGCCTTCGTCCCCTCCGCCGCCAGCCATCGGACCGAGCTCTTCCCCACCGCCTTCCGGACGACCGCCAACGCCGCCGGTTCCTACATGGGAATGGTGGGGTCGGCGGTCGGCCTCCTGGTCGGGCGTTTCACGATCGACCCGTTCGGCCTGTCCCAGACCGTGACGATCCTCGGAGTGGGGATCCTGGGAGGGGTCGCCCTGACGCTCCGCCTGCCCGAGACCCGGGGTCAGGAACTGACGACCGTCGGCCGGTAGTGGGCGGGTCCCAGCACCAGCGCTCGTCCGAGCATCATCGCCGCCATCGCCCACCACACGCCGAGCAGTCCCCAGCCCAGTCCCAACGTGAGCGCCAGCACGATCAGCACCGCGCCCAAGCCGACTCCGGTGGACATCGCCAGCAGGCGGGTCGCCAGCACGGCCAAGAAGACGCCGTCGGCCACGAACACCCACGCCGCCAGCGGCTGCATCACCGCCGCGATGAGCAGCACCGAGCGAATGGCGTCCTGCACCCCGGGATCGGAGGTGAACAGTGGAGCGAGCAGGTGACCGCCGATCCCCACCGCCAGGCCGAGCAACACGCCGGCGGCCACCCCCCAACGCAGCAGCCGGTCAGCCAGTCTCTTCGCACCGAACCGGTCCCCGGCGCCGTGCAGCTCCGCCACCAGCGCCTGGGCGGCGATCGCCAGCGCGTCGACGATCATCGCCAGCAGGAACCAGAGCTGGGCGACCACCTGGTGGGCCGCCACCTCCACCGTCCCGATCCGGGCGGCTGCCGCGGCGGCGATCGTCAGTGACAGCACGAGCATCAGCGTCCTGAGTATCAGGACCCCACCGACGGCCACGAACGGGCGCAGGTCGACCAGCCGAATCCGCTCCGCCGGCCACGCCTCCCGCCTTCCAACCCGGCGCAACAGCCACACGAACACGATCGCCCCGATCCACTGGGCGGCCACCGTGGCCAACGCCGCCCCCTCCAGACCCAGACCGAGCCCGAAGATGAAGTACCAGTCCAGGACGATGTTCAGCCCGTTCACCGCCAGCGTCACGTAGAGCGGGGTGGTCGTGTTCTTGAATCCCCGGTAGGCGCCGTTGGCGGCGGTGATGATCAGCAGCGCAGTCACAGCGAAGGCCCTGATCCGCAGATACGCCACAGCCGGGTCGACCACCCCGGGGGCGGCCTGCATCAGCCGCACGAGCGGCTCGGCGAGGAAGTACAGGAAGGCGGTCGACAGTGCCCCCAACCCGACAGCCAACACCATCGCCCTCCGCACGATGAGTCCCGCGCCTGCGACGTCGCCCCGCCCCCGCGCCTGAGCCACCATCGGGGTCGTCGCGTACGCCAGGAAGTTGAACACCGCGAACGCGAACGCGAAGAGGGCGGTGTCGATCCCGAGGGCGGCCAGCGGCACCGCGCCGAGCCTCCCGACGAAGGCGGTGTCCACCAGGCTCAGCACCGGGTCGGCGGCGAGGGTGCCCAGGGCGGGCAGCGCCAGCGCCAGGATCGCCCGGCCCGACACCGGCCGCGCGGCTGTCACCGTCCGGCCGACGGCGGGCCGACGGCCGCCAGTCCAACCACTCGCACTCCGAAGAACCGCGCATCAGGCATCGGCATGAGGCGGCGAGACTACCGACCTCCATTACCGTGCCTCCCCACGCCGCCCAGGACCGCCATGACCCCCGAACTCGCCGAACGCATCGAACGTGTCCGCCTCGCATTCGGCGACGTCTGCTTCGCCTGCGGTCGCCACAACGACGTCGGGCTGCACCTCGACGGATTCGAGTGGGACGGCACCGCCGTGACCGCCGAGTTCGACCCGAGAACGGAGTACCGGGGGGCGGGCGATGTGCTCCACGGAGGCATCGCAGCCACCGCGCTCGACGAGATATCGGTGTGGGCGGGAATCCTCGGCGAGAGCGTGCTGACCGTCACCGGCAAGCTGGATCTGCGCTTCCGCCGCCCCATCACCGTCGACGACCACGTCACCGCTCGCGGGCAGGTGGACGACCGCAGGGGAAGGCGTCTCGTCATCTCGGCCGCCCTGGAGGTGGCGGGAGCGACCGCGGTGGAGTCCTCCGGGCTGTTCCTGGTCTCCCGGGAGATGCATGAACTCTGATCGCACCCAGACGGCCGCCCTCGGAGGCCTGACCGTCGCCGCCTTCCTCTTCGGCGTCACATTCGTCGTCGTCAAGGCGGCGATGGACCACGTCGCCCCATTGGCATTCGTCGGTTGGCGTTTCCTGGTGGGAGGTCTGGCCCTGCTGGTGCTGGCGGTTCCCCGCTCCAAGGGCGTCTGGCGGGACGGTTCGATCGCGGGAATGTGGCTGTTCGCCGGCTACGCCCTCCAGACCGGCGGCCTCACCATCACGGATGCAACGAACTCGGCGTTGATCACCGGTCTGTACGTGGTGTTCGTGCCGTTGCTGGCCGCCATCGCCCGTAAGCGGCCGCCCGCACCCTGGGCACTGGTCGGAGTGATGCTCGGCTTCATCGGCACTGCCCTCCTGACCGTGCGCGACGAACTCGTCTTCGACACCGGCGACCTGCTGACCGTGGGCTGCGCGATCGCGTTCGCCGGGCACATCGTGACCGTCGCCAAACAGGCCACCCGGCACCCGGTCATCCCGTATACGACCGTCCAGCTCCTCGTCACCGCCGCCCTCGGGCTGGCGGGATCCGTGGTGTTCGAAGGCCCCGGGCTGCCCGACAGCCGCGCATGGCCCGCCATCCTCCTCACCGGCCTCGGCGTGAGCGCCATCGCCTTCCTCCTGCAGGTCTGGGCGCAGCACAGGGTCGGCCCGTCCCGCACCGCGATCCTCCTCACACTGGAGCCGGTGTTCGCGGTGGCGGCAGCCGCCATCGTCCTCAGTGAGCGCCTCACCGTGGCCGGCTGGTTCGGAGCGATCATCATCCTCGGTGCCATCGCCCTCGTGTTGACTCGAGTCACCGACGACCCGATCGTCGAAGCCGAAGCGATCAGCCCCGTCTGATCCGGTACCTTCTCCGTCGATGGACCTCCAGTACCTGATACGTCTCATCCGAGCGGTGCTCGTCGTCGTCGCCGTCGCCATGGCCGCCGTTCCATTGTTCGTCCTGCTCGACCTGGCGCAGGGAGGGAGCGGCTACGGGCTGTGTCCCGGTGGCGTGACCCGCTGTCGCAACCCGTACACCGCCGCGCCCGAGCTCGCCACCCTCCTGACCATCGGCCTGGTCGTGGTCCTGGGCGGGCTGCGCGTCACCAACCGGATGCTGCGCCGACAGCAACGGACCCGATCGGCCCGCCGGGAAGACGCCGACGAGGTCGTCGACGGGGCGTAAGCTCGGACACGTGCGGTACCACGTCGAGGAGTTCACCCCGGAGGAGACGGCGGTCCTCAATCGCTTCTTCACCAACACCGACCTTCCGGTGTTCGGACTCGTCAACCTCCCCGAGGTGGTCAAGGGCGCCCTGTTCGCCCGTTACTCACGATCCTCCAAGTCGATCCGCCGACTGTTCCTCGACGAGTTCACCGATCCCGAGACCGGCGTGGCGGCGATCGCCCAGGCCACCGACGATCCGATCGTCGACATGTCGCGCGCCGAGCAGCTGTACCAGCGGGTGTTCGTCGAGTACGGCGACGACTCGGTCGCCCAGCTGGGAGGCACTCACCTCGCCTGTGAGCAGGCCTCGAATCTGCTCACCAAGGTCCTGGAATGGGGGCGGCTCGCCGCCTACCTGGAGCAGTCCACTCGCTACATCTTCTACGACACCACCGTCGACGGGCTCTACCGGTACACGATCCCACCGGAGATCGAGTCCAGTCCGCTGGCGGTCGACTACGTCGCGCACCTCAACTGGATGTTCGACACGTACTCACGCCTGGTGCGGGACATGAACACCGTGTACGAGCAGCGCCATCCGCGGGATCCGTCCGACCCGCCGGTCGTCTACAACTCGACCATCCGGGCCAAGGCGTGCGACACCGCCCGCGGTCTCCTGCCCGCCGCCACCACCTCCAACGTCGGCATCTACGCCAGCGGCCAGGCCTACGAGATGGCGCTGGTCCGGATGGCCGCCCATCCGTTGGCGGAGGTCAGGGACTACGGGGACATGATGCTGGGTGAGCTACGCAAGGTCATCCCGTCCTTCCTCACGCGGGTCGACAAACCGGACCGTGGCCGCCGCTGGTCCGAGTACCTCGCCGACGTCGCCGAGCGCCTCGACGCCCGGGCGGCCGTCCTCGGCCTCGACACCGAAGACCGGCCCTCGGTGCGACTGGTCGATCACGACCCCGACGCAGAGATCAAACTGGCCGCCGCCGCCCTCTACGCCCACTCGGAGCGGTCGGACACGGCCCTGCTCGAGATCGCTCGTGGCATGACCGGGGACGAGCGCACCGCCGTCATCGCCGACCTCGTCGGAGACCGCGAGAACCGCCGTCACAAGCCGGGACGACCCATGGAGCGGACCGGTTACCGGTTCGAGGTCGTGTGCGACTTCGGCGCCTTCCGCGACCTGCAACGGCACCGCCTCATGACCATCGAATGGCAACGCCTGTCCACCCGTCTCGGATTCGACACCCCGCCCGACATCGTCGACGCCGGCCACGAGAAGGCATGGATCGAGGCGATGGAGCGATCCAGCGACATGTACGAGCGGATCCGGCAGACGCTCGGCCCCGACGCCGCCCAGTACGTCGTGCCGTTCGCCGCCAACATCCGCTTCGTCATGGACATGAACGCTCGACAGGCCTTTCACCTCGTCGAGCTCCGGTCACAGCCTGCCGGCCACACCGCCTACCGGCGCGTCGCCCACGAGATGCACCGGCTCATCGCCGAGGAGGCCGGCCACACCGCGATCGCCTCCGCCATGTCGTTCGTGGACTACACCGACGTCGACCTGGAACGACTCGAAGCCGAACGAGCCGCCGAGCGCAGACGATCGGCCATCGGCTGATCCGGGCGGGCCTCTAGCATCGAGGTCATGGCAGAACTCGACGTCGACGCACTCATCACCCGGTTCCAGACCCGAGCGGAGGCCGTCAAGGACCGCCCGCTCCCACCCGTCGCCGGGCCGGAACGGAAGAAGTTCATCGCCCAGGCGGAGACCGACTACATGGACTACGCCCTCATCGGCAACGCCAAGTGGGCGGTGGAAGACGACCACCTCGTCCTCCGCATCCCCCTGAACAGCTGACGGAACAGGCATGACCCGGCTGATCGTCGTCTCCGGCAAGGGAGGCGTCGGCAAGTCGGCGGTGGCGGCCGCCACCGCCCTCGCCGCCCACCGGGACGGTGCCCGGGTACTCGCCCTGTCGATGGTCGGAACCGGCAGCGGACTCGCCAGCCACACCGGGGCCGGGGCACTCCCCTTCGAACCCGTCGAACTCTTCCCGGGACTCCACGCCCTCGCCGTCGACCGCTCCAAGGCACTCGTCGAATACCTGCGGGTACAGATCGGGCTGCCGCCCTTCGCCGCCCTCCCTCCCGTCATCCGCGCATTCGACGCCCTCGCCGCCGCCGCTCCCGCCGTCCGCGAAATCGTCACGGTCGGCAAGGTGCTGTGGGAGGTGAAGCGGGGCACCTGGGACGTCGTCGTGGCCGACGGACCCCCCACCGGCCAGATCGGCTCGTTCCTGCGCGCCCCCACCTCGATCTCCGAACTCGTCTCCGGCGGCCGCATCGCCGAACAGGCCGCATGGATGATCGACACCCTCCGCTCCGACGACACGCTCCTGAGAATCGTCACCCTGCCCGAGGAGCTGCCGATGTCCGAGACCCGCGAGAGCCTCCAATGGCTAGCCGCCAACCCGGTCGTCAGCAGGGTCGACGTGATCGCCAACCGGGTGCTGCCCAAGCTCGAACTCGTCCGGATACCGGGCGGGCGGGTGGGCGAAGCAGCCCGCCTCCATCTCGAACTCCAGAACGAACAAGACATCTGGCTCGGTGAGCTGCCCGTCGACCATCAGCTCCCGTTCCTGTTCGGCATCGCCAGCTCCGAGGCGATCGCCAGCCACCTGGCCGACGAGATCGAGCAATGGTGAGTACCAGAACCATCCTCGTGACCGGCGGAGGAGGTGTCGGCAAGACGACCCTGTCCGCCGCCCTCGGGGTCGCCTCCGCCCGCCAGGGCCTCCGCACCCTCGTCATCACCGTCGACCCGGCACGGCGGCTGGCCGACGCACTCGGGTTGGAGAACCTCGGCACGGAGCCCGAACCCAACCCCGAGGAGCCGAACCTGTGGGCAGCGATGCTCGACGCCAGCGCCTCGTGGACCGCCATCGCCCTCCGCCACGCCGATCCCGCCGTCGCCGAGAGCCTCGTCCAGAACCCCTTCTTCCAGGCGGCCACCACCCACTTCCCCGCCTCGCAGTCGTACGCCGCAGCCGAGGAAGCCACCCGCTTCATCGATGGACGCGCCTGGGAGGTCGTCATCGTCGACACACCCCCGTCTGCCGGAGGCATCGAGTTCTTCACCGCCCCCCGACAGATGACCGAACTGGTGGGCGGGCGGCTCCTGCGCTGGCTGACCGGAGGACGCCTGCCCGGACGCCGTTTCCTCTTCGACCGCACCGCCCGTCCCGCCCTGAAGGTGGCCGACCAGGTGCTCGGCGCCGGACTGTTCGAGGACATCGCCTCATTCCTGATGGATCTCCGCACGACCTACGACGGCGTGGCACGACGGTCCCGGGAGATCGAGGCGCACCTCAAGGAGGCTTCGACGATCGTCGTGACCACCGCCGACCCGTCACCGATCCGCGAGGCCGTCCGCTTCTACCGGGAACTCCCCGAACTGGCCGACCGGCCCGACGCAGTCGTCTTCAACCGCTCACTCCCCGAGGACTGGATCGGCGCCGCCCCCGGCAACACCGAACCGGCCGCCATGGAGAACCTGCTGCGCTGGGGCAGGGAGTCCGAACGCCAGCGCGACTTCCGCCACCAGTTCGCCGAGCGCTACTCCACCGAGCTCACCGTCGTCCCCTGGCGTTCGAAATCCCCCACCGACCGCGACGCCCTCGCCGCCCTCATCGACACCGCCACCGGCTACGACCTCCGCCGCCTCCTCCCGCGCTAGCGCCCCCTCGCCACGACGCACAGCGGCGTGGACGGAGGGGGCCGAGCTGGTCCACGAGTTCGCTTCGCTCACCGCCCCCCTCGGCCCGGCAATCGCCGGGCCGGTCCCCCCAAACGGCCTCCGGCCGAGGGGGGACAGACAAGTGGAAGACCCCAGGGGTTTCTCCCCCCAGGAGCGAAAGCGACATTGGGGGGAGGGGGGCCATCCGGACGTGGTCCACGAGTTCGCTTCGCTCACTGCCCCCCGCGGCCCGGCC
>DATHWB010000042.1:0-1793 GCA_035460965.1 Acidimicrobiia bacterium
TCGGTACTCAGCCCGCTCTAGGAAGGACGGTCGGTCCGGGGTACCGGGAGCTCGAGGTCGATGAGTCGCGGGACGATCCTCAGGGCGGCGCCGGTGACGACGCCCATCAGGAGGAAGACGTTCCGGTCCAGGGATTGGGCGAGGAAGACGGCACAGGCCGCGGCCGTGGCGTAGAAGTCCCCCGAGCGGTACAGGATGCCGGGGACCTCACCGGCGAGAACATCGCGTATCACGCCCCCTCCGACCCCGCTGACGACCCCGGCGAAGACCGTTCCCCAGAATCCAAAGCCGAGATCGAGGGCGGTCGTCGCGCCGAGTGCGGCGAACACGGCGAGTCCGAGGGTGTCGAGAACATAGAGGAACCGTCCTTCGGGGATCCAGCGATGGACCGCGAACACGAGCACACATGTGGCGGCGATGACCCAGAGCAGTGGCTCGTTGGTGACGGAGGAAGGCGGGATGATCCCGGCGATGAGGTCCCGGATCGAGCCTCCCCCTATGGCGGTGACGGCGCCCAGGACGAGGACCCCCACGACGTCGAAGCGTTTGCGTACGCCGACCAAGGCACCGGTGACGGCGAAAGTGATGGTCCCCAGCCAGACGAGCCCGCCATAGAGATCCATCGTCACGACGTTATGGCGGTCATCCCCACGCGTTCGGTCTTTGCCTGGGTCTGGGCGGAGTCCCGCGGGGTGGGTCCGACTGTCCCGCCGTTCCCCTCGAGGAATAGATGGCCGCTCCTCGAGGTTGCGATATATGCAAATGCATCTAAATGTCCGGTCCGGGAAGAGGTCGTCATGCAGTTCGGGATATTTTCGGTCAGCGACATCACCCGGGACCCGGTCTCGGGCTACACACCGAGTGAAGCCGAGAGGATCGACGCCGTCGTCGAGATAGCGGCGAAGACCGAGGAGGTGGGCCTCGACGTGTTCTCCATCGGCGAGCACCACAACCCGCCCTTCTTCTCATCGTCACCGACGACGCTGCTCGCTCATGTCGCCGCATCCACCAGCAAGCTGATCGTGAGCACCTCGACCACCTTGATCACCACCAACGACCCGGTCCGCATCGCAGAGGAGTACGCGATGCTGCAACACCTCTCGAAGGGCCGGATGGACCTCATGTTGGGACGCGGGAACACGGCACCCGTCTACCCGTGGTTCGGTCATGACCTTCGCCAGGCTCTTCCGCTGGCACTCGAGAACTACAACCTCCTGCACCGGCTGTGGCGGGAAGACGTCGTCGACTGGGAAGGCAAGTTCCGCACTCCTCTGCAGGGGTTCACGTCGGTGCCGCGGCCGCTCGACGACGTCCCACCGTTCGTCTGGCACGGTTCCATCCGGACACCGGAGATCGCCGAGCAGGCCGCCTTTTACGGAGACGGCTTCTTCGCCAACAACCTGTTCTGGCCGAAAGAACACTTCATTCGGCTCGTCGGTCTGTACCGGCAGCGCTTCGCGCACTACGGCCATGGCACGGAAAAGCAGGCCATCGTCGGCTTGGGCGGACAGGCCTACATCGCCCGGCGGTCACAGGACGCCGTCGCCGAGTTCCGGCCGTACTTCGACGAGGCCCCCGTCTACGGGCACGGCCCGTCGCTCGAGGAGTTCACCAGAGCCACACCATTGACCGTGGGAAGCCCGCAAGAGGTGATCGACAAGACCTTGACGTTCCGGGAGCACTTCGGCGACTACCAGCGTCAGCTCTTCCTGGTCGACCATGCCGGACTCCCACTGAGCACCGTCCTGGACCAGTTGGAGTTGCTGGGAGGCGAGGTGGTGCCGGTCCTGCGT
>DATHWB010000043.1:0-6817 GCA_035460965.1 Acidimicrobiia bacterium
GCGTGACGCCCCCTGCCGTGTGGGCAAGGGGGCTGGTGCGTCGGTTCGGTAAGTCCACGGCTGTCGACGGGCTCGATCTCAGCATCCGTCCCGGGGAGTTCTACGGCTTGCTCGGCCAGAACGGCGCAGGCAAGACGACCACCATCAAGATGATCGTCGGGCTGCTGCGCCCCACTGCCGGGCGGGCGGGAATCGGTGAGTTCGACACCTGGAAACAGCCGGTGGAGGTGAAGCGGCGGATCGGTGTGCTACCCGAGGAGTTCAACCTCTACGAGCGCCTCACCGGAGCCGAACTGCTCGACTTCGCGGCTGCCATGCACGGCCTCGACCGCGACACGGCAGTCGAGCGACGACGGGAACTGCTGGCACTCCTCGACCTGGAGGACGAGGCTGGAAAGCTGGTCGGGGACTACTCCCGGGGTATGCGGAAGAAGGTCGCCCTGGCCGCTGCCATCATCCATCGCCCGGCAGTGCTCTTCCTCGACGAGCCGTTCGAGGGGGTCGACGCCCTCAGCGCCCGACTCATCCAGCGATTGCTCATTCGCTACACCGAAGGGGGCGCCACCGTCGTGTTCTCGGCACACGAGATGCACCTGGTGGAACGTCTCTGCACCAGGGTCGGGATCATGATCCACGGCCACCTGGCGATGGAGGGCACACAACCGGAGTTGTGCGCCCGGTTCGGTGTCGATTCGATCGAGGACGCGTTCATCGCCGCGGTCGGCGGTGACGATCAGCGGGGGGCGATCTCGTGGTTGCACGACTCGCCTGGCTGAAGCTCCGATTGCTGTGGAACGGGCTCCGCCGTGACTGGCAGCGCCGCATCGGGTTCCCTTCGCTGTTGCTCCTGCTCGGTACCCTGTCCTGGACCCTCGTTTCGCAGTTCCGCTCGGCGATGACGGATCTCGGGCCGGAGGCGAGAGTCGAGTTCACTCACTGGGGGGCGCTCGTCTTCTGGCTGGTGTGGGTGGCGCTGCCGGTGGTCATCTTTCCGCTCGACGAGAACCTCGATCCCGCCCAGTTCTCGTTCGCTCCGGTGGGCCCGACGCGCCTGGTGGCCGGCCTGGCGGTGTCGGCGCTGATCGCCCCGAGCGTCGTGATCCCCCTCATCGTGCTCGGTACGGGTATCGCCGAGTTCTCTCATGTGCTCCCGGCCGCCGTACTCGGCGCCCTGCTGCTGCTGGCCATACTCATCGTCTCGGGCCAGGTGTTCACGACGGTGATCTCGGCGGTGTTCAAGACGCGGTACGGGCGCGACCTGGCGCTCCTCATCGTGCTCGGCATCGGCCTGTCGGGGTTCGCCGCGCAGTCGGCGGTGCGGGAAGCGGTGGCCCGACTCGGCCTGGAGGGAGCGGTGCTCGCCCACCGCCTGGACGGGTTCGCCGGATTCCTGCCGCCGGTGGCGGCGCAGCGCGTCGTCACCTCGGCAGAGGCCGGCGACGCCGCCGGGGTCGTCGGTTGGTCGCTGGTGGCGATCGCCTGGATCGGGGTTCTGGCCTGGTTGTGGCAGCGGCTGCTGCGATGGATGCTGACGACGCCGGACGCGTCGCCGACCCGTAGCCGTCGCCGTTCCGATCGCGGGCTCGCCGGGCGGGGTGGTTGGAGCGCCGCCCGAGTGTTGGCCCGCAAGGAGGTCCGCTTCTACATCCGCGATCCCCGCCAAAGGCTGGTGTGGACTGGAGCGGTGATCTTCATCGGTTTGGCTGCCACGTCGGTGTTGGTCGGCACTGGAGGGTTCGGACGGCTCGCCTCCCAAACCTGGCTTCCGCTGTTGGCACCGGTGCTCGTCCTCTTCGTCGGCCTGCCTATCGCCCTGAACGTGTTCGGTTGGGAGCGGAACGCAGCCAGCTTCCTGTTCGTGCTGCCGGTCAAGCCCCGCACGTTGTTGTGGGGCAAGAATCTGGCCGCCAGCGGCGCCCTCGTGATCGAGACGGTGGCGCTCGCCGTTCTCCTGGCGTGGATCAGCGGAGGCTGGGCCAACCTGGTCTTCGTCCCGGGTCTCATGGTCGCCGCCATCGGATGCCAGCTGGCGGTCGGCAACGTCGTGTCGGTCATCTCCCCCCTTCGGCTCCCACGGGAGGGGACCGACGTCTTCGCGCAGGCATCCGAGCAGGGCTGCCTCGCCATCGGCGCCCAGGCCGTCTCGTTCTTCGTGATCGGGCTGCTGCTGGTCGTTCCTTCGACCGTGGCGGTGCTGAGCGTGGGTTTCGGTGCCCCGATCCCGTCGTGGTTCGCCAATGTGTTCGCGATCGGATGGGGGGCGATCTTCTACGGAGTGTCACTGTGGATCTCGGCGGCGATTCTCCGACGACGCACGCCCGAGGTCGTCAGTTGGGTCCAGACGGTCTGAGCCGTACCCTCGGACAGATGCGGCTCGGAATCGATCTCGACGGCGTCGTCGCCGACTTCAACGGCGGCTGGACCCGCTTCTACAACCGACAGCACGGCACCGCGCTGACGGCCGCGTCGGTCACCGACTGGAACCAGATCCCGGATCTCACGCATTTCCGACACATGGGCGAGTTCTGGCGGTGGGCATCCGACCTCGACGGCGCCAGCCTGTTCCGCCATCTCGACCCGTTGCCGGGCGCGATCGAGGCGCTGGAAGAGCTGGCTACCGAGCACGAGATCGTGATCGTCACGACCAAACCCGACTTCGCGGTGCCGGACACGTTCGAGTGGATCGCCGAACACCGGATCCCCACTCGGGAGGTCCACATCACCGAGGACAAGTGGCGAGTGGCGTGTGACGTCTATCTCGATGACGGCCCCCACGTCCTCCCCGGCCTGGTGGCGGCGAGGCCGGAAGCCGTGGTCTGCAGATACGTTCGACCTTGGAATGATCCTGTCCCCGGCACCGTCGACGTGGCGGACTGGGCGGACTTCCAGCGGGTCGTGAAAGACACCGGGGACGCGAAAAACGATCCGCGACTGTTTTGAGCCTTGTCACGATCATGCCGTAGCCTTGACACTGCGGAGGACACACTCGACAACGAGCATCGCTTCTCCGCGTTTCCACGAAGAAGGAAGTGACTATGACCAAGCGACTGCTCGCATTGCTTGCGGTACTTGCGATGGTGGTGGCCGCCTGTGGTGGCGACACCGCCGACGACACCACCACCACGACTGCGGCGGCCACGACGACCACCGCTGCGGAGACGACCACCACCGAGGCCATGGAGGACCCCGACGCCTGGCCCGATCGCCTCGTGTTCGGCTTCGTCCCCAGCCAGGAAGTGGCGGAACTGCAGGACGAAATCGACGTCTTCGCCCGGGTGCTCTCCGATGCGCTCGGCATCGAGGTCGAAGGCATCGTGACCACCGACTACACCGGGCTCGGCGTCGCCCTCGGCACCGGTCAGGCCGACCTGGGGGCGTTCGGTCCCGCCGGATACGTGCTGGCCAACCAGACCTACGACAACCTCGAACTGCTCGCCCAGTCGGTGCGCTTCGGCGACCCGACCTACCACGGCCAGTGGTTCACCAACGATCCCAGCATCTGTGACGGCGATCCGGTCGAGGGTGCGTACTGGTACGAGGACGACGGCACCGTGATCGCGGTCGGTCCCACCGACACTCCCGCTCTCCAGGTGGGTTGGAACGGTGACGACACCCGCCGTGACGACCGCGACCAGGGCCTGATCTGTCCCGAGCCGGTCGACCTGGAGGTCGTGATCGGCAAGACCATCGCCTGGGGCACGGAGACCTCCACCTCGGGGTACATCTTCCCGACGCTGGAACTGATCCGTAAGGGCATCACCGAGGACCAGTACAACTCCATCTTCGCCGGAGGCCACGACGCCTCGGTGCAGGCGGTGTACGACGGCAGCGCCGACATCGGCGTGTCCTTCGACGACGCCCGCTCGACGATCGCCGGCGAGTACCCGGACGTCGGCACGAAGGTGATCGTCTTCAACATCACCTCCCGCATCGCCAACGACGTGATCGCCGTGCGCTCCGACCTCCCGGATGACCTCAAGGAAGCCCTGTTCCAGGCGATGGCCGACTTCATCGCCACCGAGGAAGGACAGGTCGTGATGGAGGAGCTGTACCAATGGACCGATCTGACCCGCGCCGACCAGGTGACTGCGGACTCGCTCCGCGCCATCGAGGACGCCATCCGCGAGCTCGGCTTCGGCAGCTGACGCCGACCACGACGAACAGCTAGGTTCAGAGGCCGCCGACCCAGGTCGGCGGCCTCTGTTCCGATCAGGGAGAGACTGGATGATCGAATTCGAGAACGTCGACGTCACCTACCCCGGTGGTCTGAAGGCGCTTAAGAACCTGACCCTCACCATCGAGACCGGGGAGCTGGTCGTGATCGTCGGTCTGTCGGGAGCCGGGAAGTCCACTCTCCTGCGTGCCATCAACGGGTTCGTTCCGATCACGGCGGGATCCGTGAAGGTCGACGGGGTCGAGGTTCGGGGTGCCGACGCCAAGACCCTCCGTGAGCTCCGTTCCCACATCGGGATGATCTTCCAGACGTTCAACCTGGTGAACCGCACGACCGTCCTCAACAACGTCCTCATGGGACGGCTGTCCAAGGTCCCCCGCTGGCGATCGATGCTCGGGCTGTGGCCGGCAGCGGAACGCGAGATGGCCCTCCAAGCCCTCGAGCGGGTCGAGATCGTGGAGAAGGCCTATGTTCGCGCTTCCGACCTGTCCGGAGGACAGCAACAGCGAGTCGGTATCGCCCGGGCTCTGGCGCAAGAGCCGATCGTCCTCCTGGCGGACGAGCCCGTCGCCTCCCTCGACCCGGTGACGTCGCACACCGTGATGCGTGACCTCCGCCGGATCAACCGGGATCTCGGCATAACCACGGTCATCAACCTTCACTTTCTCGACCTCGCCCGCAGCTACGGCCAGCGCCTGGTCGGCCTGCGGGACGGCGAGCTCGTCTACGACGGCCAGATCTCCGACGTCGACGAGACCACCTTCCGGGAGATCTACGGACGGGCCGTCACCCCCGACGATCTGCTGGAAGGCGCCGAGCTGTGACAGCAGTCGCTCCGGCAACCGCCAGGCCGGAACCCCCCGCCAGGGCGGTGAGGCTCGTCCCCGGGCTGCTGCTCGGTGTCGCGCTCCTCACGATCGGCGGATTCACCGCACTCACGGCGGCGGGTGCGGTGTGGGGGGTGGTGGGCGCTGCCGGCGTCGTGCTCGCCTTCCGGTTCACGCGCCAACCACTCGCCACCGGGCACGCTGCCCTCCTCGGCGGAGCGACCTTCGTCGCCGCCGCTCTCACGACGCTGATAGTGGCCGAGGTTCCCGACCGGGTCGGGATCCTGCTCTCCCTGTCACTCGGCGGGGCCTGGGCGATCCCGGGACTGGCGGCCGCCTGGGTGCTGTATTCACGCGGAATCCGGCCAGTGACGGCGCTCAACGCCGCACTCGGCTGGTTCGGAGGTGGAGTCGTCGCGCTGGCGGCAGCCAACACCTTCGACGTACTCACACCGGTGTCGGAACTCCAACGCGGAGTCGAGCCCACGCTCGGGGCGGGGGTCTTCGTCTTCATCGGTCTCACCGTCGGGCTCATCGGACTGGCACCGACTCTCGGGGCGGTGTCGAGTCTCCCGCTGCTGACCGCGGGTTCGCTGGTGATCTTCACGACGTTCTTCGCGGCAGCCGAAGTCGGCTTCAGTCTCGGGGCGCTCATCCGGGACTTCCGCAACGTCGTGAACGTCCCGAACTTCTGGCCCCCCGACTTCGGCTGGGCGATCGGTGCGGGTGACTGGTGGTGGCCACCGTCATGGGAGTTCGGTGCCCCGACGAGGGCGAACCCCCTCCTCGAGACCTTCCGAATCTCCATCATCGCCAGTTTCGTGGGCTGCGGAGTCGCCCTCCCCGTGGCCTTCATGGCATCGAAACTGACCGCCCCGACGAACCTGGTGTACCTGCTGGACAAGGGGATCATGAGCCTCATCCGCACCGTGCCGGACCTGTTCTGGGCTCTCCTCTTCGTGGCCGCGGTGGGGATCGGGCCCTTCGCCGGCGCCCTCGCACTGGTGTTCTTCTCCCTCGGGATCATGGGCAAGCTCCTGTCGGAGACCGTCGACGCGGTCGATCCGCGGCCACTGGAGGCGGCCCGCTCCACCGGCAGCACGCACTTCCCGGCGGTCCGGGCAGCCGTCCTGCCACAGGTCCTCCCCAACTACGTGGCGTACGCCCTGTACATCTTCGAGATCAACATCCGGGCCTCGGTGGTGATCGGCCTCGCCGGCGCCGGTGGTATCGGCCGGGTGTTGGAAGCACAGCGCACGTTCTTCCGCTTCGATCGGGTCCTGGCGATCATCATCCTGATCTTCGTGCTGGTGTTCGTGATCGAACAGGTGAGCGTGGCGCTGCGGAGGCGGCTGGTATGACGACCTCCGCTCCCCCCGCCACCCCCCGTCCCACCCGACCCCTCGCTCCCAGGCTCTTCCGCTGGGCGATCGCGGTCGTCGTCATCGTCCCGGTGCTGTGGTCGGCGGTGGGACTCAACATCTCGATGGAGCAGCTCACCCAGGCACCCTCCGACATCTGGACCATCGTGCGTCAGCTCTTCCCGCCCGATCTCAGCTCGGAAGCCCTGCAGCGGGCTGTCCCCAAGATGCTCGAGTCCCTGTACATCGCCTGGATCGGCACGATGATCGGTGCGTTCTTCTCCTTTCCCCTGGCGTTCCTGGCGGCGAAGAACGTCACGCCCGCCTGGATGTCGAACGGCGTTCGCCAGGTGCTCAACGCCATCCGGGCGGTACCCGAGCTGCTGGTGGCGATGGTGCTCATCCCGGTGACGGGACTCGGCGCGTGGACCGGCACGCTGGCGATCGGCATCCAC
>DATHWB010000044.1:0-2989 GCA_035460965.1 Acidimicrobiia bacterium
ACCCGAACCGCTGGCGACGGTGCATCTGCACGCCCTTGATCTGGGCCAGGGTCACCTGACACAGCGACAGGGGACGTCCGGCCGCAGCTGCCAGCTGGCCGAGCGACTCCAGCACTTCGTCGGACGGGTCTGCGTCCCCCGGAATCTGGATCTCGACGGTGTGCGCCCGACCTGCCGCGGCGGCCACCCGGGCGACGAGGGCGCCGCTCCCCTCCCAGATGGCGGTGGCGACGATCCCCACGCCTTCCTGTCCGAGGATGCCGTGACGGGACCACAGCCGGGGGTCGGCGAGCTCGTCGTCGGGTACCCGCACCCAGCGCGCGCCCAACTCCACCAGGGCGAGCAGCGGGTAGTCGTTGCGCACCGGTTGCCGCACGGTGGAAGGAAATGTGATCGGCACGTCGGCGTAGTTCGCCAGCGGGTGCCGGAGGGTGACACCCAGCTGTGACGTGACGAGTTCCGCCGGGGTGCCGGTGAGGAGGATCTGCCGATCCCCGTCCGGGGGGAGGGTGGCGGCGGGGCCTTGGGTGCGAAGGAAGTTGATCCGCATGTCGTCCTCGTACACCCTCACGAGGAACAGGCCGAGCTTGTCGGCGTCGTTGTGCCCCTGCGCCGGTGGGGCGGCACTCGAGAAGAGCTCGCAGAACCCGGGCCGGGTGGTGGACGTCGACGGAAGCACGTGGAACCGAGTGCCTTCCCTGTCGTTCATGAACGCGAAGTGGCTGTGCCCCTGGAAGACCCGCTCGACCTCGTACCGCTCGAACAGGTCCAGCAGCCGCGAGCGGGCGGGCTCGGCGACGTTGTCGTAGTGACCGAGTGACGGCTCGTCGGTGGTCATCAGGTAGGCCGGGATGTGGTAGCTCACGACCGTTCGCATCCCGGCGTGGGCTTCGAGCGTCGCCTCGAGCCACTCCCACTGCTCGGCCTCCGCTGCCAGCCCGGTGTTGTTCATGATCGACGTGTTCAGGACGAGGAAGTGGACGTCCCCCTCGATGAAGTCGAACCACGAGGGCGCGATGTGCTCGTGGTAGTAGTCGAGGAACTCGGCGGTGGTCCACGGGGCCGCCGTCGTCGGGTCGGGCTTGTCGCCGACGTCGTGGTTGCCGGCGGCGTGATGCATGACCATGCCGCCGGCATCGAGCTGGTCCTTGGCCTGTCGGAGAGATTCCGGGAAGTCGGCCGTGCCGGGGAATTCCTGCACGAGGTCGCCGAGGTGGATGACGAACCGGGGGTCCAGATGCCGTGCCAGTTCGACGGCCTCCCCGATGCGTGCCGTCTGATAGCGCCTGGTCTCGAACTCGCCCGAGTTCGCCTTCTCCGGAAGCACATAGTGCGTGTCCGCCATGACGACGTACTCGTAGAGCGGGGGTTCGAGCTGGCTGCGGTCGACCATCGGGGCGTTCTCCTTGGCGGGCAGGGCGAGAACATAGCGGTGCGCCGGGCCGCCCCCGCCAGCCGCGACGGGCCAGAGCCAGGGGGCTCAGCGCACGGGTTCGACCATGCCGCCCACCAGTCGCACCAGCCCGGCCAGCTCCCATTCACCGATCCGACGGGCAGCTTCACCGATCGTCAGATCGAGGCTGGCGGCGATCTCGTGCACGAACATGGGACCGTCGAGCAGGGGCGCCAAACGATGGGGCCGCGGACCGGCCGGACCCACCACTCGCTCGAGCGCCTCCACCACCTCGCCGGCGGCCACGATCGGATGGGCGCCATCCGAGATCAGTCGATTCGTCCCCCGCGACGTCTCCCGGTCGAGGTCGCCGGGCACCGCGAAGAGATCCACGCCGTACTCCATCGCCAGGCGGGCGGTGATCAACGCTCCCGACCGTTCCGCCGCCTCGACCACGATCACCGCCGACACCAGCCCGACGATGATCCTGTTCCGTGCAGGGAAACGCCACGGTGCAGGTTCCGTCCCCGGCCCGTACTC
The DNA here is from genome assembly GCA_035460965.1 of Acidimicrobiia bacterium. GTDB lineage: Bacteria > Actinomycetota > Acidimicrobiia > Spongiisociales > ZC4RG35 > DATHWB01. Next base: position 1,934 of record DATHWB010000044.1, read on the forward strand.
GGAGACGACCGCACCGTCGACGAGGATCGACTCCCCCAGTTGTCGGTTCGATGCCGGGTACCACCTGTCGATGCCGCACCCCAGAACGGCCACCGTCCTCGCTCCTGCGTCCAACGCACCGAGGTGGGCGGCCGTGTCGATGCCGCGCGCCAGACCACTCACCACGGTCCATCCGGCGTCACCGATCGACCGGGCCATCGTTCGGGCGAGCGAGGCGCCGTAACGGGTGCAGCGGCGCGACCCCACCACCGCGATGGCGGGGGCATCAGGCAGCCTCCCCCGGACGTGCAGCCGTTCGGGAGGGTCCGCCAGCCGGAGCAGAGTGTCCGGATAGCCGTCCCGTCCCCGGTCGACGATCGTCACGCCGCCCTCAGCGACATCGCCTCGTGAACGTGATCGACCTCGACTCGCTCGCACGCAGCCAGGTCGGCCACCGTTCTCGCCACGCGCCGCACCCGGTCATGCCCGCGGCCGGTGACCACACCGTTGGCGAGCGCCCTGGACAGGACTTCGGAAGCCTCACCCGACCAGAGGTCCCTCTCCCCTCGTTCCAGGGCGACACGGCGTGCCTCGATGACGCGCCGGCGCACCACCGCGGACGATTCGCCCGGATCGCCGTCGAACGACTCCGGTCGGCCAACCGCCAGGGCGATGTCGAACCTGTCGAGCAGCGGACCGGAGAGCTTGCGGCGATAGCGCCGGATGTCGGCTTCGGAACAGACGCACGGCTTGATCCTGTCCCCCCGGTATCCGCACGGGCACGGATTGGCGGCAGCCACCACCTGGCCGGTCGAGGGATACCGGACGGTGGCGCCTCTGCGGGCGATCGTCACCGCCCCGTCCTCCAGCGGCTGACGCAATCCGTCCAGGACGTGCGAGGGGAACTCTCCGAGCTCGTCTAGAAACAGCACCCCGCCGGTTGCGAGGCTGACCTCCCCCGGCTCGGGGATCCCCGAACCCCCGCCGAGCAGCGCGGCGGCGGACGACGAGTGATGCGGTGCCCGAAAGGGTCTGCCCTCGGGCCGCGGACGCCGGGAGGAAGCCGCCCACACCGAT
>DATHWB010000045.1:0-5293 GCA_035460965.1 Acidimicrobiia bacterium
GCAAGGTGCAGCGGGTGGTGAACGGCACCGTCGCGGCGACGGTGCTGGACCTGGCGGTCAATGTCGGCTCCGAGCGCGGTCTGCTCGGGATCGCGTTGCATCCGCGGTTCCCGCGCAACCCCGGCGTGTACCTGTTCTGGACCGAGAGCACCACCGGTGCCGACACCGATGTCCTGAACCAGACACCGTTGCTGGGCAACCGGGTCGACCGCTTCGCGTGGGACGGCTCCCGCCTGACCTTCGACCGGAACCTGATCCGGTTGCGTGCCATCCAGCAGGACGCCTTCACGATCACGACCCCCTTCGGCACCTTCACCCAGCCCGAGCGGGGCAACCACGACGGCGGCGTGCTCCGGTTCGGACCCGACGGCAAGCTCTACGTCCTGTTCGGTGACGTGGGCCGCCGCGGGCAGCTCCAGAACCTGCGCGACGGGCCCTTCGGGCCCGGGGTGCCCGATGACCAGTTCGGCGGGCCGGAACCCGACGATGCGCATCTCGCCGGGGTGATCCTGCGACTCAACGACGACGGCTCCACCCCCACCGACAACCCCTTCTTCGAGATCGGGGAGGACTTCGGCGGCCAGGCCGGGGCCAACATCCAAAAGGTCTTCGCCTACGGCATCCGCAACAGCTTCGGCATGGCCTTCGACCCCAAGCGGGGGAGCCTGTGGACCCAGGAGAACGGCGAGGACGCCTTCGACGAGATCAACCTGGTGGAGCCCGGCTTCAACGGGGGCTGGATCCAGATCATGGGGCCCCTAGAACGCATCCGCGAGTTCAAGCAGATCGAGACCACGGCCCTGCACCACGAGGACTTCCCCAACCTCCAGCAGTTCCGCTGGGGTCCCGAGCGCATCGCCGACACGCCGGACCAGGCCCTCGGGCGGCTGTTCGCGCTCGAGGACTCGCAGTACACCGACCCGCAGTTCAGCTGGAAGCACGTGCTCGCCCCCGCCGGCATCGGGTTCCTGGCGGGCAAGGGGCTCGGGGGGCGCTACGAAGGGAACCTGTTCGTCGGGTTCTCCACCCTCGACACCTTCAACGGGGCGCTGTTCACCTTCGAGGTCGGTAACGACAAGCTCAAGCTCCGCGACCCGCGGCTCCGGGACAAGGTGGCCGACAACCTCACCTTCCACGACATGACCGAGAGCGAAAGCCTGCTCTTCGGTCAGAACTTCGGCATCGTCACCGACATCCAGACGGGACCCAACGGCAACCTGTTCGTCGTCTCGCTCTCCGACGGCGCCATCTACGAGATCTTCCGCCGGCGCTAGCCCAGCGCCGCCAGGCGGGCGACCGGGCCAAAACCGACAAGCGCGAAGCCCGCCCGGCGGCGGGGAGACGAAGTCGACGGGAGGGATCAGCTCGGTGGCAAGCAGCTCGCGCCGCGACCCGAGCAACCGGCCCCCCGGGGCACTGGGCCTCATCGACAGGCAGAATGAGCTCGTCCGTCCAGAAGGGATCCGGCCGGATGGAGACAGCGACGATGGACCCGCGGGCGTGATGCCGGGCAGGGGGGCTGGGCGTTCGGCTGGTCCAACTCGAACAAGTCTGGACGCTACGGACGGGCGGCAGGTGCCGATCGGCAGGTTGGTGTTGGTGGCCACCTGGCGAAGTCACCGATGGCGACGTTGGCCTGGTTGAACGCAATCGCAGCAGGCGCGCCGACGGGTCCGGTCGCCTCCAGGGCGGGCCCCCAGAGCCACCCTGCCCTGACCCGGTCGCCAGGGGCTCGTCATCAGCCGGGCCGCGCGATGACGGCCGCGGTGTCCCTCATGCTGCTCGCCGCCGCCTGCGGTGACGACCGCGGCGACACAGCTGCGAACCCCGACGAGCCGGCCGAGACAGGGGCTGGCTCGTCGTCGCCCGCAGCCGACGTAGCCGACGGCGTCGAGATCGACGAGGCGGCGCTCGAGGCGACCCTCGACGAGTGGCGCACCGGGGGCGGCGCCTTCGGCGCGACTCTGTCGATCCGGGTGCCAGGCCACGACGACGTCCATCTCGCCTCTGGGGTGGACAACCGCGACATCACCACCAGCGGTCCGGACGGAACACCCATCGAGCGACGTTCGACGGATGGGGCTACACGCGGGTGTTCGACACCTCGAACCCGGCCGCCCCCTCCGAGGTCAGTCAGATCACCATCCCGGAGACCGCCGACGAGAACTTCGCGATCGGCTTCGGGGATCTGACCGTCCACGAGGTCGAGGTGCCGCGAGGCGATCCCAACGAGGGCGGCCCCGGGCTCGACGACGACAAGGTTGCGTACTTCTCCTGGTATGCCGGGGGGTTCCGAGTGGTGGACATCACCGACCCGAGCAACCCGGAGGAGCTGGGCCACTACATCGACGAGAACGGCAACAACTTCTGGGGCGTGGCCCTTGCCGAGGATGAGAACGGAGACCGGATCGTGCTGGGCAGCGACCGGGACTTCGGTCTGTTCATCTTCCGGTACACGGGAACGATCCCGTCCTAGGCCGCTCGCTGCGGAAGGGCGGTGGGGCCGGCCGAAAGGCCGGCCCCACCCATCAGGGCCCTTCTCACTCAGGGCCCCACCTCGTGACTGTCGCGGCCGTCGCCGCTGGGCGCGCCATGATGAAGCTCCCTACGTCGATCGTCAGTAGGAGGGAAATGTCATGTGCGCCCCCAGAGTTCGATGGCTGCTGTGCGTAACCGGAACTGCGGCGCTGCTGATGATGACCGCGCTTCCGGCCGCAGCCGATCCTCCCCTGCATCAGCGGTTCACCTTCTCGGGCGCCGTAACGGACGAAGGTCAAGCCTGCGGCGAGCCGCTGTCGTGGGAGTTCACCGGCGAGGTGTTGCTGAGCCGCTTCATCGACACGGAGGGCAACCTCGTCCGGATCCAGGTCCAAGTTCGGGAGGCCGGGTCGGTCACCGACTTGGCGACCGGCGAGGTCATCGAGCTGCCGCGGACCGCCTTTACCGAGCGGGTCCTCTTCGTCGAGGACGGCTCGATCATCGTTGAGGATGTCGGTTTGTCGGTCCGGGTCACCGGTCCCGAGGACTTCCTGCTCGACGTGGGTCGGTTCGTGGTGCGCTTCAACCCCGACGAGTTGCTCCAGTCCAGCGGTCAGCATCCAATCCGTGAGATCAACCCGTTCTCGGTGGAGGATCCGGCGCTTCTTGGGGCTTTCTGCGAGCTGTTCGACTGAGAGAGGGAGACAGAAGGGCTGTCATGGCGATAGTCACCGATCCCGTCTGCGGGATGGGGATCGATCCCGACGACGCGGCGGTGACTGCCGAGTACGAAGGGAATACGGACTACTTTCTGTTCTGAAGCCTGCCAGGATGCGTTTGTGGCGGATCCCATCTCGTACGTCGCCTGACGCATTTCGGGAACGGAGCGCGACACGGTCACCGAAGACGAGCTGGCGAAGCGTGCAGGGACGAGCATCGAACACGTCCGAGAGCTCGAGGACCTCGGGATCCTCGAGTCCTGGCATGGGACGTTCCCCCGTCGCGACGTCATGCGAGTGCGAGTCGTAGTGGAGCTCGAAGCGGAGGGGATGGACGCAGCTGCACTCGGGGCTGCCCTGGCCACCGGACACCTGACCCTCGGGTACCTGGAGAGCGCCGGACGACGGTTCCCTCAGTTAGATCGAAATTCTCCCGGCGCAGCGAGGACATCGGCATCCCGCTGCAGACGCTGCAGACGCTGCACGCGGTCTATGTGGCGCGACGCCGCGGCCTCCATGATAACGAGGCGTTCGAGGCTGCCATCCGCGAAGTCGGGTTCCGCATGGGCACTCAGCGGACTGCTCGGCCCACCGGTCCGGGACCCCGTCGGACAGTCCCGCCGGTAGCCGGGACGCTCAGGGTGGCCACCGGAACTGTCGATGAGTGATCACCAAGTTCTCGCCCGGGTCGGAGAGGTGCGAATGGTCACCGGGTAATCGGTCCGCAGTTGCTCGAAGGTAGTCCCGATGGCCATGCGGATCGCCTCGCCGTACTTGGTCAGAAAGGCCGACTCGACGTCGTCGGGCCAGCGGTCCCTCAACTCCGCGGTGCCTTCCACGGTGACGATGTCGCCACCGTTCCCGTCGTCGGCGAGGTGCAGGGCCACCTTGGGGTTCGCCCGGGTGTTAGTGAGCTTCCGGGCGGCAAGCTGGGTGCGCACCCAGAACGCCGAACCATCCCAAAAGAACCAGACAGGTGAGGACTGGGGCTGTTGTCGGCACCGGCCGTCGTCAGCCATGCGATGGGCTCGATGATGGCCAGTCCCCGGCGGGGCGGGGTTCGGCAAGGGGTCGGACACACGGCGGCTCCGTCGCTGGGGTCATCGTGAGCGAACTAGTGCCCATGGCCCGTCGCTCGCGGAGTCATGCTCTCGGGCGGTGTCAGCCGTCAGCCCGCTGGCGTGCGGCACCTATGTACGGTGACAAGTAGGTCGAGGTCGGGCAGACCGTGGCCGGTGTGCATCGTCAGGGCAGCAGCGTCGCGGTCTACCGACTGGCAGACGGCGCCGTCGTCGAGGGTTCGACATCCCGAGCGCGCTGGCCTGGCGAGTTCCCTGGTGGGTGTTTCCTTTGGGAATCCACCGAGGGTGCGCAGCGCGGCAGGTACCGATCCCGATCCGCGAGGCCCGGGCGCCGCGATCGCCTGCCGGGAGCGCGTACCCGGATGCGCAACGCCCAGATCCCACGTTCGCCGCGCACAGAACGCGCGGCGACCAAGTCGGGAACGCACGCGGAACCGGCGATACGGGCGCCTCGTCGGTCTCAGCCGCAAAGCACCGAATCGGCGATCTGCTCGGAGGGCGCGAGCACCGAACGGTGTCCCAGAACGCCCGGCGGGACAGGTCGGCGCGGGTAGCACCAAACGCGATCGGTGCGCGTCCGACCCGGAATCGTTGGTGGATGCCGACGTTCCTGGTCGGCAATCTGAACGCCGCGGACCCACACGCCGTCGGCACCCTGGTCATGGCCACTTGTCCTGCCCGACGCTCCGCAGCGGTCCATTCCCTATCCCGAATCGCGGGCGCGCACAGCCATCGCCGGCTTGTCCCCCTCGAGAGCTGCTGTCGTCGCGCCCGGCCAGCCACGACAGCGAGAGGTCGATCCTCTCCGACCTCATACCGCCCGCTTCGCCGATCGCGTCTGGCAGGGGCATTCCGCAGCGGTCACACCGTAGAGGAGGACCTTCCGAAGGCTCCGGACCTCGCCACGCCTGGGCAGCTATGGGGATAAGCCACGCGGCGCCGAGCGCCGCCCAGTAGGCGGCATGGATGGCCGACTCGTTGATCGACCGCCCGGCCTCGTGAACGGCGAGAAAC
>DATHWB010000046.1:0-4458 GCA_035460965.1 Acidimicrobiia bacterium
GTGGCCACCTCGGGAGGAACCGGCAGTATCTTACCAATCGGTAGTTTGGTAGGACGCCCGGTGGAGGAGGAGCCGTGTCCGACGAGCTGCGAGACCTCGAAGCCATCCGTGGGTGGATCAACACGCGACCGCTCACTGCCGCCTTCGCCCTCCACTGCGAGTCGATCGAGCCGGGTCAGGCGGTCTTCCGGATCGATCCGCCGGCGGAGTGGAGCAACCCGAACGGCTCGGTTGCCGGAGCGTTGATCCTGGCCGCAAGTGACTTCTCCGCCGGCATGGCGGCGGTGTCGGTAACCGGGGTCCACGACTACGTGGCGACGGTCGATCTCGGGCTCCACTTCCTGCGCCCTGCTCACGAGATCCCGCTGTACACGACGACGCACGTGTTGCGGACCGGCGGGCGCACGGTCTTCCTCCACACCGAGATCACCGACGCCGACGGGGAGATCGTGGCGACCGGTGTGGGCAGCTTCAGCGTCGGACGAGGCGTGGGGCGTTCCTACCCCATCGGGACGGACCTGTAGGTCAGTCGCGGCCGAAGCGCTTGGCCGTCCCCGCCGCCTCGCTGCGGTCCGGAGCCGGGGGGTCGTCGGGCATGCGGAGCCTGGGCGGTTCGGTTCCGACCCAGAGCACCCGGCCCGCGAACACGTCCTCCGGCGTGATGTTGGTGTGCGGGGTGTGCCAGTCCTCACGCGAGTCGGTGAGCTGGACGAGCGTGCCGAACGTCGAACGTGGACGCAGGTAGACCTCGCGCCACCGTGGATCGTGGAGGTCGAGATCGGTCGTCTCCCAGCCCGCAGAGCGCAGTTCCTCGTCGGCCGCCACCACGTCGTCGACCATGATCGTGAGGTGGTGGAAGCCCGGGCCCATCTCGTCGAGGAAGCCCTGAAGATACGACGTGCCGTCCAGCGGCTCGAGCAGCTCGATCTTGATGCCCGGTGGGAACTTGAGCTGCAACACCCGGATGCCGATCTCGGTGTCGTCCCCGCCGGCGATGAACTCGCCGCCGAGGGTTTCGCCGAAGAGTCGCCACGCGGCCGCGAGGTCGGGTACGGCGATGGCGACGTGGTCGATGTGGCGAACACCGATCATGGTGCCTTCTCCGGCTCGGGAAGTACGAGAACCTACCATCTTACCGTTTGGTAGGTATGCTCCCGTGCCTCTGCTCGGGAGGCACAGCGTTGGCGGACGCCGTCGAGATCGTGGAAGCGACCACCTTCGGGGATCTGCTCCTCAAGACCGCGCTGGAGCGCCCCGATGACGAGGCATTGGTGTTTCCCGAGATCCGATTCACCTACGCCGAGCTGTTCGAGCACGCGGTGGACACGGCGCGAGGCCTCGCCGCCCTCGGGGTCGGGCGGGGCGACCACGTCGGGATCCTGATGCCGAACTGTCCCGAGTTCGTCCATGCGTTCTTCGGGGTCGCACTGCTCGGCGGTGTCGTGGTGCCGATCAACGCCCGCTTCAAGCGGCGGGAACTGGCCTACGTGGTCGAGAATGCGGACCTCAAGGTGCTGGTGACGAGCGACATCATCGCCGACCACGTCGACTTCGTGGGCCTCCTGCGCGACAGCCTTCCCTCGCTGGCCGCGGCTTCTGACTCGGCGGCGCTGAGCCTCCCGGAGGCACCGTTGCTGCGCAGCGTCGTGCTCATGGGAGACCGCACCCCGGACGGGATGCTCGGGCAGAAGGAGTTCTACGCGCGGGCGCTGGACGTCGACCGCGGAACGGTGATGCGGGCACGCGAGCAGGTCCGGATTCGCGACATCGCCGCGATCCCGTACACCTCCGGGACGACCTCGTATCCGAAGGGCTGTCTGCTCACGCACGAGGCCATCGTGCGGGACTGGATCCTGTCTGGCCGCCGGTTCGGGGTGGAGACCGGCGACCGCTTCTGGAACCCGTGCCCGCTGTTCCACATGTCCGGCATCGGCCCGTTGCTCTTCACGCTGGCGGTCGGCGGCACCCTCATCACGATGACGCACTTCGACCCGGCGTCGGCGCTGCGTCAGATCGAGGAGGAACGGCCGACGGTCATCTACCCGACCTTCCCCCCCATCACGATGGCGCTCATCACGCACCCGGACTACGACCCGGCGAAGTTCTCCCAGGTGAAGGCGACGTTGAACGTCGCGCCGCCGGACACCCTGCGGATGATGCAGGACAAGCTGCCTCAGGCGATCCAGATCAGCTGTTACGGGATCACCGAGGGCTCCGGGGTCATCACGTACAACGAGCTGACCGAGACCGTTGACCAGCGCTGCGAGACCACCGGACCGCCACTGCCCGGGGCGGAAGTCCGGATCGTGGACCCCGCAACCGGCGACGAGTGCGCCCCGGGAGAGCCCGGCGAGATCTGCATCCGCGGGTTCAACGTGTTCGAGGGCTACTACAAGGACCCTGAGAAGACCGCAGAGACGTTCGACTCGGAGGGGTGGGCCCACACCGGCGACCTGGGCAGTGTGGACGAGGCGGGGCGGGTCATCTACGTGGGCCGGCTCAAGGACATGCTGAAGGTCGGCGGCGAGAACGTCGCCCCGTCCGAGATCGAGGCCCACCTGAGCACCCACCCGGCGGTGAAGCTCGTGCAGGTCGTGGGCAAGCCGGACGACAAGTACGTCGAGGTCCCCGTGGCCTTCGTCGAGCTCGCGGACGGCGCGACCGCCACGGACGAGGAGCTCATCGGCTGGTGCCAAGGGCAACTCGCATCGTTCAAGGTGCCCCGCGAGGTCGTCTTCGTCACCGAGTGGCCGATGTCCGCCACCAAGATCCAGAAGTACAAGCTGCGGGAGTTGCTCGTCAGCTCGTGAGCGGTCGCATCGTGTAGTCGAAGCTGTCGATGCGTCCGTCGTGGACGGCAGCCACCTCGTCGTCCGACAGCGCGCGGTCGTGCCAGACGTCGGTCCAGGCCAGCTGGACGAGCAGCCCGAAGGTGGTTCTCGGCCGGAGAAACGTCTCCTGCCAGTGCCGCCGCTGGTCCCCTCCGTCGATGCCCGTCGTTTCGAAGCCGGCCTCGCGAGCCACACGTTCGGCATGCGCTACGTCGTCGACGAAGAACGTCAGGTGGTGCATCCCGGGGCCGTAGCGTGCGAGGAACCGGGCGATCGGGGCGTCCGGGTCGTGTGGTTGGAGCAGCTCGAGCTTCGGGCCGGTTCCGAAGCCGACCTGGCTGGAGAGCGTGCTCGCGAGTGGGTTGACGCCCCCGAACACCATCGCGCCGCCGAGGAGGTCGCGGTGCAGTGCGACCGTCTCCCGGATCGTGGTGGTGGCGAGGCAGACGTGGTCGAACCGTCGGACGCCCACGGCGCCGCCTTCGAATCTTGCGTCCGTTCCCACACCCGAGCGTGGTGCCACCAGCGTCCGGGCCCCGGCGGTGGGGCCGACCACCTCGAGACCGTCACCGGTGGCGGTCGTCGCGAGACCGGCGGCGGTGATCCGGCGGGCGGTGTCGGTGAGGTCGGCGACCTCCACGAGGAGGTGGTCGAGGCCAGCCGGCGCGTCCGCGGACTCCACGAGGCGCAGGATCCCACCCTCGGGGAAGCCCAGGTCGAGCCATCCCACCCCGTCTGCCATCGGTGCACCGCCGAGCAGGTCGGCGAACAGCCGGACGGCGGCTGCCAGGTCCGGGATCCGCAGCCCGACACGGGCGAGGGCGGGTTCGGTCACGCTCAGAACGAGCGGGGGAGCCCGGCCATCTCGGCGATCACGTTGCGGCCCATCTCGTTGGTGACCGGGCCGATACGCCACAGCCGGGCATCACGCCAGTAGCGCTGCATCTGGGTCTCGAGCGAATAGCCCATGCCGCCGAACATCTGGATGCCCCAGTCGGCGCCCTGGACGGCGGCGTCGGAGGCGACGATCTTGGCCATGTTCGCCTCCATCCCGCAGGGCTCGCCGTTGGACTGCAGCCAGGCGGCTTTGAAGGTCAGCAGTTCCGCGCACTGCTGGCTGATCAGCATGTCCGCGATGTAGTGCTGGATCCGCTGGAACTGCCCGATCGGCTTGCCGAAGGCCTCGCGTTCCTTGACATAGCGCAGCGCCTCCTCGATCACCCCGTCGAGCGCTCCGAGCGACAGCGAGGCGACCATGATCCGCTCGTTGTTCAGCGTTCCAAGCAGCTGGTACCAGGCGCGTCCGACCTCGCCCAGCACGAGCTCGTCCGGGACGAAGACGTCGTCCAGGAAGACCTCGCAGGATCCCACGCTACGCATTCCGATCTTGGGAATCTGCCGGGTCTCGATCCCCGGAGCGTCGCCCGGGACGAGGAACAGCGTGGTCCCGAGCGTCTTCTTCTCGACGGTCTTGTCCGACCGTGCGAGCAGCAGGATGTAGTCCGCGACGTGGGCCTGGGTCGACCAGATCTTCTGTCCGTTGATCCGCCAACCACCCTCGACCTTCTCTGCCGTCGTGGCCAGCGCCCCGAGGAGGTCGGTGCCACCACCGGGCTCGGTCACCGCG